>CAYMRB010000195.1:0-17562 GCA_964392615.1 uncultured Planctomycetia bacterium | reverse complement strand
AGGGCCCGACGGCCCTCCGATGGGCTGCCCATGCCGGGTTCGGGCGACGTTCGCGGGGGGCGCTGCAGGAGTGACGGTTTTTGCTACACTCTTGCTTTTCCGGACCTTTCGGGTAGGCTGAGCGGCGTTGTCAGCGGGTGCGCGCGTCGACAGCAGCGTTGGTACGGTTGGTGACGGAGCCTGGGGACCGTGGTTCCGGTGCAGGCTTGGCGGGAAGTGAGGTCGCGAATGTCCTATCCCAACGAATTCCGAGAGACGATCGTTGTCCTCGAGTTGTCGTTCGTGAGTTCGCGATCCCTCGAGCTTACGATCCACATCGAGCAGCGGGGCCACAACGGCGAGGTCGGGGACGCGATTCGCGATTGGGCGCTCGTCCACGGCGGGTCGGTCGAGGAGCGGCCGACGGACGGGGCCGACTCCGTGCGGTTCAGCATCTCCGGGATCGAATCGATCGCGTCGAACCGGTCACCGACGGTCGTCGGTCGGCTCCTCGATCACTACCTCGAGCGGCACCTGGAGTACGGGCAGTGCGTATTCAAGGAGCGGGTCGTCGTCGATCTCGAGTTCGAGCGCGTGTCCGCGGTGTGAGGCGCACGGCCCGAGGCGGCCTCGAGCGGAGCGTTCCGATCGGTCCGGAGAACGGATTGCAGACCGGCCGGTCAGTTTGGGAAAGGGAGAGGGCAGAGAGGGTGATGGCACGAAGCGATGGCACGCCGACGGGCGCGACAGCCGGACTGGGTCCACCTCGGTGACGACGAGCTGCTCGACCTGCGCCTGTGCGATCTCGGTGTCGAACTCGCCGGCTCGCCGATCGAGCGGCGCATCGAGCTTCTGGGGGCCGAGCTCGAGCATCGCGGGATTCGCTTCCGCCCGCACTTCTGGGTCGCGGACGAGTGGTTCTCGCCCGACGACGTCCCCGGCGTCGCGGTACCGTTCTTCGTCCTCCATCCGCGTCTCACGAAGCTCGAGTACCGCCAGATGTTCGACGTCGAGGGCGGAACCGATCGCTGGTGCATGCAGATTCTCCGCCACGAGGCGGGGCACGCGATCGACACCGCGTACGGACTGCACCGAAAGCGCGAGTGGAGCCGCCTCTTCGGTCGCCGCAGCCAGCGGTACCCGCGGCACTACACGCCCGAGCCGAAGAGCCGCGACTACGTGCTGCACCTCGATTGGTGGTACGCCCAGAGCCACCCGACCGAGGACTTCGCCGAGACGTTCGCGGTCTGGCTCAAGCCTCGCAGCCGTTGGCGCCGGCACTACCGGGGCTGGCCCGCGCTCCGCAAGCTCGAGTACGTCGACGAGGTCATGCGATCGATCGCGGGCTGCCAGCCGCTCGTCCGAACGCGGCGCCACGTCGAGCCCTTGTCGCGGAACCGGACGACGCTGCGGCAATACTACGAGAAGAAGCGCGCACACTACGGCATCCAGGTTCCCGAACTCTACGACCGCGACCTCCTGCGACTTTTCGCCAAGCCTCCGGCGACTAACGGCTCGCGGCGCTCCGCAGCGGGATTCCTCCGCCGGGCGCGTGCCGAGCTGTGCCAGCTCTGCGCTCGCGGTACCGGCGAGCACTCCTACGCGATCGCGCAGCTGGTGCAGGAGATGATCGTGCGCTGCCGGGAGATGAAACTCATCGTCGATCGACCCGAAGAGCAGATCAAGCTCGAGGTCGCGATCTTCATCAGCGTCCAGGCCGTCAACTTCCTGCACACGACGCACCACAGGATCCCCTTGTGAAGAAGCTCCGCGTACTCGTTCTCGTTCACGAGGATCACGTCCCGCCGGAGAGTCTCGAAGGCTTCAGCGACAAGGAGGTCCTCGAGTGGAAGGCGGAGTTCGACGTCGTGTCGACGCTCCGCGAGATGGGGCACGAGGCACGGCCGCTCGGTGTACAGTACGAGCTCGGCAAGTTGCGCGACGCGATCGTCGACTGGAAACCCCAGGTCTCGTTCAACCTGCTCGAGGAGTTTCACGGCAACTCGCTCTACGATCAGCACGTCGCGAGCTACCTCGAGCTCATGCGCCAGGCGTACACGGGCTGCAACCCGCGCGGGTTGATGCTCACGCACGACAAGGCGCTCAGTAAGAAGATCCTGTCCTACCACCGCGTCCGCGTGCCGCGCTTCGCGGTGTTTCCGCTCGGGCGTCGCTTGCGTCCTCCGAAGCGCCTGCGCTACCCGCTCTTCGTCAAGTCGCTCGTCGAGGAAGGCTCGTACGGCATCTCCCAGGCGTCGATCGTGAGCAACGAGGAGAAGCTGCGCGAACGCGTCGAGTACCTGCACGAGCAATTGCAGACCCCGGCGATGGCGGAGGAGTACATCGAGGGCCGCGAGCTCTACGTCGCGGTTCTCGGCAACCGCCGGCTGCAGGTCTTGCCGATCCTCGAGCTGACCTTCGGCAACCTCCCGGAGGGCGCCCCGAACATCGCGACGTCGAAGGTCAAGTGGGACTGGGAGTATCAGAAGGAACGGCAGATCGACACGCAGGCCGCGAAGGATCTGACCCCGGCTCTCGAGCAGCGCATCTACCGGCTGAGCCGGCGTATCTACCGATTGCTCAATCTCAGCGGCTACGCGCGCATCGACCTGCGCCTCAGCCCCGACGGCCAGGTGTGGGTGCTCGAGGCCAACGCGAACCCCGATCTCGCGTACGGCGAGGAGCTCTCGTGCGCGACGGAGGCCGCCGGCATGAAGTACGATGCGCTGCTGCAGAAGATCATGAACCTCGGCTTGCGCTATCGCCGCGACGCCGGGATTCCGTCGTAGGGCGTCGCTCCATCGCCGCGACGACCTCCGCGAGCTCGCCGCCATGAAGCATCGTCTCGCCGTTCGCGTCACCGTCCTGCTGGCCGTCACGGCTATGGTCGTGACCGTCTGCTTCGGTGTGCCGGCCGCGATGCGGTGGTTTCGCGAGCGGGAGCTGCTCGAGCAGCTCGACTGGACCGAGAAGTGGCAGCAGCAGGCGGCGTACGAGCTGTCCACGATGCGCTCGACAGCCGCTGTGCCGCGTTTCGTCGAGATCGTCGCGAGAGAGGAGCCGTGGTCCGGCCGGCGGAGCCGTGCGAGGCTGCGCCTTCATTGGGCGTCTCGCGCGCTCGTGCGTACCGGGCTGCCGGCGCTGCCGGCCGTGCGCGAGCTCTGGGCCCGGCGCCCCGAAATGGCCAGAGACATCCTGTGGTGCTTCGGGGAGCGGGCGTTGCCGGTCTTTATCGAGGGGCTGCAGCATCCGCAAGAGGATGCGCGAATGTTCGCGGTGACGGCGCTCGGCCGGCACGCCCCGGGCCGTGCGCGAGTCGTCGACGCCATCGTCGGCGCGCTCGACGACGACTCAGGTCTGGTGCGCGAGCTCGCACTGCGCGCCCTGACCTGGCTCGGCCGCGACGCAAAGAGTGCCGTGCCCGCCATCCTCGATCGGCTCCCGGACTCCGAGCTGCGCGTGCAAGTCGCGGCTGCGGAGGCGCTCGAAGCGATCGGCATCGACGGCGCCGCGAGCCTCGATCGTCTCGAGGCTGCCGTCGCGGACACGCGGCTGATCGGACACGTGCGGCATCGGTTGGCGGGCGCGCTCGTCGCGTCGGACACCGCCGGCGAGCGCGTCGCGCGGATCGCGAGCCGGTCAGCGTTCACGCACCGCGCCGTCGTCGCGTCCTTCGCCAGGCTGCCGGAGCAGCGCGTGCCGCACGCGCTCGTGCCGACCCTCGAGATGCTCGCCCGCGACGACCCGCCGCTGCGGCTGGCGGCGCTCGTGTTGCTCGACCGTGTCGGTGTGGCGGTCGACGAGCTCGCGGCTGAGCTGCTCGAGCTGTGCGGGGAGGTCACGGTCTTCGCCCTCGGCGAGGAGGCCTCGGTTTCCGTGGAGGTCTCGTCTTCCCACGAGGTGGGCGGGGTCGGCGTTTGGGCCGGAGAGGCCGCCGAGCCCCTGGAGGGCCTCGTCGCTCCGGCCGATGTCGCCCGGGTCGCGTGTCGATCGGCCGCGTTGCGAGATCGCGTACTCGACCTCGCGGCTCGCGAGCCGACCGTCGCCCGGGCCTACTGGATCGACGTGCTGGGCGCGATCGCCCGCCGCGACCGCAGCGACGAGGTCGCCGCGAAGGTACTTGCCGTGTGCGCGCCGGCAGCTCGTGATCGCGTCGACGTGGTCCGCAAGGCCGCCGTGGACGCGCTGAGCGCGCTGGGTGACGCCGCGGTTCCGGCCCTCGCCCAGCAGCTGGACGATTCCAGCGCCGCAGCACTGCGCCGCATCGCGACGCAGAGTCCGGATGCCGTGATCACGGGGCTCATCGCCGCGGACGGCCCCTGCAAACCGACCGGGCGTCTCCTCGCGCAGTTGGGCGAGGCGGGTGCGACAAAGGGCGCGGACGCGGCGGTCGAGCAGATCGAGCGGGTGGCGCGCGGTCACGGGCGCCTCGGATGCGCGATCGTCGCACTTCTGGAGTTGCCTGCGCGGCGAACGTCGCGGGTTGCGAGCCCGGCGGCGATCGACGCGCTCGCACGGCTGATCGAAGATATCGACGAGTCGCCGACGCACCGGGCCGCCGCGGTGCACGCACTCTCCCGGCTGTGCATCGCCGACGCGCGCGTCCTCGGGGCTCTCGACAGGGCAGCGGCCGGCGGCGCCAAGCACCACGAGAACCCGCTGCGCATCGCCGTGTTCGGTGCGCGCGCCGTCTTTGGCGTCGCCGCAGACGACGAGCTGCGCGTGCTGCGGGAGACGATCCGGTTCGACGAGGATCGCGAGCGACTCCTCGAAGCGGTCCGCGCGTTCGAGACGATCGGCGCCCTCGGAGCGTGCAGCGCCGAGGAGGCGGCCGCAGCCCGAGCCGACCTCGAGATCCTCGCGCGAGAGCTCTCGCCGTGGGGCCTGCAGCTGCCCCCGCGTTTCGCGTGGGATCCGCAGATCCTGGGGGATCCGTGGCACCGGTCGTGGGGGCCGACGCGGGAGGCTCTCACCGCCGCCGTCGAGGCCGCCCTCGACGCTCTCCGCGCTCGAACGTCCGACTCGTGACGCTACCGCGCTCGCAGCCTTCGCTGCGCGCCGACGATCGCCGCGCGCCCTTTGCGGCACGCGTCGTACGGATCCTCGATCTTCCACGCGTCGATCATGATCCAGCCCTCGTAGCCGCCCTTCCACAGGATCTCGAACGACTTGTCCATGTCGACGTGACCGTCGCCGCACGGCAGGTGCTTCGACGTGCCGCCGAAGATCGTGCCATCGGTGTCGGTCAGGTGGATGTAGCCGAGTCGGTGGACGCCGAGCTTCTCGAGCAGCTCCTCGGGTTTTCCTTTGCCGCCGTTCATCAGGTCGAAGTGGCTCGGGTCGTACATGCCGCGGACCTGCGGGTGGTCGACGCCGTCGACGATCGCGATCAGGTCCTCGATCGTTCGGAAGGCGAACGGCGGCTCGATCTCGACCGACGCCATCAGGCCCTCGCCGACGATGACCGGCACGGCCGCACGCAACGTCTCGATCAGCCGATCGCGCGCCTCCTCGAGCGTTTGGCCGCGGAGGCCGCCGCCCGGCCAGATGCCGACGCATTCGCAGCCGAGCCGCGCGGCCAGCCGCACCTGATCCGTGAACCCCTGCAGCCACCGCGTCCGAGCCTCCGGATCCTTGCGGAACGCGCCGCCGGCGCTCGTCTGGATCGAGAACGGCTTGACGTTGTAGCGCGCGTAGAACGAGCGCAGGGCGTCGATGCGGGCCTTGTCGTCGGAGCTCGGGTACGGCTTCGGCCAGCCCCCGACGAGCTCGATGCCCTCGAACCCCTCACGCTGCGCGAAGTCGAGCACCTCCCAGATCGCGAACGAGTTGCCGAATTCGCGCTCGGACGACATGAAGCCGTTGAGGCCGAACGCCGTGCGCCAGCGTCGCTGGCTGCCGCTCGCGGGCGGGCGGACAGGGAAGTCCTTGGCGGCGGCCGCCGACGCCGGCGTCGCCGTCGAGCCGAGGGCGACGCCGGTGGCCGCCAGGGCGGAACGAGCCAGAAAGTCGCGGCGGGTGCGGTGTGGGGGCGTGGACGGTGCAGGTTTCATGCTCGTCTCCTCGTGGGGCCTCGCATGCGGAGTGGAGCTGCCGCGAAACGGTCAGCCTCCAGCTCCCCAGGCATGGGGAGCCATCGTCGCCGGCTGGGGCGGGCGTGGTCAAGGTCATGCGGAGTGAAGCTGCCGCGAGACTTGCCCTCGCCAGGCAGCCGAGTGGCCGCGAGCGGTCGGCTCCAACTCCACGGGCATGGGCTGCCGTACGAGCCGCTCTCGAAGGCCACGGCGGCCGCCCCGCCGGCCAGCCCATGCCCCGATGGTACGCGCGATGGCCGGACATGACACCGGGTCGAGCCCTTGGCGCGGCCCGCACGACCCGCTACACTCGAAGCGAGGAATCCGAGGCGTCTCGAGGTCCGAGGTCAGCCCGTGTGCCGACCTCCACAGGTCATCGTGCGGTCGTGAAACGCTGCACAGAGAAGCAAGGGCACTTTCCGTTGAACTCGAATCTGCGCCGTGCAGTCCTTTCGGCTGTCGCTCTCTGCGGTGTCTTGTGCGCATCGACCGTGTGCGCGCAGATCGTCATCAACGAGATCCTGGCGGACAACGAGTCGACCCTTCCACTCGATATCGAAGGCGATTGGGAGGACATGGTCGAGCTCTACAATCCGTCCGATGAGATCGTCGTGCTCGGGACGGGCGATCCGTCGACGTCCTGGGCGCTGTGCGATCGGGAGGGCTTCGACCCCGACCGCGCCTGGATCTTCCCGGTCGGCCGCGCCAGCATTCCTCCCGGCGGTCGCATCGTCATCTTCTGCGATGGGGCCATCGGCGCGGCGACCTGCGAGCTTCACGCATCGTTCGCCATCGACAACGACGGCACCGAGCCGATCTCGCTCTGGGGGCCGGAGGAAACCGAGGGTGACCCTCTGTCGCGGTCGCTCGCCGACCAGGTCTGGCCGCCGCCGCTGGGCGACGACGTCGCGATCGGCCGTTTCCCCGACGGCGCGGGGCCGACACCCGTGCCGCGCGAGGAGACGCTCGAGCATCTGGTCGTCTTCCCGCCGGGGAGCGCGACGTTCGGCGCTTGCGCGAATCTGCCGGGTATCTGCATCGGCGGGGCGCCCCGATTCTGCGGTGGCGGACGGAACGGACCCGGCGGCAACATCGCGCCTCGCGTGTCGCGAGCCGGCAACTCGCTGCTCACACCGGCGGCGGGTGAGTCCGTCGAGATCGTGGCGCGCGTGCGCGACAACAGGGTGCCGACGCCCGAGAACATCGCGAGCGTACGAGTCGTTTATCGCGTCACGGCTCCCGACGGCTCGCTCGGATCGGAGGTCGGCGTCGAGCTCGTCTACGACGAGGACGGCCCGCGAAGCGGCGCGTATTAAGACCCGCCACGTCCCTCGGACATCTACACGGTCTGGCGCGGGGAGATTCCCGGGCAGGAAGCGGGAGCGCGCGTCGAGTTCCTGCTCGAGGCGACGGATCGCGGTACGGATGGCGACGAGCCGCTCACCGCTACGCGGCCCACGAATCCGTGTCCGGAATCGACCGGCCCTTGCGATCGAGAATTCGGCCCTGCCGAGCACGGCTGCGAGCTCGATCCGGAGGACGTCCGCACGTGCGTCGACGCGGCCGGGAACGAGACCGTCTTCCAGGGCGACCGCTTCATCTCGTGCGACGCTCGGTGGACGTACGCGGTCGGCTACGAGCCGCGCGCCGAAGTCGCGGGCGTCCTGATCAACGAGGTCGTTGCGTCGCAATCGGACCTCCTGGTCGATCTCTCGGAAGATCCGTGCATCGCGGCCGATCTCTGTTCGCTGGACAATCCGGATTGCTGTCGCAGCGACGAGGACTTCATCGAGCTCGTCAATACCGCCGCGGAGCCCGCCGACCTCTCCGGCTGTTGGCTGTCGGATCGCGGGCTTCGTCCTCGCGGCTGGCAGTTCCCGCCGGAGTCGATCCTGGCGCCCGGCGAGCGCGTCATCGTCTGGCTCGACAACGACGGCGGCAAGTGCCCCGATGCCACGCGCGACGATCCGCCGTGCTGGTGGGAGTGCCCGGACCCGAACGTCGAGAGCGTCCCGCAGCGGCGAGAGTGGCACACGAGCTTCTCGATCGACGCGGACGGCGACCAGATCTACCTGTTCGACCGCGTCGAGAACGCGCTCGGGTTGATCTCGGGCGTCGACTTCTCCTCGCCGTCTACCTTCCCGGGCTTCACGCCGAACGACCCGTGCATCGACGAGGTGACCCTCGAGGTCATCCCGTGTCCCGACCCGGTCACCGGCGAGCCGATGGTGGGTCCGGGAGGCGAACCCCTCGGACGGAACCCCGACCTGGCCGTCCTGCCGAATCAATCGCTGTCGCGGCTGCCGGACGGCGACCCGCAGGGCTGTTGGGTGATCGCGGCACGCGGCACGCCGAAGGAGGCGAACGTGGCCGACGCGTCGTGCAACGTCGTCCAGACGTTCCGCCGCGGCGACGCCGACTCCGACGGCATGATCGGCCTCGCGGATGGCGTGTTCACTCTGAACTTCCTGTTCCGGGGCGGCCCCGCGCCGAGGGGGCCCGAGGCGGCCGAGTCGACCGACGACCAGCTCGTCGGCCTCGCCGACGGGGTCTACACGTTCAACTACCTGTTCCTGGGTAGGGCGGCACCGCCGGCGCCCGGACCGACGACCTGTGGCGCGGATCCGACCGCGGACGATCTCGAGGAGTGCGTCGACGCGAGCTGCGAGTGATCCGCCGCGGGTGACTCACCACGGGTTCGACGGCGCCATCTCCCACGCGCGGACCGACCGGAACGTCGCCTTGCCACCGGCCGCGAACAGGATGACGCGATTCGCGTCGTCGCGGCTCGGATACACGCGTCGGCAGATCGCCTGTCGATCGTTCGCGTAGACCTCGACGACCGTCCGGTCGACGAAGACGCGCAGCCGCAGCGGCTCGCCGTCGGCCAGTCGCAGCGGCGCCCGCTCCAGCCGGCGGCGCCCGTCGGTGCCGCTGCGACGAGCGTCGAAGCACAGCTCTTCGGTGGCCGCATCGTAGTAGATCAGCGTCTCCTCCGCTCCGTCCTCGGTGGCGCGAACCTTGACGCCGCAGCGCGTCGCCGTGCGCGACCACGTGGCGTTCTCCGTGCCGGCGATCATGATCTCGACCTCGCACGACTCACCGGAGACTCCGCCGACCTCGTGCGTCTCGCCGTCCTTCAGCGTGAGGTCGCGCCACGATCGCTCGTTCGTACGCAGCGTGGCGAGCTCGGCGACCGGTCGCATGCGCAGCGTTCCGTCGGGGCCGAGCCACAGTGATCGCGGCAGGCCGTAGACGCCCGACCAGCCGGCCGGCCCCTCGCCGCCCGGATTGTCCGTCAGCCAGGCCCACATGATCTGGCGCCCTCGGTCGTCGATCAGCGCCTCGGGCGCGAAGTACGTGTTGTCGACCCACGTCATGCGGCCGTGCGCGGTCGGGTGGAATCGGTCGCCGTCCTCGTCGTAGTCGCCGATGTAGTACTGACAGCCCTTGTTGTGCGAGATGAAGAGCAGCAGGTGCTTGTCGCTCTGTCGGCTGCCGTCCGGGCTCGCCGGTAGCGGCAGGAAGCTCGGACACATATTGTCCTCGCTCGCGTCGGTCCACTCGTCGCGTCGATCGTAGAACTCGCCCTTGTACGACCAGTTCGCGAGGTCGTCTGATTCGAGCAGGTAGAGGTGGTCGCCCTTGAAGTGCTCCGGCGCGCCGGTCTTGCGTCCGTAATTGTTCAGCACGAGCAGGTTGCCGGCGAGGATGTAGTACTTGCCGCCCTTCTTCCACACGTTCGTCGGATCGGCCGACCCGTAAACGAGCTTCGCACCGTTCGCATCGGTCGTCTCGGTGATGCCCCATTCGGTCGACCGGATGACAGGGTTGGCGTCGAGCTTCTCCCAATGCTCGTAGTCGGGGTCGAGACTCTTCGCGAGACCGATTCCCTTGGCGCCCCACAGCATCCAGTAGGACAGGTAGGCCGTACCGTCGTCGTCGACGAACGCGCCGCCGCTGAAGCAGCCTTCGTCGCCGTCGCCGGGGCCGATCGCATCGGGATGGTGTCGCCAGTGGACTAGATCCTTGCTCGACATATGTCCCCAGCAGAACCCGACACCGCTACGGTTGTAGAGGTACATCAGGTGGTAGCGACCGCCGGCGAAGAAGCAGCCGTTCGCGTCGCCGGGGCGTCCGTTGTCCTCCGGGATGCAGAAGTGGTATCGCGGCCGGCGCTTGTCGGCCATCAGCTTCTCGCGCAGGAGACGGGCGGACTGCAACGCGGCGGCGGGGACCGGGTCATCCCGCGTCCAGCGTTGCGGCGTGTTCGCGGTGGGGGAGCCGTCGCTGTCGTGCTGCGAGGCGAGCATGCCGGCCTCATCGCCGGACAGGACGAGACAGCCCGCCTCGATCCGCGCATCGCCGGAGAGGCGCACCGCGTTGAAGCGACGCGCTCGGTCGTACGTGCCCGTCGTGGAGAAGTCCCACCACGCCCAGGGCTCGACATCGGGAATCGAGCGGCCGGGCTCCATCGCGGCGATCGTGGACGCGTCGAGCGCGCGGTCATAGATGCGAGCGTCGCGAATGCGCCCGACGAAGCGGTCCTTCTTGCCGAGCAGGTGTCGCGGGCCGATCAGGACGGCCGCTTCCGGACCGAAGGCGTGCGGCGGGCTCTTCATGGTGTACTTCGCGTAGACCTCGCCATCGCGATAGATCACGACCTCGCGCTCCGCGTAGGTGATCGCGATCTGCACGAAGCGATCCGGCGGTGCGGTTTCGCGCGGCCAGTCCTGCTGGTCTTCGTGCGTGCGTGCGAAGTTGTTGCTGCCGGCCATCCACACGCGTGGGGTCAGCTCGCCGAGGACGATCGCGTCGAAACGGTCCGGACCGTTCGCGTCGACGGTGAGCGCCGAGCCGCCGCGCTGATCGAGTGTCGCTGGCGCGGCCCAGACGACGAGCGTTTTGTCGACGAGCTGCGCGTCGTCCGCGGACACGCCGCGCGCAAGTGCCAAAGCCGACACGAAGAGCACCGCGGCGAAGCGGTGCGCGGACAGCGTTCTCACGAGAAGGCGGCGCACGGTCACACTCCTTTGACAGACCCACGGTTCGTGACGAGACGTGACGCGTGCGACGATACGCGATCTCACGAGGCCGCGTCCAGCTCGACGGGTCGGCGTCGGAGTCGGCGTCGGCGTCGGAGTCGGAGTCGGAGTCGGAGTCGGAGTCGGCCTCCGGCTCCGGATACCGCAGCGACCGCAGCATGTCCGATGCGTAGATGCGCACGTCGACCAGGTTGCCGTCCGGCGACGTCGCGGTGTAGCCGTCCTCGGCCAGCAGTGCGGTGTAGGCCTCGAGCGTCGGCTTCGCCGCCTTCTTCGCAAGCAGGTCGGCCTCGCGCAGGCGCCACGTCAGCTCGTCCGCTCGCTTGGCGATGATCGGCGGCGGCGCCTTCCTCGGTTCCTTGTCGCGCGCGATTTCGGCGGCGCGCTTCTTCTCGGCGGTGTGGAACGCGAGGAGCCTCGCGATGTAGGCCGGGTCCTTCGACTCGTTCGCGGCGCGGCTGACCGTGCTGCGCAAGCTGCCGGCCAGGCGGCGCCGCAGGCCCTTGCTGCGCGTCTTGCCGATCAGGTCGTAGATGATGTCGAGCGCCTTGTCGTACTCGCGTTCCGAGATCAGCAGGCGGGCCTTCTCGTATCGCTTCGCGTCGGAGGCGGCGTCGAGGCGCTGCCACGAGGCGGACTGCGGCAGGATGGATGCGAGGCCCCAGCTGCCGAGCGCGAGGAGATGCTTGTCGATCGGGAACAGGTTGAACGGGTACCCGCGGGGAACGCGTGGATCGAGGACGGTCAGCGCTGCGGTCTCGTCGCCCGTCGTCGCGTCGAGCACCTCGATCGTGCCTCCGGAGCGGGGCAGGTAGAGGCGTCCGCCCGCGACGAAGCCGAGACCTGCGCCGCTCGATCGCGGCTCGTGCTTCCAGATCTCGTCTCCCGTGCGCCATGCGAACGCGCGGATCTCCGTGCCGGCGACGTAGAGCCGCTCGTCGTCGCAGCCGACGAGGACGCTTTGCGATGGGCCGAGCTCCTTCTCCCACACGAGGCTCCCCGTCATCGGATCGAGGACCGTGATGTAGTCGCTGTCTTGAGGCACCGCGATGAGCAGAGCGCCCTCGTCGTCGCGCGCCAGGATCGGGTGCGAGTGCACCCAGTGGGTGCCGCCCGATCCGTGTCGCCGCAGGTTCGACTTGTAGCGCGTCATCCAGAGCAAGCGGCCGCTCGATGCGTCGAGCGCCGACACGAAACCGTCGCCGGGCGCCGCCCAGACGACGCCATTGCTCGCCGCGACCGCCGCGCTCTGTTGCATCGCGCTGCCGTAGCGCTGGTAGTACGCGGCGTTGAACGCGTAGAGGCGCGTCAGCCACACCAGCTTGCCGTCGAGCGAGACGCCTGCGATGTAGAAGCCGCTCTCGCGGATCGCCGGCGCGACGAGCACGTCGCCCGCGGGGATCGGCGCGGCGCGAAACGCGAGGCCGTGCAGCGGATCGCGCTCGGACTCGGCGCCGCCGAGCGACCACAAGCGCTTGCCGCTGCGAGCGTCGAACGCGAGCAGCCGGTTGCCGCGATACGTCGCCTGGCCCGACTTCGTGATGTCGGCGGCGCTCGTGCCGTCGACGACGACGATCGTGTCGCGCGGCTTGCGTCCGCCGCGCCCCGGGTCGTGGAAGAGCGTCAGACTCTTGCCGCCGAGGTCGGAGTAGTCCTCGTAGCCGCGCGTGCTCGAGCGATAGGCGTACCGGTTTGGCGTCGTTGGCGTGTAGTCCGCTTCGATCGCTGCGCGCCAGCGTTCCTCGCCGCTCTCGAGGTCGACCGCGACGACGTCCGCGCCGTGGCGCGTGTAGATCGTCGAGTCGAGCGCGACGAGCTGCAGCACCGGATAGGTGCCGCGGTAGAGCTGAGCCCGATTGTCCTTCGTGCGCTCGAACTCCTTGCGAGCGCGCAGACGATGGAGCCAGCGCAGCTCGGTGCCGATCTCCGGGAGTGCGTCGGATTCGATTTCGACAGCGACATGGGCGTACGACGATTGCGGTGCCGTCCAGGTCGACGGAGGCGTGGAGCGCTCGGTTGCCCACGCGCGGAGCTTCTCGAAGAGCGGGTCGTCGCCGATCGCGGCGCCGAGCGTCGCCGCGCCGCGCAGCGGGATCAGCGCATCCGGATGCGAGCGGCGGACCTCGGCGAGATAGAGCTCCCCCGTGGCCGCGTGACCGCTGAAGAGGTGCAGGTAGGCCGCGTGGGCGAGGACTTGCGCGCGGTCGAGGCCGGACGCGCCGTCGTCGTCAACGTCCCCGTCGTCGAACGGCAGCGCCAGACGGACGTCGAGCGCCGCCGCGGCCGCCGCCACATGCCCGGCGTCGGCCAGACGCGCCGCGAGCTCGCACCACGCGCGCCGGCCGGCCCGCGTCAGCGGGTAGCGCTCGGCGATGCGCCGCAACGCGGCCGCGGAACCGGAGCCGATCGACCCATCGAACCGCCTCTCGAGCGCTGCCGCGAGTGCTTCGGACGCCGGCGACTCGTAGGTCCGCACCCACAGGGTGCGCGCCGCTTCGGGCAGGTCGAGCAGCCGGACGCGCGCGCTGTCCGCGACGCGGTGGTACAGGATGCCGTCGCGGCTGTAGACCTCGACGGTCGGGCTGCGCGCGTCGTCGCCGACGATCTCCACGGCACCGCCGCCCGCAGCGCCGGGGCCGAGCTGCACGGCCTGCACCGCGAAGTCGCCGTCGTCCGCGTTCTCTTCCTCCGCCTTCTTGCGCGCGGCCTTCTCGGCCTCGCGGCGCCGCTTGGCGGCCTCGAGCAGCAGGCGTCGGCGGTGCTCCGGGGACGTGACCTCGGCGAGGACCTCGTCGAGGAGCGCGAAGCCGTCGACCCACTCGCGCTTCGAGAAGTGGTCCTCGGCGCGGCGCAGGCGCGACTCGACCTGATGGCGCTCCTTGACCTGCGCGCCGCTGCGGTACTCCGGCGGCAGATCCTCCTTCGTGTTCGGCGGCGCGCTATCGTCCGCGGCCGGGTTGTCGGTGCTCGCGTCGACCGCGTCCGCGGCCACTCGATCGATACCGCCCGCCCACAAAAGCGCCGCGACGAGCCATGTGGCGACTTTCCGGAATGTCGACCGCCGCACTGGCCTCGAGCTCTCTCGCTGTGGTTTCGTGGAGTTCACGCCCTCTCTCATCGGGCCCTTGAGATCGTAAGTGGCGGTCCGAGGCGACCAAAGCAAATTCGGCATGGGCTGGGTGACGACGGTTGGCGCCGCGGCCTTGCGGCAACCGGCGCGGAGTTGAGCCGCCGCGAAGCGGTCGGATCCAACTCCGCCGGGCAGGGGCTGCCACACGAACGACTCCCGGAAGCTGCGGCACGGACCTTCGCGGCCAGCCCATGCCCTGTGTATCGACCACTTCGCCCCGTGGTACGGCGCGCCGATTACCGCGTCGAAATGAAGTAGCGGTAAAGCGCGATGCCGAGGCTCGCCGCGACGACGGCTCCGGTGATGTAGCTCGGAATGCGCCAGCGCTCGGCGGTCGTGCTCGTCGTGTAGTCCTTGACCGTCAGGCCGAGGAGGCAGCCGGTGACGAAGCCGCCGATGTGTCCGCCGTGGTCGATGTTCGGAATGAAGAACGACAGCACCGCCATGATCACGATCCAGCGGATCAGGCCCTGGCGCAGCTCCCGGTGCTTCTCCTTGATCGAGTAGACGAGGACGACGCCGATCAGCCCGAAGATCGCGCCGGACGCGCCGACGGACTGATACCACGGCGGAAGTCCGGAGTACTGAATCCAACACGACACGGTCGTGCCGACCGATCCGCCGATGCCGCACAGGATGAAGATCGTGAAGAACTTCGTCGAGGAGAGCTGCGCCTCGCAGAAGCGGCCGATATCCCACAGCACGTAGGCGTTCATGAACAGGTGCGGCAGCATGCCGTGCAGGAAGATCGGCGTCACGAGGCGCCAGACCTCGCCGCGGAATGCGAGGTTGGGGATCATCGAGCCGAGGGCCGCCGACGCGCGGCCGTCGATCCACATCATCAGCGTGAGCTCCCAGTCGCCTTGGGCGAATCGACGCGTCGCGAGGACCTCGATGATGAAGAGGCCGACCATCAGCATCAGAATCAGGCTGGTGATCGGGAAATCGTCGGCGAATCTGCGGCGCAATGGGGGGCTCCTGCTCGGATTGAGACGTCGGCGAGACCATGATAGGCACGTCTGTGGCGGCGGACAAGAGGACGACGGCAAAACCGGCGCGTGGTATCCTGCTCGGCATGAGCCCTTCGACCGCCGCGGAACTCGACGCGGTGCTGCGAGCCGTCTCGCGCAGCTTCTACCTGACCCTGAAGGCGGTCCCCCGTCGCGTGCGCCGGCAGATCGGCCTCGGCTATCTGTTTTGCCGCGCGGCCGACACGATTGCGGACACGCGGCTCCTGCCGGCTGCAGAGCGCCTCGAGCACCTCGCGACGTTGCGCGCGCAGTTCGGCGACTCCTCCCTGGACGCGGCCGCGGTGCGTCGGATCGGCGCACGCGTCGGCGAGCCGCAAGCCGTGCCGAAGGAGCGCGAACTCCTGTGCCGCCTCGAGGACTGCTTCGCGGTGCTCGAGACGTTTTCGTCGACGGACCGCGCGCTCATCTCCCGTCTCGTCCGTACGCTGACGCAGGGCATGGAGATGGACCTCGAGCGCTTCCCGAGCGAGGAGAGCGGCGAGATCGAGGCGCTCGACTCCGACGACGAGCTCGATCGGTACTGCTACTACGTGGCCGGTTGCGTCGGCGAGTTCTGGACCGACCTCTGCGTCACGCATCTGCCGGCGCTTCGCGCCTGGGACCTTCAACGTATGCGCGAGCTCGGCGTGCGCTTCGGGAAGGGCCTCCAGATGACGAACATCCTGCGCGATGTCGATTCCGATCTCGGAATCGGCCGCTGCTATCTTCCGGCGCCGCGACTGGCGGCGGTGGGGTGGACGGCGCGCGAGCTGCGCGACGCGGTCGACCGCAGCCGCGTGCGGCCCGTCATTCTCGATCTCCTCGCGCACACGATGGAGCACTACGAATGCGGCCGGGAGTACGCCGCGGCGATCCCGCGCCGCGTCGTGTCGCTGCGTCTGGCGTGTTCGTGGCCGCTCCTGATCGGCCTGCGTACGCTCGCGCTCATCGCGGCAGCCGACGACCCGTGCGCACCCGGCGTCGTCCGCAAGATCTCGCGCCGCGAAGTCCACCGCACGCTGCGCGCGTCGACGGCGCGGGTGTGGTCGAATCGTCGTCTCGACGCGCTGTGGACGCGTTGGGCCGGCGCCGTGTGGCAGCATCTCGAGCCCAGAGAGGGCGAATCCGGCCTGCCGGGATCGGTGGAGTCGTCGACGCGTGTCCGGTAGAATGGCAACGTCGAGAGGGATTCCGGGGCACTGAACCGGCGCGCTGACCGGAGTCTCAGCTCGACGGCGTGTTGCGCGCCCGTCCGACTCTCTGCCGGTGCTGGAGGATCGTCTCATGCTGCGCTGCCTGATCGCGTCTCTCGGCAAGGATGCCCCCGGGGGCAACGCGTGCATCCGCGCCGTCACTAGGCTCGCCAATCACCGCGATATCGAGGTCTACGGCGCGAAGCAGGGGTTCCGCGGTATCCAGGGGCGCCAGTTCTGGAAGCTGCGGGAGAACGACGTTGGCCACATCTTGGCGCGCGGCAGCTCGATCCTCGGGTCATCCCATTTCGTCGGCGCCGACGCCGAGCTACCGCAAGTCGCGGAGTCGCTGAAGAAGTTCGACCTCGTCGTCGCGATGGGGGGTGTCGGAAGCTTCTCGATTCTCCACCGCCTCTACTCGCGTCAGGATCTCGGCCTGACGACGACGATGTTCGTCCCGGCGAGCGTCGAGGGCGAATTCCTCGATCCGAAGCGCTTCGCCGATCCGGAAACGGAGTACAAGGGGGTTCACGCCGAGTCGATCGGCATGGACACCGCGGCCAACACGGCCGTCGAAGCCATCGATCGCCTGCGTGATCAGAGCCGACACCAGCGCACCGTGTTTTTGGTCGAGTGCGTCGGCGAGAAGAGCAATTGCCTGCCGCTGCAGATCGGCCTCGCGATCGGCGCGCACCGCATGTATCTACCGCGCTATCCGATTCTCGACGACGAGAACCGCGAGGAGATCAAGAAGCTCTTCGGTGAAGGCTTCGATCCGAACGTGGTCGACGTGCGGGAGCTCGTCGCGTGGATCCATCGCATGTTCGAGGGAGATCAGCGCAAGAGCCTCGTCGTGACCATTCCGAGCGGCATCCCGATGATGCACCGCAGCGGGACGATCACCGATCGCACGCTGCCGGAGGACGACGAAGGCGTGACGTATGAGGAACTCGTCACGACGATGGCGCCGCTCGAGCTGACGACCCTGCGCGTCGTCGACAACCTGATGCTCGCATTCGGCGCCTCGGAGGAGATCCAGGTGCGACACGTGCTGCTCGACGACCTGCAGCGTGGCGGATCGCCAACATCGCGCGACCGGCTGCTCGGCTCGATGTACGGCGAGGCGGCCGT
>CAYMRB010000194.1:10356-17588 GCA_964392615.1 uncultured Planctomycetia bacterium | reverse complement strand
TTCCCGTAGCGGCATGCAGATCACCGAAGAACGGTGAGAAGATAAAATTCATGGAGAGCATAGATGGCGGAATGCAAGTGCACTACAGCTTGAACGGCCGCCGCCCGGAGCTGCTCAGTTACACTGTAAATATCCCCAGAGCGGGAAAGTACGAATTTACTGCGAAGGTATGCACCGTTACCGTGGACGGACAATTCCTGCTCCGCGTCAACAGGAGAGCATTAGTAGACGTTGGCCTCCCGTTCACCCTTGCCGAGTGGATGGACATCGAACCCGTCATCCTGGATTTGAAAGAAGGCCGGAACACCCTCATGCTTACACTTAAAGCGCCGAACAAAGGCGTCAGCATCAAGCGTTTCAGACTGAAACCGGCGGCGCAACAGGGGTAGGTCTTCGGAGGAATTGAACGTCGTGCGGCCGACGGCGTTCACCTCATGTTCGGACGTCTCGCGCTCGTGCGGATCGACACCGGCGTCGTGTTCGATGTCGTCCTTCGCTGCGGCTTCCGGCTTCCAGGCCGCGAGGTTGTCGGAACTCTCGCTGCGTACTTCATCCTCACGACGCTCGTCTCGATCGTCGCTTTTCGGGAACTCCCGGCCGCCCTCGCGGTCGTCGCTGCGGACCTCAACCGCGAGATGCTCGCCGTCGCGGACCAGCGTTGCGTCGCGCTCGGCTTGCGTGTGCGGTTCATCGAATCGCCGGCGCATCCCCTCGACGTTCCCGACGAGAGCTTTGAGGCGATCGTCTGTCAGGAAGGATTCCGGTTCTCGGAGCCGTTCGCTGCCTGCCGGACCAGATGCGCTCGAGATACAGCTCGAGCTCACCGGCCGGCTCCGTCTGGGTTGTGGGTCGGCGCTGCGATTGGCAAGCGCGCCTCTCCGTCCTCGGCGGGAGTCACCTGAGCTTCGGCGGGCGCCTTTGGTCTCGGAGCACCGCCCTCGCCCCGTGTCTTGAACCAGGCCCCCCGAGCCCGGAGCAGCTCACGTCCACTCACCGACTTCTTGATTCGGTCTAGCTCGTCTTGTGCCCGTCGCGCCAACGGCGCGAAGCGATGAAACTGCGTGCGGACTTTCCACCAGGCTTCGAAAGCCCGTCCAGGGTTCTGCTTCGAGTCGATTCTAGCAGCCTCTTCCGCCAGCAACTCGCCCTTGGCTCGCAGTTCGGCGAGCTGTTTCCGTGCATCCGCGTCCTTCGAGCGCAGTAGATGGGTCGACGCGAGAAGGTAATCTCCGCGAGCGATTGCGTCGGAGGCAGTGGGGCCCAGCTTTCCGTCGATGTCAGAGGCCATCCGTTCTAGACTGTCGCGAAGCCGAACATAGTCGCGGGTGCCGAAGTACGAGTGGCCGTCTCCTGGCACTTGGCGGTACATGACGTCGGCGCCGTCAGCGCCGTCGAGTGCCAGGAATGCCTCCCAGGCGCCGCTCTTGCGGATGAAGTCCTCCTCTCCGGTCGCGAAGTAGAACGGATGGACCTTGCCCTTCAAGAGCGAGCCATCTCGAAGACCGACGACGTTCGGTGGGCCCGGACAAACGACGAGGCTGGCGGCAAACAACCCTTCGAGCTGCAGTCCACCGGAACAGAGGTAGTCTGCTCCGGAAGAGAACCCGGCGAGATAGACGCGGGCTGGGTCGATCGCGAACTTGTCGCGGACCTCGGCCAAGACTCGAAGCGTGTACGCGCGATCGCCCTTGTCGCCGCGAGTCATGTTCCAGGCGCGCGTGCGTCCATTGATCCCGACTACGACGAACGGAGCATTCTTGACGAACTCCGACCAAACGTGGCGTTGGGTCACGTTCGCGCCTTTGCGGCTCGGCGCGATGGCTCCGTGAAAGTCGACGATGAGAGGCCACTTCTTCTCGGCGCTGTAGTTGTTCGGGAGAGAAACGACGTATGAGGCTTTCGCCCTCGCGACGTCGAACTCCGGAAGCGGAAACTCCTGCGCTGCGACATGGCCAGCGACAACGAGCCAGCATGCAAGCAAGCAGCTGGCCAAGATCGTCTTCCGCGAGTAGAACTCGCGCGCTCGTACGGCCTCGTGGACGACGTCGTCGGCATACGGATAACCCATGTCGATGTAGGCGGTCGACACGTAGCACGTCGTGTTCTCTTGTCGGCCGCCTTGCAGCAGCGGAATCGAGAGTCGGACTTGCTGATGGACGGTAGGCATGCTCGTCTCCTCCGTGTCGACGCGTCGCGGCCAGGAAGATCATCGATCATCGGTGGTACGGTCGATTCTCTCAAGGGACGACGCACGCGGTCGCAGAGAGACCGGCCGTAGGCCATGGCCGTCGTCGAGATCGACCGCGAGGCCCGTTGCCTGATCCGGTCGGCCAAAATCAGTGACGCTTCGACTGGAGGTGTAACTCGCCGTGCTGCGATCCGTCTCCTTGACGGAAGCCGGGCCTATCTTCATGCGGTGATCGACAACTTCACTCGCAGGATTCTCGCGTGGAAGGTGTCCGCCTCACAGCTCTTGCCGCGGAGGTCAACTGAAGCCGAATACGACGCAAGGGGGGCAGCGACGTTCACGAGCCGCACGAGGTGCCTGGACTTCGGCGAGCAGTAATCCCGTCGCTCGAGAGCCCCTATGATCGGCCGACGACCCGGAAGCCAAACTCCGGACCGGGCCCTGCCCGGGGTGACGAGAACTCGTTCGAAAAGTCCAAAAGGTCCTGACGGATAGCTGGGCAGGTTCGTCGTATTCGACTGCGAGTATCCTACACAGACGAACGTCAGACGTGAGATGATTTTGATCGCCCATTGCGCCAACAGTACGGCCGCCGTGTCCGGAACTCCCTCCGGGCGCGGCGGCCGTCTCGTGCGTGCGTCGTTCCGCGGGTTTCAAGTCCGCCGCGTCATTCGCACGCCGTTGCGGCGCATCCGTACGCCGCGTCCGACGCGCTGTCCGAAGGGCCGCACTCCGGGAATGGTGCCGCGGGCGCCCGCCCGCCGAGGTATAGGTGGTTGAGCACGTAGGTGGCGTCCGAGACGTCGATCGAAGCGTCGCCGTTCGCGTCCGCGGCGGCGTGGCACGCCGGAACCTCGCCACCGAGGAACAACCAGCTCAGCACCGTCACCGCGTCGGCCTGATCGACGGCTCCGTCGCTGTTGGCGTCGGCGCGAAGGAAGACGGGCTCCGGACACACGACGTCCTTCGCCCGCTCGGCGAGGAGCCGGTGTCCGGCAGCGGACGGGTGGATCCCGTCCCAGAAGAGGTGCCCGTCCGCCTCCTCGCACAGGCTCGTCAAGTCGACCGCGAGGCACCGCTCCGTGACGTTGTCGAAACCCGCTGCCCCGGGGTCGGCGACCACCTCTTCCAGCACCGCGAAGACGTCGAAGCGAACGATCTCGACCGGCAGCGCGGTCTCGATCCCGTCGAGCGTCGCGTCGAGCGCTCGGTTGAATCCCACCGTCAGCATCGCCGCTCCTTCGATCACGGTCGCCTCACCCGTTTCGATGATCTCCGGCACCCGGCCGAGGTTCGGCAGGTTCGGGACGAGGATTCGCGTCGCACCGCTCTGAACGAGCGCCGTCATCGCCGTGGCGATGTTCTGCATGGCCGTGCCGATTGCCTCCTCGGGGTTCACCCCGGGAACCATCAGGTCATTGGCGCCGATCCACACGACGTACAGTCTGTTCGGATCCGCCGGCAGCTCGAGCGCGACGAACCGATCGATTTGGTCGAGGAGTCCGCCCGCCTCCGGGACCGCCACGTTGTCGCGTCCGGACGTCGCTCCTCCAACGGCGAAGTCGATCAGCTGTTGCGACGCGAGGTCGAGCTCCTCCACCAGCCCCTCGACCCACACTGGCCCGTTCGAGAACCGGCCCTCGAAGTACGGCGCCGGCGGATAGGCCGTGGCGGCGTGAAGATTGCCGTTGTCTGACAGACTGTCACCGAATGCGACGACAGCACTCGGCTCCACGGACGATGCCGAGACCGGTGCGCCGACCAACGCGGCGATCGACGTCAGAACGAAGAGTCGGGACGAGAGACGCGAGCAGGTCGAGCGCCTTGAGAAGATCGCGAGATTCGAGAGGTCCATGAGTGTTGCTCCTGATTGGAGGCCCGAGAATTCGACCGAGAAACCAACTTGTGACGCGCGCTACGGGAGGGAAAGCGAGCGTCGCGTCGGGCTGTGACACGAGTTCCCGGGATTTTCTCGGGCGGCGGTCTGCCACGTGCCGATCGCGGTGGTCCCGGCCGGCACGGCGATCGGCGAAGGGTCGCGTCGCGTGTGGAGTTGTCGTACGATACGGTCCACCGTCGGAGCGGCAGATTGCTGACTGCCGCGGCAGCCAGGGAGGTCCAGATCGGGGAGCCACTACGGTGACGCGCGCAGATCGAGATCCGCCACTCACTCGTCAGGCCGTTCCCACGGTCGATCTCATCCTGGCGGTCAGGAGCGGGGATCGACTTGCCGCGGAAGAGCTGTTCTCTCGGCACCTGCCGCGAGTACGCCAGATCGTTGCCCTCCGCATGGGGAAGCGCCTGCGCGACTTCGTGGAGATCGACGATATCGCGCAGGACGTTCTCCTCAAGGCTCACCGCGACCTGGACCGGTTCGAGGCGAGAAGCGACAGCGCCTTTCGCGACTGGCTGGCGACCAGCGTCCGTTGCCAGCTCGCCGACCTCGCGCGCAAGCTGGACGCGAGAAAGCACGGCGGCGGCCGCCAGCGTGAGGCACTCCTCAGCACTGCGTTGGCAGGCAAGGAGCCCTCGCCGTCGCAGCTCGCGCGCGTACACGAACTCGAGGAACGGATCGAGGCCGCGCTCCTCGAGCTCGAAGCCCACCAGCGCGAACTCTTCGTGCTCCGTCGCCTGTGCGAGATGCCGTACGCGGACATCGCGACCCGACTCGGGATTACCGAGGTCAACGCGCGTCAGGCGTTCTCACGAGTGCAGGGGCGGCTCCGGACCTTGCTCGACTCCGAACGAGGCTCGACTTGAAGGCGTCGAATCGGGACTCCGAGAGCGACAGTCGTGATCGCGCGCCCGCGGAGAAGCTGTTCGCCGAGTTTCTCCGCCGTCGACAGGCCGGCGAAGAGATCGATCTCGCCGGATTCTGTCGCGAGCATCCGCAACTCGCTGATGGCATCCGGTGGTGTCACTCGATCCACTTCGGCGCTCCGTTGGAGCCCGTCGCGATGCTCGTCTCTCTCGCCGACGAGGCCACCCGACACGAGGTGTTTCCGGGCGTCACCGAGATCGGTGCTGCGTCTGATGCCGAGATCACGATCGACCGTCCCGAGATCTCATTCCGTCACGCTCGCATCGAGGTTCCCCTGGCGGGAGCTTCGGGCCAGATGACGCTAACGGACTGCGAATCCATGAACGGCACGTTCGTCAACGATCGGCGGGTTGACACATGTCGGGTGCGCCACGGTGACCGTGTCCGCTTCGCCCGCTCGGAGTTCGAGCTGTGGATTCTCCCCGGCGGCAAGAGCCGGCAGACGGTGGAGGTGGCGTTCTGACGACGGCCGTTTCGGCCGGTGAGCGAATTCTGAGAATCCTCGTCACAACGCTCGCGCTTCTTCGCTGACTCAAACGGACGGTCCGAGTGTCGGGCTGTCGAGTCCACACGTTTGAAAGACGCTTCTCTCGGTGAGACGCATCGAATACCATCCCAGGCGCAAAGGGTGTATCGTTCCAGGCGGTCTGTCAGGGGCCGTCGTTCGGGGAGTACATAGGCGCGACGGTTTGGTGCTGTTGACCGTCCGCGACCACCCGGGCGGCAGCCGGATCTCCGGGGAGGTGATTCGTTGAGTATGCGCACAAGGCTCTCATCCGCTCGCTCGCTTGGCTTCTCCGGGCGGCTGCTCGCCTCGTTGTTGATGCTCGGGGTGGTGTTGACTCAGCTTACCGGCTGCTACGTCGCGTCCGTCGTGATCATCGTGGTCGCGCTCGAGGGAGACGATGTTGCGCGCGGACCGTCCGTTCAACCCGCGACGGTGCAGAGCCTCTCCGTCAATCAGGTCCGCAGTCCCGATCTCCTGGAGATTTCCGCCGACATATCGAGCGTTGGGGGCGGGGAGCTGACCGCGACGGTCGAGTTCGTCGAGTCGGAGACGGCTTTGACAGCGAGCACGCCGACCGTACAGCCCGCCACGCTTCGTTACGTCGAGCAGCAGCCGGTACCGATCAGCGACGGACAGTTGAACGTGACGTGGGATGCCGAGCACGATCTCGACGGGCGAGCGACCTTCGTCGACATCATCGTGACGCCGTTTCAGAACGGCGTACCTGGAAGTCCGTTGCGGCAGCAGCGGGTACGTGCCGGCAACACGCCGGTACGTCTGGGTGCAAGCGGCGTGACCATGACGACGCGGGAAGATCTCATCCAGGTTTCGTTCGTCGTGATCGACGAGGAGGGGGACGACGTCCGTCTCGGACCTGTGGAGGTCCGAGTGCTCGAGAACCCGTTTGCCCCGGATTGCGAGTCCGGAGTTGGCGAGGGTGCTGCCGGTCCCGACTCGTTCGACTCCGTCGATCCTGTCCGACTGCCTGACTATCTTCTTGAGGGCACGCGGTTTTCGAGCCGCTCCCATGTTGAAGGCGGTGCTCCCGCGACCTTTGGCTTCGCCGCGTCGGCGCTCGACGTCCCCGAGCTCGAAGTGCTCAGCCAGCCGGGATTTGACGGCCACGTTCAGGTACATTTCGAGATCTTCGACCACGAGGGCGAACCGGAGAAGGCCGAGGGCACGGTCAAGGGTCGATTCCCTCGCAACGAGAGGCCGCGACTCGAGGTGCTCGATCCCGTCCTTCTCCGCAGCGGAATCGTGGCATTCGACTACAACCTGTCGGATCGGAACGGAAACCGCGTCGAGTTTGACGTCCGGGTCGACCTCGATGCTAGCGACCCTTACAATCCGCTCCTTCCGGCGAACGAGTTCCCGTCCGCGTCCTCGGATGGCCGCTCCTTCGAGAGTACTTCGTCGGCTCCCGCTGCGGGACGCTTCCTGCTGGATCTCGCATCGATGGACCCTCGCGGCGACGTGCAGGTGGTCTTCCGCGCTTTCGATCGCGAATGCGACGACGAGATCGTGAAGACAGTCCCGGCGCTCTTCCTCGCGGGGCTTTCCGAAGCTCGGAGCGCACCGGTCGGCCAGCGTCCCGTCGCGATGGCGGTGGGCGACTTCGGCGCCGGCCGCGCTCTCGTCGTGGCGAACCGCACGGACGGCACGCTGAGTGTGTTCGCGGCTCACGCGAGTTTTCCGCGCGAGCCGCTGACGAT
>CAYMRB010000194.1:871-10346 GCA_964392615.1 uncultured Planctomycetia bacterium | reverse complement strand
CATCGGCCCGCGACACGTACCGCGCGTGCTCGTGTGCGGCGACTTCGCCGGCGACCCGGCCGACGACGTGCTGGTCGTGAACGAGCTCGCGCAGAGCGTGATGGTCTTCTGCGGCTCTTCGGCAGAGAGCGACACGCCCGGACTCTCGACGTCGAGATGTCTGGAGATCTCGGTCGGCCGATCGCCACGTGTGGCAGTCACCGGCGACTTCAATCGAGACGGACGGCTCGACGTCGCCGTCGTGAACGCGGGTGACGGGACGGTCACCTGTCTGCTGCGGGACGCGAACGGCCTGGCCGTCAGTCAGCAGACAGCGGTCGGCGAAGACCTCCCGCGCTGTCCGGGAATGGAAGCCTTCGATGTCGGCGCGACACCATCGATCGCCGTCGCCGGGGACTTCGACGGGGATGGGTTCTCCGATGTCGTCATGGCGGTCGCGGGATCGGGCACGCTGATGCTCTGTCGCGGTGGCGCCCACGGGCTCTCGCTCGCACAGCCGATCGACGAAACGGGTCTGTGCCACGCTATCGCGATGCACGTAGTCGCCGGGGAAAGTCGCGACGATTTGGTGGTCGCCGACGCTGTCGGTGGGCAGCTCCACCGATTCCGTGGTGGGCCCGACGGGCTGTCGGCAGACGGCACGTCGTCCTTGCCCGACACTCGCTCCGACGGCTTTCCGCGTGCGTTGGCGAGCGGCGACTACAACGGCGACGGCGAGATCGACTTGGCTGTCGTCTTGCGGGAGTCGTTCGAACTGTTCTGGTTCGGGGGCGGGCGCTTCGACGACCCACACGGTCCGATCGATATCGGTGAGCGTCCGGTCGCGCTCGTCGCAGCGGACTACGACGGCGACGGCTTCACGGACGTCGTCACGGTCAACGCTGCGTCCGATAGCCTGAACTACCTCCGTGGCGGCAAGGTTGGCCTGACGTCGCTTGGCGAGATCTCGGTCGGCGCCTCTCCGCAGGTCGCGATCACCGAGGACCTCGACCTCGACGGTGTTCCGGACATCGTAGTGGCCAACGCGGAGTCGGCCGACATCACGTTCCTGCGCGGAGAACGCGGCGGGCTCGAGTTCACGTCGACGCGACCGACCCGGAGGCGCCCGCGAGCGGCCGTCAGCGCCGACTTCGACGGCGACGGCTTCGACGACCTCGTGGTCGCGAACGCCGGGTCGGCCAGCACCGAGCAGCAGAGCAGGATCACGATCCACAACGGTGTGCCGAACGGGTTCGCCGAGGGACGCGAGTTGCCGATTCCCGCGAACACGCGTGACCAGCACTGGTTTCCTAGCTCGATGGCGCTGGGCGATTTCAATGGCGACAAGCAGCCCGATGTCGTTGCTGCCAACGAGAACTCGGACAATCTGACGCTCCATGCTGGCGGTCCCGAAGAAAACCCCGGTCTTTCCGAAGGGCGAGCCGTCGAGCTGAGCGGGGATCTCCCGGTCTCGCTTCTCGCAACGGACCTCGACGGCGACCGCGCGACCGATCTGCTCGTGGGCTTCGGACGATCAGCGCGCGTGGACTTCCTGCAGGGGGGCGGCGGCTTTCCCGGTCGGGCTCGATCTGTCGAACTGGACTCGGCGCCGGTGCTCGCGATGGCGAGCGGCGACTTCGACGGCGACGGCGACCAGGACGTCGCGGTCCTCTACCGCGTCCAAGAAACTCGAGAGCAACTGACCGTCCTGACCGTCCTGACCGGACAGAGTGCCGAAGCGCCGAGCGAGGCGGACTACGAGCTGGTCGAGACCGGGCCGGTTGCGGACGGGGGACTGTCGGCGATTGTGGCGGCCGACTTCGACGGCGACGGGCTCGACGACATCATCGTTGCCGACGCGGCTGCGGACCGCGCGACTTGGTTCCGCGGCACGGCCGCGCGGGCGCCTGCGGTCGGCGGGCTCGAGCGGGTCGGGGGGCTAGCGACCGGCCAGAATCCGACCGCGATCGTCAGCGGCGATTTCGACGGCGACGCCTACCCGGACGCGGTGACCGTCGAGTCGGGGTCTCTCACGCTGATCCGCGGCGGTCCCGCCGGCCCGGTGGCGCCGCGCAACAGAGACCGCCTGCCTCTCGCTGTCAGCGGTCACCCCTCTACCGGTACAGCGGACTACGACGGCGACGGTTTCCTCGACCTGGTCGTGATCCAGCCCGAGGGTGGAGCGATCAGCCTGTTTCGGGGCTCGGTCGAAGGTCTCGTTGCGGGCGCGACCCACACGACCGGAAGCATCGCGCCCGACACCGCGACACGCGGCGACTTCAACGGGGACGGTTTCCCCGACTTGGCCGTGTTGAACGCCGTTTCGGACGATGTCGCCGTCTTCCTGCAGCTCTTCCGGGTGCCGCACGCGAACACGCTCGTGGCGCCCGGCACCGACCTGAAGATGCTTGAGGACCCGCGCAGCCCCTCGCGGTACACGTGGATCTTCGAGAGCGGGGTCTCCGTGCCGACGCAGGTCTGCGTCACTCCGGCGCTGATGCCGCGGCTCCCGCAGAACGATGCCCGTGCGGCCGGTCACTACCTCGCGCCGTTGACGGATGCCGTGGCGGTCCTTTCGGACCGCGACACGATCGGCGACGCCGACCTGATCCTCCGCGTGCGCGAGGGGATGCAGCAGAGGGTCGATGACGGACCGATCCGAGTGTTTCGTCGGGACACTGATGCGGCCGGGCCGGCCGAGCTCATATCGTCATGCGAGTTGATGCAGGACCCGCTTTCCGTCTGCTGCCCGGTAAGTCGCGAGGGAATCTACGTGGCCGTTGTCGAGACTCGACTCGACACCGGAGAGCCGCCGAACGAGGAGGGCGAGGAATGACTCCGCGTACGGGTTCACGACGAGACCTCTGCGCCCCGCTGCTCGTCGCCTTGCTGCTGGCCGACCCTCTCGCGAGTTGCGGCGAGCATCTATGCGACGGCTTCCGGACCGCCCCACACGCGTTCGACTGCCTGCTCCCGCCGGATCAGCCGATTCGTTTAGACCCCCAGGATCGGCCGGACGCGTGTGATGCGAGCGTCTGGTGCGTCTGCGCCAGCACGCTGCTGGCGCGATTCGACGAGGGACTCCGGTCGGCGATCTGCCAGCGGCAGTTCTACTACAGGTCCGAGACGCTCTTCGGGCTCCAGACGTTGCTGGTCGACGGAGGCACGCTCGACCTGGACGCGGTCCGCGACCAGGACCTTTTGGGGAGATTCGTTATCGAGATGGACGTGCCCGTGGGCGCGGCGGAGCTGCGCGAGTTCCGAATCTCCTTTGCGATGAACGCAACGGGCGGTGTGGTACGCCTCGGCTGCGCCCGGGCGATTCTCGACTTCGAAATCCGCGCCGTGACCGTCAACGATGTGGCGCTCGGGGTGCTCGGCTACAACCCGACTGACGCCTTTCACAGCGACGGGCTCGTCTACGCCGGAACGGTCATCGCGGAGGGACCGGACCAGGGTTTCACGCTCTTCTACGAGCTCATCCCCGAGCCTCGGGACGCCGTACGCGGCATCGAGGACGAGGACCTCATCGCCCACGATTTCAACATCCCGCTCGCGATGGAGCTCTTCGGACCCGATTCGGAGGCGCGCTTTCTCTTGCCCGCCAGCGGAGGCTCGCTGACGGCGGACGTCACGCTGGAACAGATTTCCGATCCGTTCGTGTTCCAGCAATTTGTCGACACGATCGAGGTGGAGCCGCGCGACGGCTCCTCACCCACGGCAAACGAGTTCCGGCGCGGCGACGCGAACGGTGACGGGAGCCTCGATCTCGCCGACGCCGTGTTCACGCTGGCGTACCTGTTCACGGGCGGACCGGCGTCCGACTGTCCGGACGCGGCGGACTCGGATGACAACGGACGGATCGAGCTTGCGGATCCGATCGCGGCGCTCGGCACCCTGTTCCTGGGACGTGCGTCTCTTCCGGAGCCCGTCGACTGTGGTTGCGATCTGACGACCGACGAGCTACTCGGGTGCTCGTCGAGTCCCTGCGATCCCACGGGGGAGGAGTGACCGCGTCGAGGCGCGTGGATCGATGAGCAGGAGAGGACCCTTCGACAGATCGACTCTCGGCGATCTCGACGACGCGGGCGATCGGGGCCAGGTCGCTGACAGCAGCCGCTCGACGACGGGCAGCCCGCTGGGGGAGTGCTTTCGGTGCCGTCGGCTGGTCGAGGCAGAGGGTGGCCCTCGGTTCTGTCCGTGGTGCGGCCGTCCGCTCTCGTCGATCATCGGACGCGAGATCGACGGCTATCGCATCGACGAGCTCCTCGCCGAGGGCGGCTTCGGATACGTTTACCTCGCGTCCAACATAGCCGAGCCGTCGATGCGGCAGGTGGTCAAGTTCCTGCGGCCGAAGATCGCGTGCACCCAGCCCCCGTTCGTGCGCATCTTCGTCGAGGAGGCGCGCCTCACAGAGGCGATCAGTCAATCGTGCTGGAACATCGCGCGAGTGTCGAATGTCCGTGAGACGCCCTGGCCGTACTACTTCATGGAGTACATCCGTGGTACGACACTCGAGGACCTGATCGTCGAGGCGTCTCCGGCGAGATTGCCGATCGACGATGGCATTGGCTATCTGCGCGGTATCGCGAGCGCGCTGGTTGCGACGCACGGGCGCGGCTGCGTCCATCGCGATCTCAAGCCGCTCAACGTCATGGTGATCCACGCTGACAGCGTGGCGAACGCGGAGCAGCGGGTCAAGGTCGTCGACTTTGGCCTGGCGCTCGAGATCGGCGGCAGCGGGATCACGCCCGTCGAGTCACCGGGTGCCGAGCCGGTTTCGGGGGCGGCGGGCAAGTCGCTCATACGTCATGCCGGCACCCCGGAGTACATGGCGCCGGAGTGCTTCTCCGGCACCGTCGATGTCCGGACCGACATCTACGCGTTCGGCGTCATGGCGTATGAGGTCCTGACGGGCGTGAGACCGTGGAAGGACTGCCCGCCGGAGTCGAATCGGCTGGGCTACTGGCGTGACTGCCATGAGAACCGGACGCCCGTGCCGATCCTGTCCGTGCGACCGGACGTTCCGAAGTGGCTCGCACGACTCGTCACCGACTGCCTCGCGAAGGACTCGGCGCGGCGTACGCCGGACGCTTCGGTGCTTCTTCATCGTCTGCAGGGGCCGATGTCTCCCTGGGTCTGGGTGGCAGTAGCTGTAGTACTCGTACTCGTCGGCCTGCTCGCCTGGAGCCTGAACTTCGAGTCGCTCCGGGACGAGGGCGTCGCCACCCGGATCGATGTGAGGCGTGTGGAGGAGTTGGCCGGTCTCGATCGCGAACTCCTCTTCGAGAACGATGTTCACGGCATGGACTGGCAGGTCGTAGGCTCGTCCGACGACGCCACACGCGTGCGGGTCGACGAGGACGATCCACGTCGCGCGCGTCTGGAGCTCGGTTCCGGTGAGGACTTCGAACGCATGGTCCGTCGTGGCGAGATCGAGGTCCGTGGAGAGCGATCCTCGCCTTTCGGACGGCTCGACGTCGTGCGGACGATTCCTGTCGTCATCGACGCGCGCGATCCGGTGATCGACGACCGGTTTGCGCTGCGCGTCGCTGGTCACGCCGAGCTCGAGCTCGGCAGCTCGCCGCGGGCGCTCCGCGTGGCGCGGAAGGCGGAGCTGGTGGTCGCGATCGAGGACGACCATCTCGTCGAAGCCAGCGTCGCACTGAATCTGGAGGGGCGCGAGAAGCCACAGCCAGGGCAGAGAAGCCCTGACGGCACGCGCTGGTCGTTCAGCCTCGAAGCGCTCAGCGAGGGGGCGACGTACCACGGCGCTGTGGTCGCTGCCGATCGCGCCGGGAATAGCAGCCGGCGCGACGCGCCCGCGTTTACGATCGACAGCGCCGCGCAACCACGATGGCACGCCCGGTTGTCGCGCTTCGAACACAACCGGGCGTTCTTCGACGTCGAGTTCGATGAACCGATGCGCCGCGTCTGGCTCAAGGATGCCGTCGGAGCGAACATCGATTTCGAGCTCTCGGCCAGAGCGGGGCCCTCACCGAGGCGAACCGCGTTTGCCGGCCGCGAGGCGTACGAGCATCTCGCACCCGGGACCTACACGGTGGCCGCCGTGGTCGACGCATCGCTGGCCGGCCGAGCGCTGTCCTTCGTTCTGCATGTTGAGGACACGGCAAATCCGATCAACGAGGGGACATGTGTGCTCGAGTGCCAGGCGCCGTCCAAGCTCACCGAGAACGCGATTCGCAGTATCTACGTCCGGCCAGCCGGAGGGGAATCCGTCGAAATCGCGACCAAGTACTTCTTCGCCGACTCACCGACCTCCTGGCAGTCGATCGCCGTCGATCCGGCAGCGGAGGGCGAGGTTCGCGTCGATGTGCGAGTCGACTTCGTGCACGACGGTGGTTTCGCGCCACGGAAAGTGAGCTGTCGTGACGTCCCAGAGGACGTCGATGAATCCAGCGCCCTGCTCCAGGACATTCGGCTGGGCGTGGATCGACTTGAGACGATCGTACTCGAGTTCGAAGGAGCGTTCGTCTGGGACAGGGTCGGCGTCGGGATCGCCCTGCGACTCGATACCCGCGCGCCCGATTTTCATGCCGAGATCCGACCACCGGACGGTGTTCCCCTCGAGTATGTCGAGTCGCTGCTCGGTGCGGAGCTCGTCGTGACGGTCGACGCGACCGAGGTGGCCAGCGACGCGAGTTTCCGGATCAACGACGAAAAGAAGCCCCGTCCACTGGAGAGGGCGAATTCGTCGACCTTCACGTACCTTTTCGCTTCGTCACCCGAGCTCGGCGATGGCGTACACACGCTGCGGATCACGGTGCGCGATGTGGTGGGCCGCGAGAGTGCCCAGGATCTCCCGTTGACGATCAACGCCGGGGCGCCCAGGGTCGATTTCCTGCGCGGAGAGCCGGAGCTTGAGCTCGGCGCGAAATCACGGAGCTTCGTCGCTGCCGACGGCAACGGGGTCGACCTGGAACGGTCTCGGGTCTGGATCTCTATCGATGGGGAAGAGGGACGCACACCGTGCGCGATCGAGTCTGGCGCGGGAGATCAGTACAGGTTCCGGCTCGACCAGGTCTCCGCGATTCGTTGTCAGGGCGAGCTGACGGCCGAGATCTACGACAACTTGGGCGACACGCCGGCCACCACGACGCTGCCGTTCACGTTTGATCGCGGCGGCCGGTACAGGACGTCGGTGCCGTGGCGAGACGTCGACTGGATCCTGTGCCGCTCGGAGGGCGCACGCGGCGAGCCACGTCTCTTCTACATGTCGCGCGCGGAGATCTCGAACCGGGTATTCGAGGAGTGGTTGAGCGGCTCGAGGTCCACGTCGGACGGTCGCGATTCGACGCGTCGACCGCGCCGTCCGACGTACTGGTCCGGAGAGCGCGGATTCGACGTCTACGGCGGAGAAGAGCGCGACGGCCGCAAGGCCGACCCCGGCGAGTATCCGCTCGTCGGCGTCTCTGCCGAGGACGGCGAGTTGTTCGCGCGCGAAGCGTTCCGAGCGCGACTTCCGACGGTGGAGGAGTGGCTCCTCGCGTTGAAGTACGGTGACCCGGACGGAAGGCGTCTGCGGAAGAGGTACGCCAGCGGCCGCGTGAACTTCCGTGGATCGGTCGAGGAGACGCATCCGTTCGCGAGCGTGCGGGCGGCGGGAATGTGGGTCCACGACACGTTCGCGCGTAGCGTCAATCCCGTGCCGGTCCACTCGGGGCCAGGAGACGTCGCCGCGACCGAAACCCTCCATCAGCTCGGCAATGTCGCGGAGCTCGTGAGGTTCGGCGACAGACCGGGGCGGTACGGGCGGATCGGTGGCAGCTTCGAGACCCTGTGGGAGGAGCTCGAGATGCGCGCCGAGAGGGTCGACGCGACGGCACGGAGTGCCGACACCGGACTTCGCCTCGTGATCGATCTGGAGCATCTGGACAGAGTCGACCCGCGGTTTCTTGCCGAGGCGGAGAAGGCCGCGCCGGTGACCGAGACATACGAATCGGAGGCAGAGCGATGAGGATCGGTAGGACGCTGCTCGTGTGTGGGCTCGTGTGCGCGCTCGGCGCGACAGGCTGTGCGTCCGGGAGCAAGCGCGCGCGCCGCGGTGGGTGTCTGCCGTTCGTCGTTCGCCTGTCGACGGTGGAGATCGCCGTGGAGCAGCCGGGCGAGGCAGCGGGCGACGAGTCAGGACTGGCTGGTGTGGCGATTCCGCCACGATTCGCCGATCGAGCTCGCGTGACGGAGTCGATCGCTTCGTCGCTCAGGAAAACGAGACTGTTCACCGACGTCGTCACGAATGATGCGCCCGCGGCCGATCTGATTCTCGACATTCACATCCGGGGCTCGGATTTCGGTTCGGGTGACGCGCTGGTCATCCCGTCGATGTTGTCGACCCTGACGTGGTTGTTCGTCGGTCATTTCTCGTGGTGGATCAACGACCGGGAGTACACGCGTTCGGACGTCGTGATGGACGTGGCGATCCGGAGAGCGAGGACGTCGGCGGCTGACCGCGCGGGCCGATCCGTCGTGTCTGGCGACGGGGGCACCATCGATGTCGATGTCGGTTCCGGCGGTAGTGACAAAGCCGCGGCGCCGCTCTTCGAGCACGAGCTCCTAATTCGGGGGCTGCGCCTGGGCCTCATAGATCGTGCCGGGATGGCGGACTGGTTCCTGAGCATGGTGCGGCCCCCGTGGTGGGGCGACGGGGACGTCGATAGGACCGGGAGGAGCCTGGCGACGAAGGCAGTCGAGTCGTTCGCGGACGCGGAGGTGCCACAGATCATGTCTCGGTTTCCCGAACGATTCCATTCTTGGGGCGGTTTCCTTGTCGACGACGTCGCGAAGAACCGGTTGATCATCGCGTCTGAGAGGGCACTCACCGGGTTGCGGATTTCCTGCGCGGGTCGCCGGAGTGCGCGAGTCCTCGACCGCGATCGGTTGATCGCGACTGAATTGTGGGGGCGGGAGAGGGACGCAGCGCGGCTCGCGTTGTCGCGTCAGGACGTCGACCTCGGGAATACCGGGGGAGACCGGTTCTACGTCGTCGAACTCCAGAGCGAAGACGAGGGGCTGGTCCGGCTCGAGGCGACGCTAGGGACGACGAGCCCGGTGACCGCGACGTGGACGGTGTATCGCGAGCCACGGAAGACGTCGGCCGGAGTCGAGGTCACCGACGAGAGCGACGCGGCTACGTTTCGGCGCGCAGCAGGCTGAGGGTGAACTCGACGTCGGCGAAGCGGACGGTGTCCCCGTCGGCGACGCGACGGGGAGAGTCGACGCGATTCTCGTCGACGAACGTGCCATTGCGGGAATCGCGGTCGAATACGGTGATGATCCAGCCTGCTACGGCGGTGTCCCTCGAGCACTCGATGCGGGCGTGGTGGACCGAGATCGTGTCATGCGGGAGACGAATGTCGGCGTCGTCGGCGGAGCCGACCTCGTTGGGCCCCACGTAGAGTAGGTACTGATCGCAATTAGCCCCGGGTGCCCCGCGGCCCCCGAGCAAAGCGACGGGCTACGATTACACCCCAACGGT
>CAYMRB010000194.1:0-861 GCA_964392615.1 uncultured Planctomycetia bacterium | reverse complement strand
ACATCACGGTCAACAACCTGGCGCCGCGGATCGTCGCGCCCGGGTGCCCCGCGGCCGCGGAGCATCGCGACGGGCTCCGATTCCACCGCTACGGTGCGGCGCCCAGCACCCTCGTCTTGTCCCGCATCGTCGGCACCAGGCGCTGCGGCGTTCGGCCGCGGCAGATGCACTGGGCGCCGCCTTCGTTCGGGGCGTGTTGAGGGGACGCGCGACTCACTGGGCCCCGGAACGTCGCGGTAGAGGTTTGGCTTGCCATCGCAGTCAGGGCCGGGGCAGAAGGGCTCGCGTCCGATCTCGTGACCACAGTACACGCAGTATCTCGGCGTGCCGGTGAGCTCGCGTCGTTGCTTCGGCGACTGCGTGAGCGTGCGATCTGGGTCGTTACCGTGGGCGTCCGCCATGCGCAGCCTTCTCCGCTTCGTAGTGCGTTCCCGATTCCCGCGCGACGCACGGGGAACTCCCGATCCCGATGGTACACGAGGCGCGATCGAGTGCGAGCGGGAAGGGAAACGGCGACGGGAGCCGACGTCGCCGTGAATCGCCAGCTTTTCAGTACCTCGGCCGCCACCAGCGCCCGATCCGCCAACGACAAGTTCCGAAGCGGTTCTGCCAAGATCGTCAGGATGAGCCGTCGGGCGTGGATTGAGGATTGAGGTGAGCTCGACTCCCAGGTTGAGCTGAGTTGGCCGGTGCCTCTTTCGCCGGGGCCGTGTCCGGACGGGGAATGACAATTCGCTGCGCGTCAGGTCCTCGGCCAACGCCGCCGCGACGAGGCGAGCCCCGCCATCGAGGTCGCGGAGAACTTCGGGGACAATTCCGTTAGGCTCGGGCATTCCGAGCTATGAACTATCAAATGACCGA
>CAYMRB010000193.1:0-17759 GCA_964392615.1 uncultured Planctomycetia bacterium | reverse complement strand
CATCGCGCCGGATTGCCTTTTTCAACGGGCTGGTAGCCGGGCGCCCGCGTCTCGAGCGCCACGTTCGGGGGCCGTTTGTAGCGTTGGTGGCAGTGGGTGTCGACCGAAAAAGGCATGGGCTGGCTGGGCTGGTGGTCACCGCAGCCTGCGAGGATCGCTCGCTCGGCAGCCCATGCCCGCGGAGTTGGAGCCGACCGCTTCGAGGCCCGTCGCCCCCCACCGCTCCCGGCTGGGTCTCCCTTCGCGGCGGCTCAACTCCGCGCCCCTCGGCCCGGCGGCTTCGCGTCCTCTCCCTGCGGTTGACACCTCGTCCCCCGAAGATCGCTCCGGCGGAGGCGAAACCTCGACGTCTCGTCGCGCAATTGCACAATGGATCGCGAAACGCCGCTCTCGGCCCGAACCTGCAGGAGTCTCCCGTCGTGAACCGCACCGCCAGTCGCCGTCAGTTTCTGAAGACGAGCTCCATCGCCACCGCGAGCATCCTGGTCGGAGTCGGTCTGGACGGACGGCCGCTCGCCGCCAACGAGAAGCTCGATCTCGCGTACGTGGGCGTCCAGAACCGCGCGCGAGCCAATATCGGCGGCACGCGATCCCAGAACTGCGTCGCGATCTGCGACATCGACGAAAACTACCTCGCCGGCGCCGCGAAGGAGTTCCCGCGGGCGAAGAAGTACCACGACTTCCGCAAGCTCCTCGACCAGAAGGGAATCGACGCGGTCGTGATCTCGACCCCGGATCACACGCACGCTCCGGCGAGCGCCGCGGCGCTGCGGTCGGGCCGGCACGTGTACTGCGAGAAGCCGCTCGCGCACTCCGTTTTCGAGGCTCGACGCGTGGCCGAGCTCGCGAAGGAGCACGGTCGAGTCACGCAGATGGGCACGCAGATCCACGCGGGCAACAACTACCGCCGCGTCGTCGAGCTGGTCAAGAGCGGCGCGATCGGCAAGGTCCGTGAGGTCCACGTCTGGGTCGGCAAGGCCTGGAACGGCGGCGCGCGCCCGCCGAAGCAGCCCGTGCCTCCGCACATCCGCTTCGATCTCTGGCTCGGCCCGGCGCCGCGCCGCGACTTCCACAAGCAGCTGGTGCCGAAGAACTGGCGCCGCTGGTGGGACTTCGGCGGTGGCACGCTCGCCGACATGGGCTGTCACCACATCGATCTATCGTACTGGGCCCTCGACCTGCGCTATCCGACGGCGGTCGAGGCGAACGGACCGGAGGTCCACCCCGAGGGTGCGCCGCGCGGGTTGCGCGTGACCTGGGACCACCCGGCCCGCGGCGAGCTGCCGCCGGTGCGCTTGACGTGGTACGACGGCGGTCGCCAGCGCGAGGTCTTCAGCAAGTTCGAGCTGCCGAAGTGGGGCGACGGCACGCTGTTCGTCGGCGATCGAGGCATGCTGCTCGCGTCGTACGGCAGCTTCAAACTGCTGCCTCAGAAGCGCTTCGCCGACTTCAAGGCGCCGGATCCGTTCATCCCGAACTCGACCGGACACTACGTGGAGTGGATGGATGCCTGCAAGGCGGGCGATCCCTCGAAGACGACCTGCAACTTCGACTACTCCGGAGCGCTGACGGAGTCGGTGCTCCTCGGCAACGTCGCGTACCGCAGCGGGCAGCGTCTCGAGTGGGACGCCGAGAACGTGCGCGTGACGAATCACGACGCGGCGAACCGCCTCGTGCGACGCGAGTATCGCATGGGTTGGACGCTGTGACCCTCGGTGTGCCCTTTTCGCGCATGATGGCGGCATGAACGCGGACGAGCTCGAAGCGGTTCTCCGGCGCACGCTCGACGACGGCCGCCTGTCGCGCGGAGAGCGTCGAGTCCTCCAGGAGATCGTCGCGGAGCAAGACCTCGACCACCGCGACATCGCCATCTTGCGCGCGCGAGCCTTCGATCTGGCGCGCGAGAGCGCGGGCACGTCGCACGAACGGGGCGCGGTCGACTGGCTCGAGGATGTCGTCAAGGCGCTCGCGACGGCGACGGACGATGGCGCGTCAGCCGCCCGTTCGGAGGCGTGGTTCAGCCCGGGCGATGCGTGCCGGCAGGCGATCTGCCGATCGCTCGACGGATGCCGCGCTCGCGTCGACATCTGCGTGTTCACGATCACCGATGATCGCGTCACCGATGCGATCCTCGCCGCGCACCGCCGCGGCGTCGCCGTCCGCGTGATCACGGACGACGACAAGGCGCACGACGCCGGCTCCGACGTCCACCGGCTCGCGGACGCCGGCGTGCCGGTCGCGGTCGACGAGTCGGACAAGCACATGCACCACAAGTTCGCGGTGTTCGACGGCGCCGCGGTCCTGACGGGCAGCTACAACTGGACGCGCAGCGCCGCGCACGCCAACGAGGAGAACGTCGTTCTCAGCGGCGATCGGCGCATCGTGCGGGCGTTTGTGGCAGAGTTCGAGAAGCTCTGGCGGCGGTTCCGGAAGGGTGAACGCTGACAGCTGGTCGGCGAGGGCGCAGGCGCCTGACAGCGGACGAATCGCCGCGAAAAAAAAGGCGCTGGACCCCGCGTCGCCACGCGGTAGGGTCGACACCGCGAGCGGTCGCTTCCGATTCGCCCCGACGTCACCAGAGGCCAGAGCCATGACCCAGCGGCGCCCCCTCGTTCGTCTGCCCCTCCTCTCCGTGCTCGTCAGCACGCTCGCGGCGGGCGCGTGGAGCGGCTGTCACGACGCGAACGGCCCCACGCCCGCTGCCTCGATGCGCAACCACCCCGATCTGATCCTCGGCAACGCGCCGTTCGCGCAGAAGCCGGCGCCAGCCGGCGCCAAGCCGACGCGCGGCGGGCACGTCGTCATCTCGCTCCTGTCCGATCCGGACTCGCTCAACCCGTACACGTCGACCGTCCGTGAAGCCCACGACATCCAGGACCTGATCTACCCCCACATCGCGCTCGAGGAGCCGGACTACGACAAGGGGCCGCCGACGTTCAAGCCCGGCCTCGCGACGAAGTGGAAGCACGCCGCCGACGGGATGTCGATCCGGTTCACGTTGCGCACCGCGCAGTGGAGCGACGGCCCTCCGATCACGGCCGAGGACGTACGCTTCTCGTGGCAAGCCGCACGCGATCCCGAGGTCGATTGGCGCTCCGCTTCGTCGATCGCGAGCGAGATCGTCGACGTCGAGGTTCACGGCCCGACCGATCTCACCGTGCGCTATCGGCGGCAGTATCCGTATCAGCTGATGGACATCAGCGATATCCGCATCCTGCCGAAACACGTGTACGCGAAGGTGCCGTTCGCGGCGTGGCGCACGAAGGGGCTATGGCTCGATCAGGCGAAGATCTCCGGCGGCCCGTGGCTGCTCCAGACGTACACGAAGAACCAGGAGATCGTGTTCGTTCCGAACCCGAAGTACTGGGACACCGGCAAGCCCTACCTCGACAAGGTCGTGTTTCGCATCTACGAGAGCACGGACACGATGGTCGAGGCGCTCCTCGCCGGCGGCATCGACCTGATGCAGGCGGTGACACCCGAGCGCGTCCGCGAAGTCCTCGAGCACCCGCAGCTCGAAATCTACTCGTTCATCTCGCGACGCTACGGAGCGATCGCCTGGAACTGCGGGCGCTGGCCCTTCGACGATCCGCGCGTTCGTCGCGCGATGACACTCGCGATCGACCGCGAGAACATCGTCGAGTCGTTGTTCTACGGCTTCGCCGAGGTCCCCCGCTCGCACATCATCTCGAGCCTCTGGGCATTCGAGCCGAACCTGCCGAGGCTCGACTTCGACCTGGATGCGGCGGAGGCGCTGCTCGCGGAGGCCGGCTGGAAGAAGAACAAGGCCGGCGTACTCGAGAAGGATGGCAAGGCCTTCGAGTTCACCCTGCTGACGAATGCCGGCAACAAAGTCCGCATCGAGATCATGGACTACGTGCAGGCGACCCTCAAGGACATCGGCGTCGAGGTGAAGCTCAAGACCCAGGACGGCAATCAGTTCTTCGAGGCTCTGAAGAGCCACGAGTATGACGCCGGGGTCCACGGAATGGGCGTCGCGACGAAGGTCGACATGCGCTCGATGTGGCATTCCGCCGGCGCGGACGGCGGCTACAACGTCGCCAACTACCGCAATAAGGAGGTCGACGCCATCATCGACAAGGCTCGCGTGATGACCGACCTCGAGGCGTCGCGACCGCTCTGGAGCGAGATGCAACGCATCGTCTGGGAGGAGCAGCCCGAGACGATGCTCTACGAGAGCCGCAGCATCATCGGGCTCAACAAGCGCTTTCAGAATGTCCGCATGACCTCGCTGCGCACGCTCGACAACCTGCACGAGTGGTGGATCGCTCCGGACGAGGATCGATAGAATCGGAATCCCGTGTACGCGTTCATCGTCCGCCGCCTGCTGCTGGGTCTCTTGGTGATCGCGGGCGTCTACACGTTGACCTTCTTCGCGGTCAACCTCGCGCCCGGCGATCCGTTCTCCGCGCTCGAGAACCCGAAGATGCAGAAGGAGGACATCGAGCGCCTGCGACGCGCGTGGGGCTACGACCAGCCGATCGGCACGCGCTTCTTCGTCCAGATCCGCAAGATGTTCTGGGCGGACGCGGAAGTGCTCGTGTGGGACCTCGGCGGCTTCGAGATCACCGTCCGCGGCGGCGCTGACGGAGGCAACGCGGTCGAGGCACGACAGCTCGCACCGCCCGACGTCGTGCATCTGGAGCCGACGACCCGAAGCCGCGAGGAAGAAAACTCCCTTCCCGTCGCGTTGCATCGACGAGCGGACGGTACGTGGGGCGCCGAGCCGATCCGACCGGGAGCCTATGCGTTCGCCGACGAGGTGCTTCTCGTGTCGCCGCAGCCCGGAGTGGTCACCGAGCTACGGCGCTGCGGCCTGCGCCTCCTCGCTCGCGACGGCACGGTGAGCGCCGAGCGTCTCGTGGCGTCGCCGCCGGACGAGCTCGTGCTGGCATCCGTGGTCGACACCGGCGTGACGATTCGCCTCGCTCGCGCCGACGCCGACGAGGGAGCCGCGACGCCGGCGCGATACGGGCCGCAATCGATCGCCTCGGGACGCTATCGTCTCGCGGTGCAGGAGGGTTCATCGACTGGTGAAGTCGTCGTGCCCGAGAAGCTGCTCGCCAGCGCCGGCCTCACCTTCGACCTCGGCACGTCCGTGCTGCAGAAGGAGCCGGTCGTGTCGTACCTCGCTCGGCCGCTGCTTCACACGTTGATCCTCGCGACCGCTGCGCTGTTCTTCAACTTTCTCATCGGCATAGCGATCGGCGTGATCTCGGCCGTGCGACGAGGCAAGCTCCTCGACCACGGCCTCACGCTCGGCGCGCTCTTCGTGTACTCGATGCCGAGCTTCTGGCTCGGGCTGATGCTGATGATGCTTCTCGCGGTGCGCTTGCAGTGGCTGCCTGCGGAGGGCATGAACTCGGTGGGCGAGAACTGGCGCGAGAGCTTCAGCGGCCTGCTCGACATGCTCTGGCACCTCGTCCTCCCCGCGATCGTTCTCGGCATCGGCGGCGCGGCGGCGACCGCGCGCTATCAGCGGGCGTCGCTGATCGAGGTGCTCGGCCAGGACTTCATCCGCACGGCACGTGCGAAGGGCCTCGACGAGCGGCGCGTGATCTGGAAGCACGCGATGCGCAACTCGCTCCTGCCGGTGATCACGCTGATAGGCCTCTATCTGCCGTTCCTCGTCTCCGGCTCGGTCATCACGGAGACGATCTTCTCGTGGCCCGGCATGGGCCGGGAGGCGATCCACGCGATCCGCGGCCGCGATGTGTTCGTCGTCACCGGCATCACGATGATCGCGACAACGATGGTCGTCTGCGGCAACCTGCTCGCGGACACGCTCTATGCGGCGGCCGATCCCCGGGTGCGTCTCCGATGAAGTCGGCAGAGCCCGTTCGCATTCGCGAGAGCCTGCTTCCCGGGCTCGGGCACCTGCGACGAGGTCACGCGCCCGCTGCGTGGCGCGTCGCGCTCTATCTGCTGACCTGGATCGCGATCGTCGCCGGTTGCTGGCCACGAATCGTCACCGCCGCACTCGATCTCACGGAGACCGAGAACGCCGTGGCCCTCGCGTTCCTCGTCGCGTTCCCGATCACCCTCGTCGTCTTCGCGCACCGCCACCTGCGCGCGTTGGAGTTTCCACCGCCACGCGAAGGGATGGGCACGTGGCGTCTCGCGATGCGGACGTTCCGGCGCGATGCGCGCGGCTCGCTCGGCTTGACTCTGCTCGGCCTCCTGTACGTCGTCGCGTTCCTCTGCCCGGTGCTGGCGCCGTACGACCCGAACTACATCCCCGCAGATGCCGCGGCGACGAAGTACCGGCCACCCGGCGCGTCGCTGTGGGTGTTCGGAGACAGCCGCCGCGAGCTCTTCGCGCTGCGCTGGGAGCGCGACGGCGACGCTCTCGTCCTGATCCGCAGCGAGACCGACTTTCCGCCGCCACGCCGTGTGCTGCTGTCGCGGTTCGACGAGCCTCGCCGCGGCTGGAAAGTCGACGGCGCGACGATCCGAACGCTCGACCTCGACGGGCACAGCATCCCGTACCGCCGCCAGTTCCACCTTCTCGGCACGGACAACAAGGGCCGCGATCTGCTCAGCCGCCTCGTCTACGGCAGCCGCATCTCGCTCACGATCGGCTTCGCGGCGATGGCCGTCGCGGTGACGTTGGGAACGCTCTTCGGCGCACTGGCGGGATACTTTGGCGGTCTCGTCGACGGTTGCATCATGCGCTTCGTCGACGTCCTGCTCGCGTTTCCTCGGCTGCTGCTGCTTCTCCTGATCATCACGATCTATCACGACGCGGGGATCTTCACGATCGTGCTGGTCCTCGGCGCGACGGGCTGGATGGGCGTCGCGCGCCTCGTGCGAGCGCAGTTCCTGCAGCAGCGCGAGCTCGACTTCGCCGCCGCAGCGCGCGCGATCGGCGCCGGGAACGCTCGCGTGATCCTCCGCCACATCCTGCCCAACGCGATGGCGCCGGTGATCGTCGCCGCAACGCTGCGTGTGGGCGACACGATCCTCCTCGAGGCAGCTCTGTCATTCCTCGGCCTCGGCATCACGCCACCGACCGCGACGTGGGGCAATATCGTCAACGACGGCCGCGTCCACCTTCTCGGTGCGTGGTGGATCACGACCCTGCCGGGACTCGCGATCGTCACGACGGTCGTCTGCTTCAACCTCGTCGGCGACGCGCTCCGCGACGCGCTCGACCCGCGCCGCTGCGCCTGATCTCGGGCTCGAGCTCCGTCAAGGCCGGCAGAATGCACTCCCTCGAGCGCCGAGAACGCGGCGCAGGGCTCCCAGGTTCGTGGTTCGAACGGTTCGTGCAGAACGACGGAGAAACCGATATCCTCCGCGCATGCGCGATCCGCTCTTCTGGGTACCGATCAAGTACAAGCTGCCACTGACCGTGGCGATCGTGTACCTCGTCGCGTTCGGCGTGGGCGGATACCTCGTGACGACGGATACGAAGCGCGAACTCTCCGAGCGCATCCACCGCAACCTCGAGACACAGACGCTGCTGGCGAAGCAGATCATCGACGCGCGCTTCGAGCTCGCCCGACGCCGCGCCGAGGACTTCGCCTCCGACGGCTTCATCCGCGTCAAGACCGAAGCGATCGTGGCCGCTGACAAGACTGCTCAGCGCGACCAGAACCACGCCGACCTCGTCCGGCACCTGGAGAAGAACAAGCTGCCGCTGGTCGATTGGTTCGACGACGCTGCCGTTCTCGCCGCGGACGGTCGATCGCTGCTGTGGGTGCACGGTCCCCTTCCGGAGGTCCAGGGAGTCGCAAAGGCAACCGTCACGTGGTTCAGCGCGGTGATCGCGCCGAGTGAGAAACGTCCGTACCGCACGTGCGTCGTGACGACTCCCCTGACCAGCCTCGAGGGCGACCAGACCATCGGGTTCCTGCAGATCCTCCTCCACCTCGATCTGTGGCTCGACGGCATCGCGAACCTGACAGCGAACAGCGAGCCCCGTATCGACGACTTTCGACTCGAGGACTCCGCCGGACACTCGCTTCCCCTGTTGCGTCGCACAACGACGCCCGGCACAGGGCTCATCCCTTACGCGAAGCCACTCGAGGCGAAGGGCTGGACACTCCTCCTCGCGACGGATCGGCGCCGCGCGTTGGAGCCACTCGACCTGCTGACTCGGCGCTTCCTCGGCATCGGCTTGACGCTCCTCATCCTGAACCTCGCACTCCTCTTCTTCCCGGCGCGATTCGTGCTGCGCCCGCTTCTGCAGCTACGACACGCAGCCCACCGTATGACGACGGGAGACGAGTCCGTCCGCGTACCGGAGGTTCGCTCGCGCGACGAGATCGGCGATCTGTCGACCGCGTTCAACGTCATGGCCCAGGCCGTCGAGGAGCGCGCGCAGCGCCTGAAGGACTCCGCCGCGGCTCTCGAGCGCCAGCAGGCACAGACGCGCTTCGAGCGCGACCGCCTCGACACCGTGATCCACTCGATGCAGGACGGCCTGTTCATCATGAACGGAAGCGGTGCCGTAACGCTCACGAACGCGGCGGCACGCTCGCTCGTCGAGAGGCTGGAGAAATCGCCGCCCGAGCAGAAGCGAGCGCTGTGCCGGGGAGTTCGCCCGGATGGTGCCGAGCCCGCTCCCGAAACGGCCCGAGCACGGCGCGATTGCGTGTCGTGCCTCGCCGGCAAGAACACCGCGCCGGGATCGTGCATGGTCGAGCTCGACGGACGGGTCTACGAGATCCACGTCACGCCCCTGCCGCCGCGTCCGGAGCACCCCGCGGAGGGCGTCTACGTCAGCCGCGATGTCACCGAACGCGTGGCGGCAGCCGAGCGCCAAGCGCACCAGGAGCGCATGTACGTGACCGGAGAGATCGCCGCCGTCGTCGCGCACGAGATGAACAACCCCATCGCCGCGATCGTGATGTTCAGCCAGATGCTGCTGGAGTCGCTGGGCGAAGACTCGCGCTTGCGGGAGCACGCGAACGTGATTCTGCGCAACGCCGACGCCTGCCGGCGCACCGTCTCGAGCCTCTTGGAGATGTCCGCCTTCCCCGCGCCGGAGGTCACCGCGTTCGACGCCGCCGATCTGCTCGCCGATGTCGGCGACTTCCTCAGGCCGCTCGTCGAGCGCACGGATCACCGGCTCGTCGTCGCAGCACCCGACACCGCGATCCACGTATGCGCCGATGAGATTCAGATTCGCCAGGTGCTGATCAACCTCGTAATGAACGCCGTTCAGACCGGTGAGGGGGAGTCGGGCTCCGTGACCGTTCGCGCCGCGAGCGAAGGAGCGGACGTCGTCATCGAGGTGGAGGACGAAGGTCCCGGCGTGCCCGCGGACATCTGCGAGCGCATCTTCGAGCCGTTCTTCTCGACGAAGCCGCCCGGAATCGGAACCGGCCTCGGCCTGCCCACCTCGCGGCGAATCGTCGAGAGCCACGGCGGCACGCTGACCCTCGCCGCAAGCGGCGCCGGGCGGACGGTCTTCGAGGTGCGCTTACCCCGCGACGGTGCCATCGCCTCCAGCCTGTCGCAGCCTCGCAACCCACTCGCTGGTTCGCATGCCGCAAGAGGACGCAGCGCGCGGACGGACGATCGATAGCCCCACGATGCCGAACCACGACCTACCCTGGGAACCGAAGGAGCTCCGTGTGCTCGTCGTCGACGACGAGCCGGACGTCCTCCTCGGGCTGGAGCTCCTCGCCAAGTCGATCTCTGCCGACGTGGTGACCGCGAGCTCGGCGGAGATAGCACTGGAGCGGTTCGCCGCTCATCGACCGCATGTCGTGATCTCGGACATCACAATGCCCGGACGGTCCGGCATGGAGCTCCTGCGCGAAATTCGCCGCCTGGACGACTCCGTCGCGGTCATTCTGATCACGGGCTTCGGAACGATCGAAATGGCCGTCACCGCGCTGCACGACGGCGCGTCCCACTTCATCACGAAACCGTTCGACAACGAGGAGATCCTGTCGACGCTGAGGCGCTACGGCCGGGAGGCTCTTGTCAACGACCGCATCGGCAAGCTCGGGTCAGAGACCGACGCCGTGGGAGTCGGCGGACGACAAATGATCGCGCACGATCCTCGCACTCGCGACGTGCTCGACCTCGTCCGCCAGGTCGCGAGAACTCCGATGACGGTTCTGATCGAAGGCGAGAGCGGCACCGGAAAGGAGCACGTCGCGCGAGAGATCCACACCGCGAGCCCGAACCGCGAGCGGCCGTTCCTCGCGATCAACACGGCAGCGCTGCCCGACACGCTCCTGGAGTCCGAGCTCTTCGGCCACTGCCGCGGCGCCTTCACGGGCGCGGACAGCGACCGCAAGGGAATCTTCGAACAGGCGGCGGGCGGCACGATCTTCCTCGACGAGATCGGTCTCATGTCGCGAACGTTCCAGGACAAGCTGCTGCGCGTGCTGCAGGAGAAGACCGTCGTCCCGCTCGGAACGTCGCGCTCGATCGATGTCGACTTTCGCCTCGTCGCTGCCACGAGCCGAGACCTCCAGGAGAGAATTCGCTGCAACGAATTCCACGCGGACCTCTTCTACCGCCTGACCGTCGTCACGATCCACGTGCCGCCGCTGCGCGAACGACCGGCCGACATCGCGCCGCTGGCCGCGTACTTCCTCAGTCGATACGCGCCGCAGCTCGGCATCGAGCCCGATGCGGTGCCGCGTCTGTCCGCGAACGCGCTGAAGGAGCTCGAGAGCCACGATTGGCCCGGCAACGTGCGGGAGCTCGAGAACAGCATCCAGCGCGCGCTCGTCTGGTCGCGCGGCGAGACGATCGAGGCGCATCACCTCGGATTGCGCGGGCCGGCGAGCCAATCGTGGACGGTAGCGGCCGACATCGACCTGTCGTACGAGGAAGGCAAGAAGCGGGCGGTCGAGCAGTTCCAGCGCGACTACATCTGCGAGGCGCTGCGCAAGTCGGGCGGCAACGTCACGCGGGCGGCGCGGGACTGCGGACTGACGCGAGCCGCGTTGCAGCGGATCATGCGCAACCTCGAGGTCGATCGGGATTCCTTCCGCGAGAGCTGAGCGCGCGGCGTTTCGGCGCTCCACACCGCCTCGCCGCCCTCCCGCTTCGGCGGCTCGAGACAGCAGATGAGCCGCAATACTCCGTCTGGGCCGGCACTTCGCGTGCTATCATCCGAATGAGGGTTTCCTGACGCGCCTCCGAGTTCCGTGGAGGCGGTACTCCCGAGACATCGCGACTCGAGGCTGGCGTACCATGGGCGTTCTGCACGGCGTCGAAAGTCTCTCGGTGCTGCGGTTGTGGATCGTCGTCTGGATCTTCGTCTCGATCAGCTTGCCCGCGACGATCGGCGCCAGGGACGCGCCCGGAGCCATCCTCGCCGAGCTTCTCGGAGACGGAGAGGCCGCCGGAGTGGCCCCGTGCCTCGACTGCGTCGCAGGATCGCTCCCTTGCGACCTGCCCGTCGCCGCGATTCTGACGGACGGCGACTGTGCACTGAATTCCATCGTCCACTACGAGACGTGGGAGTTCGAAGCTGTCGAGCCCGGCCGGTACCGCTTCTCGATGTCTTCGGCTACCGCCATGGGATTCGGCATCGGACGCGTGACGGGTGACGGCTGCGACTCCGTCGAGATCATGGACTGCACGCAGCCCGACGCCACCGAGTGCATGGACGTCGACCTCGAGCCCGGAACCTACTCGATCCTGGCTGCAGGCATGACGGCCGATTTGCCCCTCGACTACACCATCGAAGCACGGTGCCCCGTGCCGCCACGCCCGGAGTTCATCCGTGGCGACGTCACCCAGGACGGCGCCGTCAGCCTGTCGGATGCCGGCGAGGCCCTCGCGTTCCTCTTCTGCCCCGGCGGGCCGCGACATCTCCCGTGCGACGACTCGGGCGATGTCAACGACGATGGGGTCGTCGCGATCGACGACGTCGTCTGGGCGCTGTCGTTCCTGTACTTCGGCGGCAGTCCTCCCTCCGAGCCCTTCCCGGCTCCGGGCCCCGATCCATCGGAGGACGACCTCGAGTGCGAGAGCTACGAGATCTTGCCGCCCGATCCGGTGCCGGGGTACACGTTCGAGTGGGGCGGGCCGGGAGTGGTCCTCGTCGGCGAGGCGGGCCTCGAGTATCCGCTCCGCGGCGTGACCGCCGATCAGCTCGACTGCTTCTCGCTCCTCTATGCGATCGACAAGCGGATTGTCGACACGGCGAGCGTGACCGTCGAGCTCGACCGCGGCGTCATCGCTTCGTGTGAGGACCTGCCGTTCTGCGAGACGCGCGTCATACCTCTCCCGGAGAACCCCACGCACGACCTCCTCCACGTCCGCGTGTCGTTCATCCAAGGAGCGCCGGGCCCGGTAGGACGCTGCGGCATCCCCTTCCTGCCACGGCTCGAGGACGACACGTTGCTCACGGTGCGCTTCGACATCCGCGACGACTTCCCGCCCGGGCTTCAAGAGACGCAGGTGGAGATCCTGATGACGCCAGAACGCGCGGGGATCTCCCTGCCGCTTGTCGACGCGGGCATCGCGCGCCTCATCGAGCTCTGCGAGGAGTCGACCGGCGACTCTCACAGCGGCGACGATTCGACCGAATCGGGATACCGGGTACTCGGAATCGACCCGCAGAAGATCTATCGCGTCATCCGTGCGGATTCGGACCGCAACGAGAGCATCCAGATCGGCGATGCGCTGTTCACGCTGAACTGGATGTACGGACAGGGGAAGGAACCGGACTGCTTCGAGGCGGCGGACGCCAACCATGACCACCGGCTCGACATCCTCGACCCCCTCTACACGCTCTTCCACCTCTACCTCGGCACCGTCTCGATACCGCAACCCGAGCTCGGCAGATGCCTGTGGGACGTGTCGGACGCACCGCTCGGCTGCCACGAGGAGAACTCGCGGTGCACCACCGAGTAGCTCGCTGACCTCGCCGTACCGCGCATCGGAGTGTCGCCTCGACAGCGTCGCGACGCGTACGCGAGTATGCGGCCCCAACACCTTTCTGCACCGCAGCTTGTGAACATCGATGCCGCCCGCCGCCGTCGCAAGTACGCGTTTCGGTACGCGAACACCCCATTCGCAGCCGTGAGGCATGCCGTCACAAGCACCCTTCTCACCGTCGCTTACGACGACCCGACGCCAGCTTGCGCGGACGGCACACCATTTCCTGGTAGGAGCCGCCACGTGCGGAACCAGGGAGGGTTCGATGGACTCATCCGGCAAGGCTCTTCGACGAGCCATCGCGGCGGCGAGCATTGCGACGATCGCTGCGGTCCTGTGCGCCGACGGCGCGCTCGCGCAAGACGCGGCCAAGGACTTCAAGAAGTACTGCTTGAGCTGTCACACGATCGGCGGCGGTCGGCTCACCGGGCCAGACCTGCAGAACGTCGAGGATCGGAAGGACCGAGCGTGGCTCACGCGCTTCATCGTCGATCCGCAGGGCGTTCTGAACTCGGGTGACGCGTACGCGATCCGCCTGAAGGAAGAAGCGAACGGCGCGGTCATGACGCCGGTTGCGGGGATGACCGCCGAGCGCGCCGAAGCGCTGCTCGACCTCATCGCGACCGAGTCGAAGCTCGAGAAATCGCAGTTCGCCGGAGTACAGGTCAGCGGGCGCCAATTGACCGACACGGACGTCGAGCAAGGCGAGCTGATCTTTCTCGGACGCAAGCCGTTGAAGAACGGCGGCCCGGCGTGCCTGTCCTGCCACCGGACATCTCGCGTGCCCCTCCTCGGCGGCGGACGACTGGCCGGTGAGAAGCAAGACCTGACGAAGGTCTTCGAAACGCTGCAAGGCCGCAGGGGGCTCACCGCGTGGCTCTCCGCACCCGCCACACCGATGATGCAGGCGGTCTTCGAGGACCACCCGCTCGAAGGCGAGGAGATTCTCGCGCTGACTGCCTGGTTCCAGAAGATCGCCCGCGACGACCAGAAGGTCCAGTCCTCCTCCACCCTCCTCTTCACCCTGTTCGGCTTCGCGGGAACGGTCGGGGTGCTCTTCCTCATGGGACGGATCTGGAACCGACGCTTCCGGACCGTACGCGAGACGCTGCTGAAGTCTTCGAAGGTGAGAGAGTCGGTATGAGCACAGACGGCAAGATCCCCTGGATCCACGACGAGGTCACCCCGAAGACCCGCGGCTGGGAGGAGTTCTATCGCAACCGCTGGCAACACGACAAGGTCGTGCGCTCGACGCACGGCGTCAATTGCACGGGCGGCTGCACGTGGCAGATTCACGTCAAGGACGGCATCGTCACGTGGGAGATGCAGGGTCTCGACTACCCGTCGCTCGAGCACGGCCTGCCGCCGTACGAGCCACGCGGTTGCCAGCGCGGCATCTCGTACTCCTGGTACCTGTACAGCCCGCTGCGCGTGAAGTACCCGACCATCCGTGGCGCGCTGCTCGACGCGTGGCGTGAGGCGAAGGGAAAGCACGAGGATCCCGTCGACGCGTGGAGCTCGATGGTCGACGATCCCGAGACGCGCGCTCGATGGCAGCGAGCACGCGGTAAGGGCGGATTCCGGCGCACGAGCTGGGACACGGTGCTGGAGATCATGGCCGCGGCCAACATCCACACCGTCAAGAAGCACGGCCCGGATCGCGTCGCGGGCTTCTCGCCGATCCCCGCGATGTCGATGGTGAGCTACGCCGCCGGTGCGCGCCTGATGCAGCTCATGGGCGGCATCTCGCTGTCGTTCTACGACTGGTACTGCGACCTGCCGAGCGCATCGCCCGAGACTTGGGGCGAACAGACCGACGTCAACGAGTCCGCCGATTGGTACAACGCGAAGCTGCTCGCCGTGATGGGGTCGAACCTCAACATGACGCGCACGCCGGATTGCCACTTCGCGGCCGAGGCGCGGCACAACGGCACGAAGATGTACGTCTTCGCGCCGGACTTCAACCAGGTCGCGAAGTACGCCGACGAGTGGGTCTCCATCAACGCCGGCCAAGACGGCGCGTGGTGGATGTCGGTGAACCACGTGCTTCTCAAGGAGTTCCACCACGAGAAGCAAGTCCCGTACTTCATCGACTACGCGAAGAAGTACACCGACTCCCCGTTCCTCGTCGAGCTGAAGAAGAGCGCCGACGGCGAGGACTACGCCCCGGGGCAGCTCTTGCGTGCCGAACGCATGGAGAGCTACAGCGATCTCGAGAACGGCGAGTGGAAGTTCCTCATGTGGGATCGCGGCGATGGCCGCGTCAAGGTTCCCCAGGGAAGCGTCGGCGCCCGCTGGGGCGAGGCGAAGGGCAAGTGGAACCTCAAGCTCGAGGACGAGGTCGACGGTACGGCGATCGATCCCGAGCTGACCTTCCTCGACGACGGCGCCGAGACCGTGCTCGTCCACCTGGACGACTTCGCCGAAGGGTGCGGCCTGTCTCGGGGCGTGCCCGTGCGTCGAGTGAAGACCGCGGACGGCGAGGTCCTGGTCGCGACGGTCTACGATCTCCTGATGGCCCAATACGGCGTTGCTCGCGGCAACCTCGAGGGCTACCCCGCGTCGTACGACGACGAGGATGCGCCGTACACCCCCGCGTGGTCGGAACGCTACACCGGCATCGATCGCAAGGACCTGATCCAGTTCGCCCGCGAGTGGGGAACGACCGCCGAGTTCACCAACGGCAAGTGCACGATCATCATCGGCGCGGGTATCAACCACTGGTACCACGCCAACCTCATGTACCGGGCCGGGATCCACGCGCTGCTCTTCTGCGGTTGCGTCGGCGTCAATGGCGGCGGCCTGGCGCACTACGTCGGCCAGGAGAAGCTCGCTCCTGCCGAACCCTGGGGCGCTATCGCTCTCGGCAAGGACTGGTACCCGGCCTCACGGCTGCAGAACGCTCCGAGCTGGCACTACGTCCACACGGACCAGTGGCGCTACGAAAAGGAGTTCACCGACTACCACACGGTTCCCGAGCACCAGAAGGACGGCGAGCTGACGAGCGGACACACGATGGACATGCAGGTCCGCGCGGTCCGCAGCGGGTGGCTGCCGTTCTACCCGCAGTTCAAGGAGAACAGCCTGGACGTCGCGGCCAACGCCGAGGCGGATGGCGCGAAAGACGATGACGCCATCGTCAAGCGGGTGGTCGAGCGGCTGAAAGACCGGTCGCTGCAGTTCTCGATCGAGGATCCGGACGCCGAGGAGAACTGGCCCCGCGTCTGGTACATCTGGCGCGGCAACGCGTTGATGTCCTCGAGCAAAGGACACGAGTACTTCCTCAAGCACTACCTCGGCACGCACCACAACGACGTCGCGGAAGACCTCGCTGGCGACTCGGTCACCAAGGTGAAGTGGCACGAGAACGCGCCGCAGGGGAAGATGGACCTCGTCGTCGACCTCAACTTCCGCATGGACACGTCGGCGCTCTATTCGGACATCGTCCTGCCGGCGGCCACGTGGTACGAGAAGGCCGACCTCAACTCCACGGACATGCACAGCTTCATCCACCCGCTGTCGCAAGCCGTGCCGCCGTGCTGGGAGTCGAAGAGCGACTGGGACATCTTCAGGGCGATCGCCAAGAAGTTCTCCGAGCTCGCCGCGCGACACTTCCCGGAGCCGGTCAAGGACGTCGTCACCGTACCGCTGGCCCACGACACCCCCGCCGAGATCGCGCAGCCGCAGATCGTCGACTGGTACGACGGCGACGCCGAGGCGATTCCGGGCAAGACGATGCCCGGTATCAAGATCATGGAGCGCGACTACAAGAACCTGTACAAGCGCTTCATCTCGTTCGGACCGATCGTGCGAAAGAACGGGCTCGGCGCGCACGGAACGAGCTACAAGTGCGAGGACTTCTACGACGAGCTGTACCAGAAACACCCGTCGATCGAGGTCTGCGGTGAGAAGTACCCGTCGATCGAGACGGACGTCGAGGTCTGCAACACGATCCTCCACCTCGCGACGGTAACGAACGGCGAGCTCGCCTACCGGTCCTACCAGAACATGGAGGCGAAGACCGGCCTTCCTCTCGCCCAGCTCGCCGAAAAGAATCGCGATCGCCGCGTCGACTACGCGGGCCTGCAGGGTGGGCCGTTCCGCTTCCACAACAGTCCGATGTGGTCCGGGCTCATCGACAACGGCCGCGCCTACGCGCCGTTCACGTACAACAAGGACGCGGACGTGCCCTGGCGGACGCTGACCGGGCGCCAGCACCTGTACCTCGACCACCCGGGCTACCTGCAGTTCGGCGAGCATCTGCCGACCTACAAGCCGAAGCCGCTGCCGACCGAGTACGCGGACCTGCGCTTCAGCGAGGAGGTCGGCCCGACGAAGATGCTGAACTACCTGACCCCGCACGGCAAGTGGCACATCCACTCGACGTACGGAGACAACGAGCGGATGACGACGCTGTCGCGCGGCGTCGAGCCGTTCTGGATCAACGACAAGGACGCCGCCGACCTGGAGGTCGAGGACAACGACTGGGTCGAGGTGCACAACGATCACGGCGTCGTCGTCACGCGCGCCGCGGTCAGTGCGCGCATTCCCCGCGGCATCTGCATCATCTACCACTCCCCCGAGCGCACCTACTCGGTTCCCAAGTCGCCGCTGCGAGGCTACCGCCGCGCCGGAGGACACAACAGCCTGACCCGCACGCGCCTGAAGCCGAACCTCATGGTCGGCGGCTACGGGCAGTTCACCTACCACTTCAACTACTGGGGGCCGATCGGCTGCAACCGCGACACGCACATCTACGTGCGTAAGCTTCCGAAGCTGGTGTGGTAAGGAAAGGACGAAGGATGGACGTTCGCTCACAGACCTCGATGGTCTTCCACCTCGACAAGTGCATCGGTTGCCACACCTGCAGCATCGCC
>CAYMRB010000192.1:0-17786 GCA_964392615.1 uncultured Planctomycetia bacterium | reverse complement strand
TCGCGCTTGCGAACCGGGATCTCGCCCAGAATCTTCCAGCGTTCGTCGTGGGTGCTGGTGAACCCGCGAACCAGGTGATCCGCGTTGTGCTGGAGAATCCGGTGCCGCATGCCGTCCGGTCGCACGGGCGAGCGGAACGGGATCGGGACCACGCCGACGATGCGCACGGCGTGGATTTCGGCGTCGTCCACGATGCCCGCGTCGGCACCCTGGATCGTCCAGTTGCCCTGCGCGATCTGACGCACGTCACCCGGTCGGAACGGATCGCCGGCCATCGGCGCCGACTCGCGATTGAAGAGAGAGCTCGAACCGACGACCGCGTGCGGCGTCGCGGGCTCGAGGCGATCATCGTCCGGGCGCGCCGGGTCGATCCACGGCAGCTCCGTGGGCTCGTCGACGCCGTGGATGCGGCGATAGGAGACGACCGCGCGGGGCCAGATCTCGTTGTACTCCGCGGTATTGACGATCGGCGTGAGCTGCGACGCGTCGTCCGGGTTCGTGACGACCGACGAGCTCGCATTCGGCACGAGGTAGATGCCGGACCGCAGAACCGAAGGGCCGCCGTTGCGCTGGTTGTGGATGTGGTTGTGGTTCACGCCGCCGGGGCTGTACGCGACCAGCATGCCGCCGCTCGGAGCCGCACTGGGCATGCAGTACTTGCCGGACGCGTTCGGAGCGGGTGTGTCCGCGGCCGTCGTGTGCGGCGTGATCGTCTCGTAGCCCACGCGGTCGTACGACCGGAACGACTCCACCGTGCTACCGGCCGGCATGGTCGCGGGACGGTTCAGGAAGTCCGGCCCCTCCACCTCGAGCGGAAAACGCATCAGCGCTCCGAATCCGAAGTTGTAGCTCGGATAGTAGTACGCGAAGACGACCGTGCCGTCGGTCAGCTCGGTCTGGAAGTGGTCCGTACGCTTGTGGTGATCGTGGGGCTCGGTCAGTTGCTTCAGGTTCGAGCCGTCCGGGTGAATCGTGTAGAGGCTCGTCATCGCGTAGAGGAACTTGCCGCCCATCGACTCCCAGTTCGAGAACATGACGCGGCCGTCGCGCAAGACCGTCGGGTGCAGCGCCTGACCGAGGTTCCCGAAACCGATCTGTCGCAGGTTCGACAGCGTCGAGGTCGTGAGGCGACCATCGTGGTCGTCCATCACGTAGAGCTGCATCACGATGCCGTGGTAGGCAGCGCTGCGCCCCGCGCTGCGGCCGCTCTTCTGAGCGAGGCGGTTCGACGTGAACATGATCTTGCCGCCCGGCAAGAGGGCGGGGCCCATGTCGCGAAGCGAGATCCAATCGCCGAGGTCGGGGCGCTGGCCGCGCTCCGCGCCGGCGTGGAGGCGGCCGGTGAAGCCGTCATCGTACGTCAGCTGAACTTCGCGGAAGTCGGCTCCGGCCCCGGCGATGCGCATCTTGTAGAGCAGGCTGGGGCTGAACGAATCGGTCGCGTCCTCGATCTTCGTGTAGTAGACCCACTCGCCGTCGAACGAGATGACCGGGTCCTGCACGCAGGCCTTGGAGCCACCGACCAGCGCGCGCAGTCTGCCGTCGGGATAGCGCATCATGAGCGCGGCGCCCGGCGCGATGACGTAGGGGCTCTCCACCTGCGGCAGCTTGACTACGGTGTCGTTTCCTTGCCGTGGCCAGCGGACGAAGACGACCGGGTAGTCGACAACCTGCGCGGGAAGAGCTTGCCAGACCGCCGGTGCCAGGGTCAGCAGGCAGACCGCTGCGCAAAGAACGGTCTTTCGAGCGGTGTGCAGATGGCTCATCGATTCCTCCGTCGCTGGCGCTTCCGTCCCGAACGCGGCCCGGAGGCCGCGTCTCGCGACGGGGCGCTCCACCGCGACCTCGCGGCGGAGCTCCCTGCGCCTTTCCCGTTGTGGCGAGACTCTTCGAAGGCTGCGGCGGCGAACACCCTCGTCGCTCGAATGCCGCGGCCCGAAGACCTCATGGTCTTCCGGTAGCAAACGCGCTGCCAGGGTTCGCGGATGTTCGTTTTGGAGTTGTTGCTCACAGTGGTACAAGACTTTATGGCTTCGTGGGCAGGTCGTTCCCGAGCGCCATGTTCCGGTATGCTCGTCCGCATACTACGTGGCGGGTAGGTATTCCGTGGGCGGTGGTTACCAGCCCTGGGCAGGCCGAGACGAACGACACGGTTGCGACGCGCTACATCACCTCTCGAAGCCGCGCGGCTGCGGGCTCGATCGAGAACTCCACCATCGAGTTGTCTCAGACCCTGACACGTCGGCGACCGGGGCGGGGGCCCGACCCGATCGGGGCCGATAAGGTAGCCGGATGGGCGGCATGGGGCAAGGGGTGGTGTTCGGGGGGGGCGGGGACCGGGAGGCTCCGGTGCCGAGCGCCCCCCGGGGCGGGCGACGCGGGCGGTCGATCAGTAGGGGTAGCCGCGCTGGCCGTCGTCCTGCTCGAGGGACTCGAACCAGATCTCGTCCTGCTGGTAGTCGGGCGGCACTTCGTCCCGAGCCGCCCGAGGCGTGGCGGCGTCGTCCCGGAAGGAGGCGCCGCGCAGCGTCGACGCACGCCGCAACGTGCCGGGCTGAATCTCCGCGCGGTGGCCCCCGCGCTCGAACCGCCCGTTCGCCACGCTCGGGCGTCGGCGGCGGCTTTCGTCCGTGCGCCGGAATGCGGGGCGGTGCTCGGTGGTCGGCGCGGGCTCCGGCGACACGTGCGGGGCAGGAGCCGCGACCGGCTCCGACTCCGCCGAGACGGTATCGGGCTCGTCATCCATCGTCATGAGGGCGATGAGGGTCACGAGCAGGACGAGGATCAGCGCGTTGACCGAGCTGACCACCACGACCGCGCGACGGCGGACCCACTGAATGAAAGCCTCGAACATGATTCCCATTCCCCTCGCAGGATTCACAGAGATCCTCGACGCTCGCCGGCAGCGGCGCGTCAAAGCGACTTCAGGTACTCGATCAGATCGTCGAACTCGTCGTCCGTCAGCTCGTCCGTCTTGCCGTGACGGCCTTCCGGGTTGTATCGCTCGAAGATCTCGCGCAGCGTCGCCGCGCGGCCGTCGTGCAAGAACGGGCCGGTGCGGTAGAGCTCCACGAGTCGCGGCGTGACATACGCCTCTCCCAGCGCGAAGACCTTCGCCGGAGCGCGGTCGCGGTCCGACGCCGCCACGGGGCCCGTGCCGACATCGTGTCGCTTGAAGTCCGATCGCAGCTCCCCGCGATGGCAGCGGTCGCAGCCCGCCTTGTCCGCGAAGATCTCGCGGCCGCGCTTCGCAGCGGGGGACAGCTCGCCGCCCGCGAGAAGGTACGGACTGGGCTCCGGCTTCAGCTCGCGCAGGTAGGCCTCGAGCGCGGCCAACTCGTTCGGTTTCGCTCGGTGGCCGAGGAATCTCGCGCCTGCGGCGACGGAGGTCGGCATCCCGTCGCGCACGCCTCTCGCCGTCGTGCGCTTCGCCAGATGGCTCCAGAGGAGCGAGCGGGTCTTCTGCGGCGTCCCGACGCCGTCGTTCGGAAGGTCCCACCGCAGGGCGTCCGTCCGCCCGTTGTCGGGATGACAGGTCGCGCAACTCGCTCGCTGCTCCGCGCTGATCGTCGCGTCGTGAAACAGCATTTCGCCGCGCCGCGCGAGGTCGCGTTCGCCTGAATCGCCGAGCGAGACCGTGCCCGCGAGCGCGCCCTTCTCGTCGAGAAACGCTACGGCGGCCGAATGATACCCGGCGACCGCCAGCTGTCCTCCCCGCGGCGAGAGCGCGATACCTCGCGGAGAGCGCAGGCCGGTCGAGCGGACGGCGATGAGATCCACGCGTCGCATGGCCTTGCGATCGGTCACGAGCTCCATGCGCAGGGCGGGGTACGCGTAGATGTCCTCCCACAAGTTCTCATCGAACGCTTCCGTCAGGGAGGCATCATACGTGTCGGACAGCCGCTCTCCCCGCAAGCCGGCGTGCAGGCGCGCGAGGTCGACGGTGACGACCTCGCCGCTGCCGGCGGCGCTCGCCCACAGCTCTTTCCCGTCGCTCGAGACGGCCAGGCCCCACCCGTCGGGAGAGCCGACGCCGTAATCGCTGAGAAGCGGGGCCGCGTAGACGCGCCTCGCCGGGACGTCGATGATCGTGACGGCGTTGTCGACGATCCAGCTGACGTTCGTGGCGAGCGCGGCCTGGTGACCGATGGCGTGCACGACGTAGGCCCAACGACCGTCCGGAGAGAAAGCGATCTCGCGCACGGTCGTCGAGCCCGACTCGAGGGGCAATTCGGCGACGAGCTTGCCGCGTTCGAGATCGATGAAGCTGACCGTCGCCGCGTTCGCGTCCTCCAACGCGCTGCCGCTGGGGAACGAGTTGCCGACGAGCGCCAGCGACTCGTCCGGGCTCACGGCGACGAACATCGGCTCGCGGCTCACCGCGATCCGTGCTCGTGCGCGTCCGGTCCGCAGGTCGATGAGAGTGACGTCGTCCTCGACGGTGTTGGCGACGACCAGCTGACGGCGTCGCGCAGCGACCGCGACTCCCATTGGCCGCAGTCCGCAGTCCAGTCGGCGCACGACGCGCCGCGACGCGGGGTCGATCTCTGCGACGGTCCTCGCGTCGTACTCGCCGCAGAAGACGCGTCCCGTCGTCGGGTCGACCGCGAGCCCGCTCGGCTTGCCCCGCAGCTCGACGGAGCCGATGACCTTGCGCCCGTCGGTGGACAGGACGTGCATCCGTCCAGCGGTGAAGTCCGATACGTAGAGCTCCCGTCCGTCGACGGAATACGCCAGGTCGAGCGGCGACGAGTAGCGGGCCGACTCGGAGCCCGGCTCGCCTCGCACGCTCGCACAGACGATGGCGAACGCGAGAATCGAAGCTCGCTGCACAGCGTTTCTCGAGGCTCCCGTTCTCATCGCGTCCTTCCCCTCAACGATTCTCCGCCGTGAACTCGTCGGCGCCGACATCCGGCGCCGTGAGATCGCGCGGCGCGCCGTCCATGTCGCGATCCGCCAGTCCGGCCTCGATCGCGACGCCTCGCGTCAGCGCGGAGGTCGCCGTCGAGCGCAGGTGGACGTCCGACGCCGCGATGTCGACGAATGTCGTCAACGTCGCGTTGGTCACGTTGCCCTCGACCGTGCCGCTCGCACCGTTGCGGCGGCGAATGTTGTGCGAGACCAGGTTGTTGACGATGCGGGCTCGAGTGCCCTCGAAGCGGAACTCGATCGACGAGAACGGCGAGCGCGTCGACACGACGGTGTTGTGGGCGACCGTCGCGTCGCAGGCCAGCTCGAGGGAGATGCCGACGTCGAAGCCGGCAGCGCTGTCGAGCAGCCTCGCATCCCGCACGACCACGGCGTTGTTGCGAATCACGCCGCCGAGGTGCTGGATGCCGTCGTTCCCGGCGCACGGTCCGTCCGCGACCGCGAAGGCGCGCGCGCCGCCGCTGCTCGACTCCATGCCGAACCCGATGGCGCGAGCGCAGTCGACGACCGTGTTGTTCTCGACGATGGTGTCGCGGCAACCGCGCCAGAAGTGGAGGCCGTGTCCGGCGAGACCGGTCTCGCACCAGAATCCCTCGACGGTGTTGTTCGCGACCAGCCAGCCGTCCGCAGAGTGAACGTCGAGACCGCCGGTGAAGCAGTCGGAGACACGCGCCCGCCCGGCGTCGGTGAGCGCGATGCGACAGCACGTCACCTGGCCGAAGTCGGCGTATCCATCGGCGGTGGAGGCGTTCACCTTGACCGCTTGGCGGCCGGCATCCACGAGGATGAGATTGTGGAGCTTCGCGCTCTCGATGTTCTCCGCCCCCGTCGGCACGACGTGGACGCAATGGTGAGCCGCGCGTCGGACCGTCAGATCCGCGATCGTCACGTCGCTCGCCACGATCTGCAGGATCTCGGAGGTTCCGTATCCGCCATCGAGCACGACGGCATCGCGGTTCCCCGTCGCCGAACGCAGCGTGACGCCGCGCCGTGCGAAGACGATCCGGCATGTCGCATCACCGCCGCTGAGGTCGTACACGCCGTCTGCGAGGAGGATCGTGGTCCCGCTGACCGCGTTGCTCGCGATCGCCTTGAGCTCACGCGCCTGGGACGGCGTGACGGAGATCGTGCCGCCGCTCGGCGGGGCCAACGGCTCGCACGCGGCGAACTGCGCCGGGTGCTGATCCGCCGGCGGCTCGTCGTCGACAGGAGGCGGGCCATCTTCCGCAGTCGTCGTGAACTGCACGGACGCCAGCTCCGAGCCTTCGCCTTCCGAGTTGACGGAGCGGATCGCTGCGAAGTACTCCGTCTCGCTCGACAATCCGCGCAGCGTGAAGAGCTGCGTCGCGGATTGCCCGGCGACCGCCGGAACGCTCTCGACGGGCACGGCCCGCTCCCACGAAGCCTCGTCGGCGATCGGCTCGTGCGAGTAGCGGATGGCGTAGGCCAAGGTCGTGGTTCGGTCGACGGGACAGGTCCACGCGAGGTCGGCCCACGAGTCGCCTCGGGTGCTCACCGTCAGATCGGCCACCGCGGGTGGCGTGATCGCCGGCGGAGTCTCGGCGTCGAGAGTCACGACGGTCTTGAACGCGACGCTCACACGCCGCGCGTCGTCCGCGTCCGCGGAGAGCGTCGGGTCCTCGTAGACGTCGATGTGGAAGACGCTCTCGTCGCCGTCCGCGAGCGGGCTGCCATCCAGGCCGGTGGCGGGAACCGTGAACTCCAGCAGGACGACGACGCCCCGTCCCGGATCGAGCGTGCCGGTCTCGGTCACTTCGCGGTCGCCTTCATCGACGATCTTCGTTTCGGCGCCCTTCCAGGTCGCGCCCAGCGAGACGCGCCAGCCGCGGCCGCGAATCTGCAGATTTCGGGCGCGGCTGCGATGCGTGTTCCAGATGATCGTCGGGTGGACGACGGTCTGGCCGGGGCGCGCCCAGCGCACGCTCACGTGCGGGAACGACGCGATGAACGGATTGCGGTAGTACCACTCGAGCTCGTCCAGGTAGACCGAGCCCGGGCCGACCGGACGCTCGTCGCAGAGGAACTGCCAGTACACCGCGTCCGCGTGCGGCAGGAGCTCGGCGCGGTCGAGAAGAACGTCGTAACCGCCGGGCCGCGTTCCCGCGTCGACCGCCGACGGATTGATTCGAGCGACGGTTTCACGCCAACGACCGGCTTCGAGATCGAGTGGGCTCTCGAAGACCGTGCGCACGGCGCGCTCCGCGTCGCGGTCTCCACCGAGGTAGACGCGCGCTCCCATCTGCATCACCTCGGGAGCGGCCTCCGCATCCGCGCCGACCTTGACGCTGAGCGCGTTGGCGCGTCGGTCGACGTTCGTGCCGTCCGGCAGCATCCATGTCAGGCTCGCGAATCCCGACCGGCCGTTCACGGGATAGCCGCCGCGCTGCTGTTCGATGCGCAGGCACTTCGTCGAGCCAGGCGGCCCGCCGCTGACGACCGAGAGCGCCGTATCGGGGCTCTGCTGCGCGAACGAACCGTTGGGGCCGGGCTGCTCCGTCGACGGCAGCTCGCCGTCCTCGAAGTCGACGCTCCACCGATCCGTGCGCCCGGTCGGTCCGTCGCCGGTGCCGACGCGATCGTTCAGAAAGGCAGGGCCGAGGGCCACCAGGCTCTCGGTGTGTCCGGTACGTTCCGATACGACCTCGCCACGCGCAGCGGCCGCGGGCGTGCTGTCATCGGCGGAGCAACTGCATACGACGAGCGCGAGTCCTAGAAGACTGAATCGAAACAGCATGTTCCTCGTTCGCTTTCTCGGAAGGGGACCGAACCGGAGGACCCTCCGGCCCGAGGGGGACCCATTCTGCGCTCGGACCGCCTCGAGTGTCCAGTCCGCCCGGCTTCCCGGACGCTCCTGACCGGATCTCGCATCGGTCGAACGGCAAGAGGCGCGCCGGACTTTCGCGGTCCTCGCAACTCCCTGACGGGCGCGTAGCCTACCTGTATCGGAGCGTCGAGTCGACCGTACCGGTCGTCGGGGCATTCCCGGTCATCGTGTAAGAACCGGGTGGCCGGAACTCGCGCGGGCGTGCTCGGCGCGGGGCGAGCGGCGCGAGGGGGCGACGCAACTGACGGGGAGCTCGCAAGTTCCGGATATCTACCGCCCTTCGGACGCTGCGGCAGGAATTCGGCCCGACGGCTCTTCGGCGGTCGACGCCTCGATCCGGACTCCGACCCGCGTCGGCTCCCCGCCGAGGCCCGCTTCGTTGACGGCGCGGATCTCGACGACGTGGTCGCCAGCGGTCAGCAGGTGCTCGGCGGTCGATCCGTCGCCGGCCGGGCGCCATTCGCCGCCGGCGGGCCGCATCTCGAAGGTCGCGAAATTGGGCGTCCACGTTGCGCGGGCGACGCGGAGTCGAAAGCCCGTCTCGTGGCGTTCGACCCGCGCATCGACCGACGTTCGGCCCGGCGACCAGTAGAGCTCGCGATCCGGGTCGGCGGCGGGAACCGCCTCGGGACAGACCGCGAGCATGCCGGAGACTCCCGACGAGCGGAGAAGGTACTGGCGTACGCGATGCGGATGAGCGCGAGGATAGGACGCGCTCAGATAGTCGTTGCGCGTGGCGTAGAAGACGTTGGCGAAGAACTCGAGGTTCAGACCCGTGTAGCTCGCGCCGTACAGATTGCTCGCGCGCAGGTTCGATCCCGCGCCGCTCAGCTCGACGAGCTCCAGTCCCAGGCGGCCGGGAATCGATGCCTTGATCGCCGCCACCCGGGATTTCAGCTCGTTCGGCTCCAGGCGTTTGCCGCCGAGCTCGTCCAGCAGCCTCTCCCAGCACGCGTGGAGCTCTGCGGCGCTGCTCCACTCGCCGCCGATCTTGTACGCGACGTTGAAGTCGCAGTCGATCAGCACCCACTTGGAGAGCTGCGGCACGTAGACCTCCGTCACCGCGTGCGCGAACGTCACCCCGTCAGCGCTGAGGCCCAACACGCGCGACGTGTAGCCGTTGGCGACGCACATCGCGCCGTGAATCACCGCGAAGTAGCGGCAGGTCAACGGCGTGCCCTCGAGCGCGAACTCGAGATACGCCTGTGGATTCGTGCCCACGTCCGGCAGGGGAACCTCGGCGTGACGAGTCAGCGCGCGGAGCCGTCGGGACAGCTCGAATGGGTCCGCGTCACCCGCGAGCAGCTCAGCGGCGGATTCTCGGAACTTGCGGATGGACGCCGCCGAGGTCAGCTCGTGACGGAAGTCGGGCGCGACCGGACGGGGAACTCGCTCGACCGAGATCGTGACTCGATGGCCCGCGACGGTCACGTCACCTGGAAGCGGCGAGATCTCGGCCGGACCGCACGGAACGTCGGGTCTCTGCGTGTACGGATCGTACACGGCGTAGAAGACGCCGATCGCCTCCAGCATCGCGACGCGGCGCAACGACGGTGCCGCCCAGCCGACCACGCCGGCGACGATCGCCACCAGCAGAAGGGACAGAAGAGCGACGCGGCGGCGGCGGCGGCGGCAGCGTGAGTCCGTGTGGGGCATGCTCTCGAATCACTCCGGGGCGTGGGCGACGGACGGAGGTTCCGCAGCGAGCTTCGGCTCCGATCACCAACAGCTCGTCGAGAAAGGCCATCCGGCGCCCTTTCTCAACGAACTGTTATCGGTTGCGAAGGGCGCGCGGGAACAGTTCCGTTTCGATCAGCCCGTTCGCGACGGCGTGTCAACGAGTCGCGGGCTCTGTTGACGCCCTACCGATCCATGGTTTACTTGGGTTGCCGTGGGCGACTTGCATTGGTGATCGTCGGGAAAGAGTCGGAAGGCGACAGATGATCCGTACGATTCTCGTGCTGGGCGTAATCCTCGTCGGTTTCGTCCTGGCGGTCCTGAATCCGTACTACGCCCTCCTCTTCTATACCTGGAACGCGTATTTCCGGCCGGAGACGTGGGGCTGGTCGCCGGAGTACGTACTCATGTTCCGGGTATCGTATGCCGCGGCGATCATCCTGCTCGTGGGGATCTTCCTGAGACGGTACTCGCCGGTCTTCACCGGACGCGTCGCTCTCGCACTACTCTTCTTGGGCGTGGTCGCTCTCAGCAGCTGGCGGACCGAGCTGAAGGCGACCGGAACCGTCACCGTGACGACGTTCTCGATCGCCCTGATGATCGCGTACCTGTACCTCGTGATCGTTCAGGACGTCCCGAAGCTCCGGCTCCTGATGGTCGTGATCGTCCTGTCTCTGGGCCTCGAGGGTGCCAAGCAGGGGTGGGTCCGGGCGATCTTCAGCCCGGGCTCGGCGAACACCAACCGCGTCGCGATTCTCGGCGACAACAACCTCGTCGGGCTCGGAATGCTGATGCTGGTCCCGCTGACCGCCGCGCTCGCACGAACCGCGAAGAATGTTTGGTGGCGCCGGTGGTTCGCGTTCCTGGCCGTCGGGATCCTCTATCGGGCGATCACGACGTACTCTCGAGGTGCGCTCCTCGCCCTGGCCGGACTGGGCTTCATCTGGTGGATCCGCTCGAAGTACAAGCTGCGGGCCGCGGTATTCGTCGTCATCGGGATCGCCGTGATTCTGCCGACGATGCCGGACACCTGGTGGAACAAGATGGAGACCATCTTCACGGCGCGCGAGGAGAACGAGAAGTCGGCGATGTCGCGGCTTCACTTCTGGAAGACCGCCGTGCAGATCGCGAACGACCACCCGGTGATCGGCGTCGGGATCGACGGTTTCCGCCTGCACTACGACGCCTACGACTCCGAGTACGGGTTCTATGGCAACCGTCGAGCCGTGCACAGCACCTGGTTCGGCGTGGTGTCGGAGACCGGGTACTTGGGGCTGATGCTCTTCGTCTTGATCATCGCCAGCGCCTTCCGCACCTGCTGGCGCATTCGCCGGATGGCCCGACAGGATCCGCGGTATGAGGAGCTCGGTGCCTACGCGACCGGCTTGGAGGGGGCCTTCGTGGCCTTCGTGATCGGCGGCACGTTCGTGAACTTCCACTACAACGAGATGCTCTGGAGTTTCCTGGGGCTGACGTTCCTGCTCGATCACTTCGTTCGAACGAAGTCGCCCGAATCTCTGCTCGGCCCCGTCAAGGCGGCCGAGACGCTCGCGGATGCGGGTGAGCCCAGCAACGAGGCCGATCGTCGGCTGCCTGCCGTGCTGCCCGGCTGACCGTTTTCAACGGGCTGCTAACGCCAGTCACGGTCTTGGGCCCTCCTCGGCGGGCTGTGAAGCCGATGGTAGATCGCGCCGATACAGCGATGACGTGTCGCCCCCACCGGAGTGTCCGGCCCGAATGACCCTCGCTCGCAACATCCTGTCGAACTGGACGTCGTTCGCGCTCGGCGTGGCGTACACGTTGTACATCACGCCGATCCTGCTGAACCGACTCCAGAGCGAGCTCTACGGCACCTGGCACTTCCTCAACGGGCTGACGGCGTACAGCCAGCTGCTACATCTCGGCCTCGGAGCGGCACTCATCCGGAACGTCGCGCGGATGCGAGCGGAGAACGACTCGGCAGGCATCTCGCGCGTCGCCTCGGTCGTCATGACGCTCTATGGGGGAATGGGGCTCCTTTGCCTCACGGTATTCGCGGGCGTGAGCCCGTGGATTCCGTCGCTCCTCAAGGACAGCCTCACCGACCAGATGCGGACCGAGACGAGCCTGACGTGGCTGCTCCTCGGCGCGCAGTACAGCTGCCTGTTCGTCGGCAGCGCATTCGCGGGCACGATCGTCGGCTTCAACCGGTTCGATCTCGTCAACGTCGTCCGCTGTCTCTTCATCGTCGTTCGGGCCGTCGTCGTCCTCTCGCTCGTAACCGGCGAGAGCCTGCTCCTGCGGCTGGCGACGGGCTTGGCTGTGGTGTCGCTTCTCGAAACCGCCGCCTTCTACGCGATCGTCCGCTTCGTCTTGCCGGGGGTTCGACTGCGGCCTATCAAGCCGACGTTCAGCGAGCTCCGTCAGCTCTACTCGTTCGGGTTCCAGGCCTTCCTGATTCTTCTCTCATCGACGCTGATCATGTACACCGATACGGTCGTGATCGGCTCCATGGTGGGAGTTGCGGCTGTCACGTACTACGCGATGCCGCAGCAGATCCTCGAGTACGCGAGGATGGGCCTCAACGGCGTCACGTCGGCGTTTCTCCCCAAGCTCAGCGTGCTCTTCCAGCAAGGTCGGATGGACGAGTTGCGTCGCGTCTTCGTGGCGAAGGCGCGTCTGTTCGGCGTGCTATCGGCCTTCGTCTACGCGAACATCCTGTTCCAGACTCAACCCTTCCTGTCGATCTGGGTCGGTGACGAGATCGCCGTCGCGGCGACGTTGGTCATTCCTCTGCTTGCCGCTAGCAACTGGATCAACAGCCTCGCAGTGAGAACGTGCTATCCGTTTCTGCAGGCGATGGACATGCTGCGCGTTCCCGCGCGGATCCTCATCGTCGAGGCCGTTCTCAACCTCGTGCTCAGCGTGGCGCTCGCGCCCGTACTCGGCATCGTCGGCGTCGCCATCGGGACGCTGATTCCGGCCGCGCTCGTGAGTGGGCCATTCGTACCGCTGCTCATCTTGCGGCGATTCGGGATCGCCCAGTGGCGTACGGTAGTCGGCCTCGTCCTCCCGGGCTTGATCGTGTTGGGCGGCTTGTGCGCGTTGCTGCCTCTCTTGGCCGCGTGGATCGGCACGTCGAGCTATCTGCACCTCGTGGTCATCACGACCGCGACGCTGCCGCCTGCAGCGCTCGCCGCCTGGCTCGTGCTCGACCGCGCGGAGCGAGCGCGCATACGATCAGGGATCGCCGCGCGTTTCGCGAAGCTCCGCGGCGGACGCGGCGAGGACGGCGGCGGCGACGACTCGCAGGCGCCTCCGTCATCGACGGAGCATGCGACGGTCGATCGAGATCAGCAAGAGGAGTCGATCTCGCAGTAGGGCAGACCCCGAGCCGCGTTCACTACACCCCGCTGCCCCGGATGACCGCGCGCAGCGTCGCGAGCGTGATCATCGCGTCGAAGAACAGCGACATGTTCTTCACGTAGTACAGGTCGTAGCGGAGCTTCTCGCGGGAATCGTCCAGGTCGCGTCCGTAGGAGAACGACACCTGCGCCCAGCCCGTCAGGCCGGGCTTCACGAAGTGGCGGTGTTGGTAGAAGGGGATGCGGCCCTTGAGCTCCTCGACGAATTCCGGGCGCTCGGGCCGGGGACCCACGAAGGCCATGTCGCCCTTCAAGACGTTGATGAGCTGCGGCATCTCGTCGAGACGGGTCCGGCGCAGCCACCTGCCGAGGGGGGTGACGCGGGGATCGTTCGTCTGTGCGAACATCGCTCCCGTGGCCGCCTCCGCATCGACGACCATCGTGCGGAATTTGTAGAGCGTAAACGAGGCTCCACTCTTGCCGACGCGCTGCTGTCGATAGATCGGCGAGCCCTTCGAGCTGCATCGAAGCGCGAGCCAGATCGCCGCGAGCGGAATGCCGAGCCCGACGAGAAGGGCTCCCGCGAGCACGCGCTCGGTGATCCCCTTCGCGGCCCAGCGCAGCCGCGTCATCGTGTAGCCCTCGGGGAAGAGCACCGAGAACGGCTCGAGCTTCTCGAGCAGGATCTTCTGCGACACCGTCTCGTAGAACGAGGTCACGTCGCAGACGCGCAGGCCTTCCATCCGGCACTCGAGGAGGAAGTCGAGCGGCAGGTCCGGATGGTCGTATGGGAGCGCGAGAATCACGGTGCGCACTTCGTGTGCACGCACGAGCTCGGGCAGCTGCGAGACGACACCGAGGACGGGACAGCCCGCGACGACATCGCCGACGCGGTCGCCCGACTCGCAGACGACTCCGGCGACCCGGAAGCTCTCGCCGTGATGGACGCGCGCCTCGTCGATGACGCGTTCGGTCGTCGTGCCGGCGCCGACGACGAGGACGGTGCCGAAGTCGGTATCGCCGCTGAAGAGGCGCAGCACGCTGAGCCGCTCGCTCCCGACGACCAGCACGAACAACGACGCGGTCAACAGAAAGAACTTCAGCGTCGGCTCGAACGTCTTGTCTCCTCCGAGGCTGAACAGGAAGCACAGACAGTAGAGAGCGATGGACAGTACGATGCACGCGCCGACGAGGCTTTGGAAGACGCGTCGCCCCGAGTAGATAACCTGCTTCCAATAGAGACCGAAGGACCAGAGCCCGAACTGGATCACGAGCGTGGCGGAGAGGGAGAACAGGACGGTCTTGCCATTCAGTTCCGGCGCATTCCACCAGAGCAGACGCGCATAAAGAACGCCCAGAATGACAAAGTTAAGTGCTACCAGCTCGAAAAGGAGCGTAAACAGCACTCGCCTTGTCAGGCGATGCTTGAGTAGGGGTAGCATGACCAGCCAATGGACGTCGTCGACCGACGCCCGTCTCCGCGTTGATGCGAACCGCGGCTGAACAAGAGCACTGCCGCAGTCTTCCCAAACGTTATGACTTCAGCCCGAAGCAGTACCAGGTTAGCGAAGGCCCGATGAGCGTGCAAGGGAAAAGCCTCCTCGCCGACGATGTAAAGCGCGCATTCGGGGGAAGTTGCGAAGATGTTTGTCGCCCGGGAGCGCCATGATGGCGAGGAACACGCGCCGGTTCAAGAGGCCTTCACGGCGTTTTTGCCGCACTGTGTTTTATCGGCAATAGAGGTTGTTGCATGCATCGTGGTTGTCAGCGGACGAGCTACATGCATCGGCCGCGAGCCCACCGACATCGCCGCGCGATGTCGGACGATCGCAAACCCGCTTCGCTATTGGCTTCCGCGTGTGAGAGAGCCGATCGAAAGGGAGGAAGGAAGGTGCGCGTCGCAGTGTCGACGCGTGCCGATCGCGTCGGTGCAGAGCCGCCTCGCCGACAGCGTGGCGCAAGCTTATCGGAAGGCGTTTCAAGGCCGCGGTGGCGAATTGAAGCGCGCGATGACCGGCTGACCGCGGCAGGATACGGAGACATGAGAGCGTCCAACAGCTCGTTGAAAAAGGCAATCCGGCGCAGAAGCCGTTTCGCCCGAGCTCTTCGTTGCCAGAACTCGACAATGCACCACATTGCCTGCATTCTGGCGCCTCGATCTCGAACGAAACGTCTCGCTTCTGCACTCGGAGCCCTTTTTCAACGAACAGCTAGACGCGTCCACTGCACCGTGCACATCGCCGACGTCTCCGTTTCGCACGGCAGAGTTCGGGCCGTCGCCGAACGGAGCGTGTGACACGTGCGTCGTCCACGCCGAACGATCGAGCTCGCGATCGCGGCATGCATCATCGCGGTGGACTGTTCGCTGGCCATGCCGGCGTTCGGCTTCGGCTACGGCGTACGGGGGTTCGTCGCGGTCGCGCTGTTCGCGTTGCTGTCGCGATGGCGTCCGCCGGCTGCACCGCTCGAGTCGGTGACGTGGTGGGGGCCGGATCGAGGCGGAACGCGCCGATCGCTCGTTCACGTCGCGCGTGTCGCCGTCGTCGTGACGGTCGCGTCCGTGCCCGTGATTCTCGTGTTGCGCTTCGTGATCGGACCGCACGTGTTCGCCCATGCGTTCACGATCTCCTCGCAGGACGAGTGGCTGCGCTATCTCGCTGTCGGGTGCGTCGCGGCGCCGTTCGTCGAGGAGTTCATCTACCGGGGCCTGCTGTATCCGCGGCTACGGGCCGCGTTGGGAGCGACGGCGGGCATCGTCGTGGGCGGCCTCGTGTTCTGGGGGCTGCACTGGGTCTATCACGGCGGACCGTCGCCCGCGAACCAGCTGGTCGCCGGTTGGATCTTGACGTGGTCGTACGAGCGGACGAAGTCGCTGCTCGCGCCGACGCTGCTGCACGCCCTCGGCAATGCCGCGCTCCTCGGGCTCGACACGCTGCGGTTCGAGTCTCCCGACACATTCCACGCCGTCTTCGGTTGATGGCTCGCTCAACAGCCGCTTGAAGGAGTCAATCGGCGTCGAGCTTGATCAAGCCGAACGCTGCCCAGCGCTTGACGGTAGCGTCGGGGTCGTCCAGCGTCGCGTGAAGTGCTCGCGCGACGGGAGTCGCCTCCGGAGCGCGGCGGTCGTGGGTATCGACCCATGCGACGAGTGCCACCGCAGCCAGGCGGCGCATGGCGGGCTCCCGGTCGTCGAGCGCCGTCAGCAACCCGGGCAGCGCGAGGAGGCCGGCGCGGCCCAGCGCCGTCGCCGCTTCGCCAGCGACGTCCGGATCGGAGTCGCGCATGGCACCGAAGAGCGCGGGGAGGATCGTCAGCCGGCTGTCGTCGTCCTCGCCGTCCCACGTCAGGCCGAGCGATCGCGCGGCCATCGCTCGCACGGCCGGCTCGGCGTCCGCGAGGGACGAGGCGAGTCTCGGGCCTGCGCTGGCAGCGTCTTCGCCGTATTCCCCGATGCGACGGGTCGCGTGGAGGCGAGTCTCCGTCGACGTCGAGTCGAGTCTCTCGACCCAGTGCTCCAGCGGTTTGCCGTCGCCGGGGAGTGTCGCAGGATCGCTCGAGCAGCCTGCGAGGCAAGCGAGTACCGATATCGATATCGTCGCCCGGACCATTCGCGCCGCCATCACGGGATGCCTCCTCGCTGTTGTCAGCGATGGATCGACCGCCGAAGACCGCGACGTTGAGCGTAATCAGACAACCGGCACCGAGGTGGTCGCCGGCAGGCCGAGCACTCTCGCGTACGCGTTCTCGAGCACCTCGTCGAGGTGCAGGGGCGTCAGCTCCGCGACGGCGAGCTCGCGTGCTGCGGCGGCCATCCGTCGATAACGCTCCGGCTCGCGTTCCAGCTCGACGATCGCTGCGGCGAGCGCGTCGCCGTCGCGATCCTCCACGAGTCGAGCGCTCTCGCCATCGACGAGCACTTCGGCGATGTCGCTGCTCCGCGCCGCGACGATCGGTGTTCGTGTCGCCATCGCGAGGCGCAAGATCGGAGGAAGGCCCGACTCGCGATCGCCGTCCCGCGCGACGATCGAGGGCGCCAGGTAGGCGTCGGAAGCGGCCAGCTCGCCGGCGATCTCCTGTGCGGAGATCGCGCCGAGGAAGTCGACGCGGTCGCCGAGCTCGAGCCGTCGCGCGTGCTCCGCGATCGCGGTCGCGAGCGGACCGCTGCCAGCGATCGCCAGATGGACTCCCGTAGCGGTTCGTGCGGCGCACGCGAGCGCCTCGAGAGCGACCGTCAGGCCGCGGCGCTCGACCATCGGGCCGCAGGCGAAGAGTCGGGGCCCGCGGGGGTTTCCGGACGATCGCCCCCCGTTCGCGGACTGCGACAGCACGGCATCGACCCGAGCGATATCGACAGCCGCCGGCTCGATGCACAGGCGATCGCTCGAGCAGCCGAGCTCCGACGCGAGGCGAGACGAGGATCGGCTGCTGGTCAACACGAGCGAGGCCCGGGTGAAGATGCGCTCGAGCAGCCACGTTTGCCACGACGAGCCGATCGCACGGCACAGGTCGGCAGTGCGCAGCGAGACGACGAGCGGCACGTTCTCCGGCAGGCCCGCCGCGAGCACGATCGCGGCACCGACCTTCGAGTGACAGTGGACGACGGACGGGCGAGCCCGCAGCGCGGCGCGAAGCTCGGCTTCCGCGGGCAGCGCGCGAGCGAGCCCCCAAGCGATCATCTGGCGGCCCGCGCCCTCGTTACGTTCCAGCCAGCGCAACGTGAACGGCAGGCGTCCATCCCGGTCCGTGAGCCGCGTGCCCGCGACGCGGCACGCGAAGCGTTCCGGACGCGGGAGCGTCGGCGTCAGGGCGCTCCAGGGCCAGGTGCGCGCAGCCGTGAGCACGTGGAGCACCGCCGGGCGGCGCGAATCGGAGGCGTTCGAGGCGGCGTCTGTCGGTAGCATCGGTTTCGCCGTGCGGTTCGGGCGGGGCATCGTCTTCTGGACTATCGGCACATCGGCGGCGCTGAGTTGAGCCAATCGGGGGCCGATGCC
>CAYMRB010000191.1:0-17863 GCA_964392615.1 uncultured Planctomycetia bacterium | reverse complement strand
GTCGCGGCTCTGCGTTGCGAGCCGGAGGCGGTCTTCGTGGTTTCGGACGGCTACGAGAACGCGCCGGCAGGACGAAGCGCCGAGGTGGTCCGCGCCGCTCGCCGGTTCGGTGTCGCGACGCCGGTCTTCCAGATCTCGCCGGTCCTCGCTGCGGAGAGCGGTGGGGTGCGTCGTCTCGGTGACGACGTGGCGACGATCGCGGTCCACCGCGTCGAGTCGGTCGTGCTCGGCCTCCTGAAGACCGCGTTCGCGATCGACGTCGAGCGCGGCGTCGAGGCGCTTGCAGCCTTCGTGGCACCGGCGCTCGCGGCGCCGAACGAGTCGAGCCAGAGAATCGGAGTCGAACGATGATGTTCACAAGGAAGCACGAAAACAGCGACCGGACGACTCTCGCCGATGTGTTGCGCGGCACGACCGCGGCGCGGCTGCAGAGCGTCGGGTACATGCAGGTTCTGCCGCTCGTGAGCGACCTGCACGACGATCGTTTCGTGTCGCCGCAGGAGGCGCGTGTCGAGGTCGGCACCTCGGCATACGGCACCCTCGTCTTCTCGAATCCGGAGGACGCGGTGCTGATCGTTCCGTGCCACGCCGGCTACGTCGTCAACGAAGTGGCCCAGGACCACGCGATGTCGTGCGTCGGGCTCGTCAAGCGTCAGGCCGGCCGATCGTTCGACACGGCCATGTGCGTCCAGCAGACCCAGGGCGGATACCTGCAGCAGGGACGCTACCGGATGATGATCCTGCCGTTCAGCTTGCGCGAGCATGCGCTTCAGATTCGCAAGGAGCGCGGCTACGACAGGCTCTGGGACGCGATCAGTGCGTTCAACAGCGAGCTCGGAATATCCGGAGCGAGTCACCTCAGCTACTTTCTCGATCGGTTCCGTCGCGAGCTCGACGAGTTCGTCGCGGAGTTCGAGTGCGCGCCGAACCAAGTCGGCGCGATCGTCCTCATCGACGACCGCGTCGTCGGAATCGAGCGCGCGCCGTCGGCGTCCTACTGGGCGTCGATCTGGCCCGCGCTCATCCGCGAGTGCTACGGCTCGCTCGCGATTCAGGTCGCGCGGTCGAAGGGCGAGACCCCTCCGGCCTCGCGCGTGCCGTTGCCGGAGGAGATCGGCTCGCTCGAGGAGCTCGGTGCGGCCGTCGAGGAGATCGCCGCCGAGGAAGAGCGCCGTGCGAGCGCGCTCGTCCGCGAGCTGATCGCGGAGGAGCTCGCGCTCGAGCGTGACGAGACGGTCGAGGGCTTCACGATCGACACGCTCGTGCCCGACCGCTTCGTCGGCCAGATCGTCCGCGATGACGAGCGCGTCGTCTACGCGTCGATCGTCTCGTCGAATCAAGCTGCCCTGCGTGCGCAGTGGGGGAGCGCGTCACCGTTCTCGATCTGACGACTTCGCACCGACAGCAGGCTGTCGACCCTTCCTCCCCGGGTGCTTCGGTACTCGGGGAGGTCTTTCGGTGATCGGCGCGCTATCGCGGCTCGACTGCAGCGCCTCGATGCTCGCGCGTTCGATCTCCTCCTGGCGCCGACGCTTGGCCGCGAAGCGCTCGTAGAACGCGAGCTCCTTCTTCGACCAGGCGTTGGCCTCGAGGTAATCGCCGCAGTAGGGCACCAGGAGGTCGATCCAGCAGGCGATGGTCTCGAGCTCCTCGGCGCTCAGCTCGACGCCCTCGTGGCCCTTCTTCAGGAGCTTCATGAGTCGGCTCGTGCCCGCGCCGCGGTGGTAGGGGGGCAGCATCTCCGGCTCGGACATGCAGTCGATCCAGTTGACGAGCTCGTGGTGGCAGTCGCCGCGCTCCTTCTTGGTGTGGGTCAGCTCGAGATAGGAGCGCGCCAACTTGCGTTTCATCTCCGGCAGGTGCACGAGATCGCCGCGCAGGTCGTAGGGCACGTCGTCTCCCGCGTGGCAATCGACGCAGTGCTGGTCGAGGATCGGCTGGACCTCGCGCGCGTAGCTGAAGCCGCGTGGCGGGCCGCCGATGGTCTCGAGCTCTTGTGGACCGCCGAGCAGAGCCAGCGGCGTGCCCTGCTCGGCGACGGGCGTGCTGTTCTTGTGCTCGTGGCAACCCACGCAGGACTGCGTTTCGCCCGGCATGAGCGTGGTCCAGCTGCGCATCGTCTGCACCGCGAAGCCGTCGGCGTCGAGGGCCTGAAAGTAGATCGGCTTGCGGGCGGGCACCCGGAAGAGCGCCGAGCCGTCGGCATGCACCTGCGCCGTTCCGTACACGACCTTGACGTCCCACGAGCCGTTCCCGACCGCGATGGGTGTCGACACATCGGCAAAGCCGCCCTTGCCCTGCTGCTGCGCGTGCCCGACGCCCGCCGCGCGATACTCGAGACCGACGACGCGAACGCGCTCGATCGTGCCGCGCGGAATCCCCTCGAGGCCGGGGCCCGCGTAGACGTCGCGCAGGAAGACCACGCCCGTCTCCGCGCTCCAGTCGACACGGTTTGGCCGCAGGTGGCCGCTCTCGCGCGGCGCCAGCGGCACGATCTGGCGGCAGCCGATGCCCTTGCCCGACTCGTCGCCCTCGACCAGAAGCTCGCGCCGCCCTTCGCGGTCGACGAGATAGAGATTGAAGCGCCCCAGCTTGCCCTTCGGCGTCGGCAGTGCCAGCGTGACGAGGAAGCGTTCCTCGTCGAGCGGCCAGGGATACTGGAATTGGCTGCCGTCCATGCCGTAGCGGTCGACGCGCACCGCGTCGGCCGGCCGCGGCGGTGCGAGTAGCTCGATCCCGCGCCCCTCCTGTCTTCCGAGCGTCGGATCGATGATGCCCAGCTTGCCGTGAGCCGGTGTGTGATGGCCGGTGATGATCGCCACGACCTTGCGCGAGCCGGGGATCTTGCGCGCGTGGATGATGTTCGTCGGGAACCAGGAGCTGCCGCCGTAGAGCTCGCTCTGTCCGGTCCCGTCGGTGTTCATTTGGAACAGCGGCTGGGTGTAGATCTGCGCGCGGTCGTTGTAGTCCCAGCGCGTGTAGAGCACCCGGCCATCGTCCGTGACCGTCGGGAAGATCGTGTGCACCTGGTCGAAGCCCACGCGGCGCATGTGGTGGCCGTCGCCGTTCATCAGGTAGAGGTTGCTCACCTCCACCCAATTGCAGTCGACGGTCTGGATGCAGCGCGTGGAGCTGAAGACGATCTCGCCACTCGGCAGGTACGCGCCCTCGTAGTCGGCCAGCCCCAGGCCGTCGGTGAGCTGGCGCAGCGCGCCGCTTGCAGGCTCGAGCTCGTAGAGGTGGAAGTCGTCGTCGCGGTCGGACTTCTTCCACGCGAAGAGCACGCGCTCGCCGTCGAAAGAGACATCGGGATTGCGCAGCACACCGCCCTCGTCCTCGATCAGAGGCGTGACCGTGCCGTTGCCGTACGGTTCGTCGAGCTCGAGGAGGTTCAACGAGGAGCCCGGCGCGAAGAAGCGGTAAGCCTGGGCGTCGGAGAGACCCTCGGTGTACTTCCAGCTGCCGCGGACGTGGCGGTGCTGATCGAAGACGAAGTGGCGCCATCGCGCGAGGAGTGGCGCGAGGCGCTGCTTGCGGCGCAGCTCGCAGGCGCGCAGGTAGAGCTCTCTCCAGCGCGGGTCGGCGCCGGGAACCGCGCGCAGAGTCTCGAGCCTTTCGCGCAGCGCGCTCGCTCCGTGCCCGAGCTCCTCGAGTACGCGCGCGACCATGCGCTCCTCGACGAGCGAGCTCGACTCGCTGACGAAGCAGGCGAGGCGTTCGGGCACCGGCGGGTCGGGGCGTGATTCTACCGAACGCAGATGTTTCGCGCGCCAGCGTTCGAGTTCTTCCGCGAACTCGGAGGGCAGCTCGATGCCGGTGTAGTCCTGGTGCATCCAGTCGCGCTCGATACCGTCTCGCGACGCGGCCTCGCGCGGGCGGCCGCGCAGCGCGTCGGTCTTCGTCGGCTGCACGACGACCTTCTGCTTCGCGGTGGTCAGCATGCCGTTGACGTCGGCGCGCGCCGTGACGATGTGCAGGCCGGGTTCGCGGAAGGCGTGCTCGATCACGCGGAAGGACCTGCAGTCCTTCGCCACCGTGCCGTCGCCGAAGTCGACCTCGAACGGATGCTTCTCGGCCAGGTGCAGCCAGATGCGAAAGCGCACCGGCTTGCCGACGCGGGCCTCGAGCGTCGGCGTGCTCGTGACGTAGAGTGCTGGCAGGAAGCTCTCGGGCTTCTCGCGCGAGTAGACCTTGACCTTGCGAAAGTCGATATCTTCGTTCCCGGCGGCGTCTCGGACGCGCAGGGTCGCGACGTGGATGCCGGGCTGCTCGAAGACGGCCTCTGCTCGCGGGCCCGTGGTACGCGTGCCGCCCGGCAGGTTCCATTCGTAGGAGACGATCGGCTCGTCGCCGGGGATCGAGTGCGAGGCATCGAAGGCCACCTTCTCACCGGTCAGCGCGAGCGCGTGGGCTCCGGCGATCGCGTGCAGCTCGCTTCCTTGCTCGGCGCGCCAGGCGGCGACCATCCACGGATACCAGTTCAGCCGCCGCGTGTACCTGCCGGCGCGCATGTGCGCGGGCGACAGGAAGGCGCCGACGTGGAGATGTGAGAAGTTGCCCGACGGGCCGCTGCGGCCGAGGACGCCGATCTTCTCACCCTTCTTCACCCGACGGCCGAGCTCGAGGTGCGGCGCGATCGAGTCGAGGTGGTGGTATTCCCAGATCAGACCGCTCTCGTCCTCGACGTCGACCAGGATCGCGTCCTTCAGCAGCCGCACGACCTTCCCGGAGACGCAGGCCCGCACCTCCTCGCCACCTTCGAAGCCGGCGAAGTCGATGCCGTAGGAGTGGTGAAAGGCTCCGCCCTCGGGATCGCCGTCGCCGCGGCCGAGATGCACGGGCTCGTTGTAGCACTGCAGGCCGTGCGAGAAGAGGCGGAATCCCTGCAGCGGGAAGCCGAAGCGCGCGGCGTCGACGATCGGCAGGCGTGCGTCCCAGAGCGAGAGCTGCACGCGCTTCGGTAGCGTCGTGAAGCCCGAGGTGGTGTCGACCTGAATGCGCAGGCCGCCGATCACGCTGGGCATCACATAGGGCGCGCAGACCAGCTCGTGCGGCTCGCCGTTGATCGCCACGCGTACGCTCGCATCGCGCACCAACCTCACCACGCTGTCGCGCCGCTCCTCGACCGAGAGCAGCTCGATTTTCACCTCGCGGCCGTCGCCTAGCGCGTAGACGTGCTCCTCGCCCGGGTCGAGGCAGACGATCGTCTGCGAGGTGAAGAGCAGCCGCTCCGGCAGGTCGTCGCCGAGTTCCGCGGCCAGCGGGGCGATCGTGCCGAGGACGAGCAGGAGCGGGAGGCGCAGCAGCGTGATCATGGGACGAGATCCGCGCCGAGCAGCTCGGCGAGATCGCTGCCGGGGGAGAACTCGTGGCACTCGGCGTCGCGCGCGAAGAGACGTGCGGGACGCTGACCGCCGAGGCGACAGTGCGATCCGTCGACCTCGAGCCACGATCCCTCGCGCAATCCGACGACGGGGAGACGGTTCTCCTCGAGGTACTCGCGGATTCGCGTTTCGCGCGTCTCGCCCATGTGGGTGGAGTCCGGCGGCGGATCGATGTAGTGCGGGTTGATCTGGAACGGCACGAGACGGATCGCGTCGAGCGACGGCGGCTCGACGATCGGCATGTCGTTCGTCGTCCGGATCGTCGGACAGGCGATGTTGGTGCCGGCACTGGCGCCCATGTAGACCATGCCCGCGGCGACGCGGTCGCGGATACGTTCGATCAAGCCGAGGCGATAGAGCTCGCTGAGCAGTCGGAACGTGTTCCCGCCTCCGACGAACACCGCAGCGGCCCCATCGATCGCAGCCTGTGGGTCGGTCGCTTCGTGCAGGCTCGAGCACGCGACGCCCATCTGCTCGAAGCGAGCGGCAGCCTTGCGCGCGTACGCGTCGCGGTCGGCGAGGGCGAACGGGACGAACAGCACCGACCGCGACGCGCCGAGCGTTTCGAGCATGGCCTCGGCGCAGTGATCGAGGTAGCCGCGGCCGTGCTCGGTGGAGTTGCTGATGAGGAGAAGGCGCCGGTTCATCGGATCACGAGCTCATCGAGGGGTTAGCAGCCCGTTGAAGAAGGCCATCCAGCGCGATGACGGCCATTTCGCCCGGGCTCTTCGTTGTCAGAACTCGACAATGCACCACGCCGACGGGGCGCGACGCGCGGCCGCATCGGTCGAACTGTCGTTCCACGATCGACGCCGGCGCCGCCGTCGTCAAGGGCCGAGCTCGTGGCTACGCGCAAGCGGCCGGGGGCGACTGGCAGCCGAGGTCGTCGTCGGATTCTCGTCCGGAGTCGCCGCAGTCGGGAAACGGCGCCACCGGTGCCGACCCTCCCAGGAAGAGGAAGGACAGGATCGAGCTCGCGTCGCTGAGGTCGATGCCTCCGTCGCCGTTGACGTCTGCGGCAGCGAGACACTCCGGCGCCGGGCCACCGAGGAAGAGCCACTCGAGGACGCCGATTGCGTCGGAGACGTCGACTTGCCCGTCGCCGTTCGTCTCACCGCGCACGAACGCGAGCCGGCCGCGTTCGTGAACGACGTGCAGCAGCGTGAACTCCGCCGGCCGCACGAGAGCGAGTCCGACGAGGCTGATCGTGCGACCGTTGTCGAGGTCGTTCTGCGACATCGTCCCGCGGTCGACTTGCACGAGGTACGCGTCACTCGGTCTCGCTCCCTGGAATGCGCCGTCGCGGAAAAGGCCCTGCAGGAACGCCCCGATCCTCAGGCGCAAGGTCGCCCAGAGCGGTTCATCGTTCGGCTCGAACACGACCCAGTCCGTGCCGCGGTAGATCGACGCTTCGATCCAGAGCGCGGTGCGGCGGACGGGCACATAGCGCCACTCGGAGTTCGACGCGACCGTGCGGGCTCCCCAGACTCGCACGCCGACGCCGGCGAAGTGGCGGATGACGTTGACGCCCGCTTCGTTCAGGTCGTCTTGCTCGTCGTTGCCGAGCGTCCGTTCGACGTCGTTGACGCCCCGCAGGAGCCCGTTCTCCATTCCGGCCGGAGACCTCCACACGCCCACCGCGAGGTCGGTGCGCGCCCAGGCGCCGGCGACGAAGCCGCTCGGCGGGAGCACGCTGTCGCGCCCGTCCTCCGACGGCGTCACGAGCCACGGGTAGTAGAGCGCGGCGAATCCGTCGGACGAGCTGACGCGAGCGCGCTGCTCCAGCACGGCGTCGCGGTCGGCTCCGCCGACGCTGTCGAGAATCGCGACGCGGTCGCCGAGCCTCTCGCAGTGCGCGATGAGAGCGTTCTGGATCGCAGCGCTCGTCAGGCCGGGGGCGGCGACGGCCGACACCTCGCTGACGTCTTCGAGCGCCGCGAGCGCGTCCTCGACCGCTGGCGCCGTCGGCGAGAGAACGCGGACGACGTAGCAGCGCCGTCCGCTGTTCTCGAAGAACGCCGCGATCGACGGGGCGAGCCACGGTCGCTCCAGGGACGCATCGGGCGAGCCGAAGACGCTCGTGAAACGGGCGATGCTCGTGACGAGCGTCGCGGCCTCCGTCGGACCGCTCGTCGCCATGCCGATGAACGCGACGACTCCGAGAGGCTGTCGTTCGATCGGTACGGACGCGTCGCCGGCGTTGCCCGGAGTCGGGACCGAGAGGCTGCACGCGAGGGCGCCGGTAGCGACGAGGAGGCGGCAGGCGGTTCGAAGCGGGTACGGAGTGCGCACGGGGGATCTCTCCTCGAGAAGCGTTCGGGAACCGTGCGGGAAGCGACGGCGGTCTCGGTCATCCGTCTATCGATCGCGAGGCCGCAACAGCGCCGTACCCGCGTCGAACCCGCATCAAGGGTCTCATGATACCAGCCGATGAGGCCCTCGCGCGTCAAAGCTCGGCGCCGGACGGTTGATGAACGGAGCGGCACGCGGTCAGATGGGCTCGTTCCTCCCGCGGTCCTCGCGCCTGGAGGTCGTCGCTCGCGGGGCTTCATGCTCGCTTAAGGTACGGCGGGATAGGATCGAGGGAACGCGCGCCGACTCCCGCTCTCCGGCGTCGCCAGCGCGGCACTCGCCGAGCCACGGACTCGCGGACGATGAGGATTCTGGTGATCGAGGACGAACCGGACCTGCGCTCGGGTCTGGAGAAGGCGCTGCGCGAGTCCGGCTATGCCGTCGACGTCGCAGCCGACGGCGAGGAAGGCCTGTTCAAGGCGACGAGCTGGAACTACGACGCGCTCGTTCTCGACCTGATGCTGCCCAAGCTCGACGGATTCGCCGTGCTCCGGGCGCTGCGTGAGTCCAAGCAGACGCCGGTCCTCGTGCTGACCGCCCGGGACGCGGTCCGCGACCGCGTCGAGGGGCTCGATTGCGGTGCCGACGACTACCTCGTCAAGCCCTTCGCGATCTCGGAGCTGCTGGCGCGCCTTCGCGCCCTGATTCGTCGCGCGTCAGGGCACGCGCTCAACGTCATCGCGCTCGGCTCTGTCGTCGTCGACTGCGAGTCGCGCACGGTCACTCGCGATGGCGATGCGGTCGCCCTTACGGCTCGCGAGTACTCGTTGCTCGAGATTCTCGCTCTGAACCGCGGCAAGCTCGTCACGCGTACGAAGCTCTACGATCACCTCTTCGACGAAAACGGCGACACGCTCTCCAACCTCGTCGAAGTGTACGTGTCGAATCTTCGCAAGAAGCTCGGCAAGGAGCTGATCACGACGCGCCGTGGCCAGGGGTATATCGTCGATGTTTAGATCCCTTCGAGCTCGGGTCGTCGGATGGCAGGCACTGGTTCTGACGCTGGCGCTGGCCGGGTTCGGAGTCGGGCTCTTTCAGCTCGTGCGCCGCGCGAAGCTGCGTGAGATCGACGCGCAGCTCGAGGGGACCGCACAGGTCCTCGCGACCCGATTCCGCCGGTACCCCTTTCACTGGAAGAACCGGGGCTCGTCGTGGTGGAGCCTCTTCGCACGTCCGAAGAGTCCGGACGCGGACGGTAGCGCCGACCGCGCGTCGAACGGCAGCAACCCGCCCGGTGACGCGGAGGCCGGTCTCTTCGATTCGTTGGCGAAGCGGCTCTTTCGTCGCAATCCGCTCGAGCTGCCGGAGCGTTTCAGCCGTCGTTTCGGAGACGACCCGGAGCAGCCTCCCTACTTCGTCGTCTGGCACCCGGACGGCGAGGTGCTCGTCGACTCGGAGTCCGGCGTCGCGCGGGAGCTCCCGGATCACCCGACCGGTGAGGACTCGTTCTACATCCGGCAAGAGGGCCCCCGACGCGAGATCGTTCTCGCGGGGCCGGAGAAGTCCCTCGTCGTCGTCGGTGTGTCCATCCGGCGCGAGATCGCCGAGCTGGACACGCTGGCCATGTCGCTTCTGGGAACGGGGCTCGCGGTGCTCGTCGCTGCGCTCGCGGGCGGCTGGTTCGTCGCGAAGAAAGCGATCGGGCCGATCGGCGCGATCAGCGCGGCGGCGGAGTCGATTTCGGCGTCGAACCTGTCGCGCCGGATCGACGTCGCGTCGACCGAGACGGAGCTCGGCGCGCTCGCCGGCGTGCTCAACCGGACGTTCGACCGTCTGCAGGACTCGTTTCGCAAGCAGACGCGCTTCACTGCCGACGCCTCGCACGAGCTCAGAACGCCGGTCTCGGTCATCCTCACGCACACCGAGCTGGCTCGCCAGAGGGAGCGCGACCCCGACGAGTATCGCGAGACCATCGACGTTTGCCACCGCGCGGCGACGCGGATGAAGCTGCTGGTGGACGGCCTCCTGACTCTGACGCGCTCGGACTCCGGCGATCTGGATCTGCGGACGGGGCCGGTCGACCTTCGCGCCCTCGCCGAGGACTGCGCCGACCTGTTGGGGCCGCTGGCGCGAGAGAAAGGCGTCACGGTGGATCTCGCCCTCCAGCCGGTAGAGGTCATCGCCGACGCGGGACGCGTCACGCAGGTCGTGATGAATCTCGTCACGAACGCGATCAAGTACAACCGTCCGGGCGGCAGCGTCGAGATTCGGCTCGAGACCGCGGGGGAGAACGCCGTCCTCGTCGTTGCCGATAACGGTGTCGGAATCTCCGCGGCTGACCGGAGCCAGATCTTCGAACGTTTCTACCGCGTCGACGAGGCCCGCACCAGCGAGGCGGGAGGGTCGGGACTCGGGCTGGCGATCTCCCAGGCGATCGTGGAGGCGCTGGGCGGGAGCATCGTCTGCGAGAGCGCGGTTTCGACGGGGTCGACGTTCACGGTCAGGATCCCGCGATCCGGGTGATCGCGGCGAGCCGAGAAAAACTGTTCGATTTCACGTCCGATTTCACCTCAGATTAAGGTCGTTCCGCGTACTCTGCCCGCGCGCTTCGAGTCGGGTGGGCCACCCGCCCGCCGAGTCCGCCCAGCCAACGCGGTAAAGGAGAACCCCATGATGATTCGATCCTTGTTCGCCTCGTGTGCTATCGTCGCGAGCGTCGTCTTCCTCTCGGGATCCGTCGTGATCGGCCAGGAAGAAGGCCCCGCTGAGCCTTGCGGTGCGGAGTGTTTCGAGGCTGCGAGAGCCGCTGGTGAGGCGTGCCGCGACGAGGGAGGCTCGTTCTTCGACTGCATGCGCGCGCAGATGGACGCGTTCAGGGCCTGCCGTGAGGAGGCCGGCTGCGAGGACGGACGACCGGGCTGGCCGGATCGACCGGACCTCCCGGAGCCGTGCGGAATGGAGTGCTTCTCGAGCGCTCGCGAAGCGAGCGCTGCGTGCCGCGAAGAGGGCGGGACGTTCTGGGAGTGTCTCGGCGCGTATCGCGACGCCGTTCGCGCCTGCCGCGAGGAAGCCGGCTGTGAGGTCCGCGAGCGGCCGGAGATCTGCGGCATGGAGTGCATCGGCGTCGGTCGTGACGCGTTCCTCGAGTGCCGCGAGGGCGACGACGAAGGCGACGGGGGCTCGTTCCTCGAGTGTGCTCAGGCGTTCGTCGCCGCTGTCGGCGCCTGCCGCGAGGAGGCCGGCTGCAATCAGGCGGACGAGGCGGACGAAGAGGAGGAGAACGAGGTCGTCGAGGAGCTCATCCTCGCCAGCATCGAGTTCACTCGCGGTGACGTCAACGACGACGGCGAGACGGACATCACCGACGCGGTGAACGTGCTCCACTTCCTCTTCCTGTCCGGGCCGAGCCCGAGCTGCATGGACGCCGCCGACGCGAACGACGACGGTGTGGTCGACGTGTCGGATCCGACCGCGATCCTGAGCTCGCTCTTCACCGACGTGGGGCTGCTCCCGGAGCCGAGCGTCGAGGCTGGCATCGACCCGACCCCCGACGCCCTCGGCTGCGGCGGGATCTGAGCCGCCGACCGGCCGCTCACGAAGGTCGCGCAGAGAAACCGAGCCCCACGAGAGACTGACGTCGCTCGTGGGGCTCGAGTTCTATCCGGGCCGGCAGGCGCCGGCGGAGGAATCGGAATCTCCTCCGAGCAGTCGGAGGCGGGTCAGCGGGGCGGGGTGAGTGGGCGTCCGGTCGAAGAAGGGGGCTGCTGAGCGGGGCCATTCCCACGAGGAGGGATCGCGGCTTTCGAGCTGGCGCGCGTTCCGCTCGTCAGTAGCTCGAAGAGCGTCTGTGCGAACCAGGCCGTGTGGTGCAGCTCCATTTCACAGTGACGCCAGTGTCCCTGCCTGATGAACGGCATGCCGTTGGAATCCCCTCCGATTCCCTGTACCACCATGCCATCACTGCGGGGAGCGAGATGTGCCTTGTAGATTCTCGGTTGGCCCTGACCCACGCCGAATACGGTGCTGGCATTCAGAGGGTTGTTTCCCAGGATCCAGCCGACCTGCCTCCACGCGACATCCCGGAGTGCGGGGTTGTCGAGGATCCTGGCTCCCCGTGCGAGCAAGAGGCCCTTGCGCAGCAGGAGCTTGTTCACCCCGCGGTTGTCGTCCAGGTACTGGTAGTGGAGTCTACCGACGTGTCTTCCACCAACGAGAGGCTGCCGCGACAGAAAGCCCGGAACGATGCCGAACGCGTTCCTGTTGGAGAGCGGAAGAAGGTAGTCCTCCAGGTAGGACCTGAGACTTTCCTTCCACAGGGGGCATCTCGAGTGCGTGGGAAGGGCGTCACACAGATCGGCCAGAACGCCCACCGCCCCCGGCGCGCCATCAAGCCCGCCATGCGCCATGTAGCTGCTGAAGATGGAGTCCTTGTTCGCGTCCGCATAGAAGAACCCCTTCACCTCCTCTTGGCCTTCGATGTACTCGTTCTCCTGCAACGCCATGAGTCGGTCGGCCAGGGCGACCGCCCGGTCCCGGCATGCAGGGTCGTGCGTGGCGAGATACATGGATAGGCTCGCCCGAGCTCCATAGGCGAGAGGCATGAGATCCGTCACCTTCTCCCGGTAGGGCCTGGCATTGAAGGTGGTCTCGTATTCGGTCAGGACCGGCCAGGTTCTTCCAAAGTACTCATAGCACCTGGTGGCAGCCTCGAGGCACTTGTCCGCATACTCAGGATCCACATCCTCGTACAGGCGGTAGATCGCGGTCTGATTCCGGATGAACCTGCTTTGAGACACCATGTCGACGACCAGTGTCTTCTCGGGAAGGAGGCGGTCGTCCGCATCTCCGATCACGTTGTTCGTATACCGGTTGATGGCCTCGGACCAGTCCGTTGCGCCGCACCAGAGGTAGTAGTGCTGCACGACGGCCCCGTTCTCGAGTTGCATCTCGTGGATGTACTGATTACCCCATTTGATCTCAGCCAGGATGCTGTAGTCGCCGCCATCCCAGGCCGGGTCGACAGCCCTCTTCATCTCGACAAGCCCGTAGAGAGCTGGTTGGAGGATGCGCATGATCTTCCGCACATCGGAACTCGCATGCCACCCTCCGACAATCCCGTGACGCTCGCCGCCTTCCAATCGGGCATCGTCCAGGTGGCAGGCTTTCCCGCCCCAGTTGACCGTCGTGTTGCCACATCTCTTCCTGCGGTAGGCATCGCGATATTTCCGCAGACAAACCTCGTAGTTGAGCTTCGCCCCGAGCCCGCTGGGCAGCCACCGGGAGTATTCCGATCCCGCCTTGATCCTGTAGGCCCCGGAGGCTTCGGGCGCGGTGAAGTCCCCGAACAGGTAGTCCCCGAGGGCGCCACCGCCGCCCTTCAGGTCCCCCGAGAACACGACCTTGCCGGCCGGGTCCATCCCATCAAACGAAGACGCCGCGACACTGCCATCGGCCACGACCCTGTGACGCCCATCGGAAAGATACCCGAGGTGATTCACGAAGACCTTGGTGGACTCGAGATCCTCCACGGTGAAGTGAAACACGCTGCTGGACCGCCGCTTGTTCCCGTCTCCGTCCACCGCGTTGATGTGCCATCGGTGGGGCCCTGGTGAGAGCTTCGCAACGAGGGGCGTGTAGTAGCACACGCTCTCAGCGGCCAGGAAGCCATAGGGTCTGAAGGGTTCATAGTTGCCGTAGCTTCCGCCGGGCAAGTGACCGTGGACTCCGGCAGGAATGTCATCGACCTCTGCCCCATCCAGCCAGATCTCGTAGTGGTCCATGCCGGACTCGGGGTCAGAACTCTCCTTCCAGGCGAGGAGCGGCGTGTCCCCGTGGATCGAGGCGTAGGTGACAGCGTTGTTCCCGGGGACGAGGAGATCGAAGCGGGTCGGGGGAGCCGCATCCCGCGCCGCCACCGAATCTGTTGACGAGGTCGCAGCCAGCAGCGCGATGCAGGTCGCAGCCCGAAGAGCCGGCGAGGATGACTTGCCGAGGTTCCGTGACGATAGGTACTTCATTTCCGTTGTCTCCTATCGCCAATGTAGCAGATGTCAGAGCAGCTGCGCCGCACGCCGGCGCAGGAGATCTCCATCGCTCCGTCAATCGTCGGGGACGATATCGGGCGCATGCCAGAGGGTTACGACGCCGCGCTCGTTCTTGACACCGCCAGCCGCGACGAGCGTTCGTCCGTCCGGGGTCATCCGCAGGCTCTGAATCTCGCCGTCGTGTTCGCGGAGAACGGCGAGCTCGAACGCGATGACCCGACTCTGTTCGCCTCCGGAGTCGATCAACGAGCGGATTCTGACCGTGCCGTCCTTGTCTCCCGTCAGAAGGCGCCGGTCGTCCGGCGAGAAGCACAGCGCCGTGAGGCTCGCCCCTTGGATTTCGAACTTCGCGACTGGATCGGTGTCCGGAAGGTCCCAGATTTTGACCGCTCCGTCTTCACCCGCGACGACCAGTCGAGAGCTCGTGTGTGCGAAGACGGCATTGCGAACGCTCTCGAAGCACTGGAGGGTGCATTGGAGTCGACGAGCCCGAAGATCCCAGATCGTCGCGGTCGATCGAGTGTACGACGCGAGGGCGAGAAGGTTGCGGTCCGGCGAGAACGCGACGATTTTCGTGCCACTCTCCGGGCATTCAAAACGCCAGGATTCCCGCCAGCTTCCGTCGTGGAGCTCGAGAATCCTCACGTCTCGCTTTCGTGTGACGAGTGCGAGGAGCGAGGAGTCGCTCGAGAAGGCCCCGAGGCGCAAGCTGTCTTCCTGGAGTCGGATCGAATAACTGGTTCTCGTCTCGTCCTCTCCGTCGAGGGGAGTCCGAGCGACAGCGGTTCGGCCATCCTCGGTGCCGACCGCGAGCCAGTGTCCGTCGGCCGAGAAGAAGAAGTTCTCGTACTCGTCGATCTTCGGAACGCGAAACTGCCCGACTCGACGCAAGGCGGGTTGCGACGCGTCGAGAGCGAGCTCCCAGGAGAAGAGCTCGTCGTCCGATCCCGTGACGACTCTCTCGCCGTTTGGTGCAATCCCGACGTCCCAGATGCGCGTTCGGTGAGCGCGATCGACTCGTGCCGTGAGCGGTGGTTGCTCGCCTGGCCACACGAGCAACTCCGGCGGGTGGCCCGCTGCCGAGAGTACGTAGTCCCCGTCCGGACTGAAACGAGCCAATCGCACCAGCGACTGCTCTGCGTCGCGCGTCGCGCGCGTGGCGGTCCCCCGAAACCATCGCAGCGCTCTGCCGCTCGCGCGATCCCAGAGCAGTATCCAGCCGTTTGCGAATCCCGCCACGCCGAGACGGCCGTCTCGGCAGAAACCCGCGCACGAGGGGTATTCCCTGGGACGAAGCAGTGGAAACCCGGATCCGTCTTCAAGGTCGAGGGCCGATTCGAGCCGTCCCACTCGCGACACGCCGAACCTCCCGTTCGGGGGGATCGACAGAAGCGATCTCGTCCCCATCGGCCACGAGCTGGCGACGGCGTCGGGCTCGCCGTAGCTCCAAGAGAGCGTGCCGTGGGTGACGTCGGGGGGTGCGAAGAGAACACGCTCACCGTCGCACGAGAATCCGAGAGCGCAGGGGACGCGGTCCGTGTGCGGCGGAATCCCCGTCGCTCGGAGCTCCCGTCCCGAATGCGCATCGTGAACTGTCAGGCGGCCGGACGCTCCGGTGCTTCGCGCCAGCAGGCGTCGGTCTCTCGAGAATGCAAGCCCTGTCGCGCGTGAGCCTGCGGGCTCGCTCCAGAGCAGCCGGCGTTCCGAGTCGCGAACGTCCCAGACGTACGTTGCACCTCGTTCGTCGGCTGCTGCGAGCAAGTTCGAGCTGCCCCCCGCGAACCGAACAACGCGCATGCGCGAGGACGGTAGCAAGGCGTCATCGATTCGCTTCAGTCCCGGAAAGGAGACGATCTGGACTCCAGCGTCGGTCGCGACAGCGACGCGTCGTCCTCCCGGATCGAGATCGGCGGTCCAAGCCGTCGCTGGATCGGTGCTCTCGAATGCGAATCGAGAGATCGGGTCGGGACGGAAACGGTGCGCCAAGTGCCGGAACTCGAAGCCGCGGAGATCATCCTGACCTGCTCGCGGGGTCAGGTCGTCGAAGACTGCGTCGAGCTCCTCGGTGTCGCCGTCTTCGAGTCGACCGAATGCGCGATCGAACATCGACGCGTAGCCCATGCGCCGGAACTCCGCCGCGACCCGGCGGTCGCGTGCCGCGACGGACCAGCCGAGCGCGCCGAGCGAGAGGATCGAGACCGCGGTGATCAGCAAGAGGCTCGACGTGATCGGGCGTCGTCGAACGGTCTTCCACGTGCGGCCGACGGGGCCCAGCGGCCGAGCGCGCACCGGCACGCCGCGCGTGAAACGATCCAAGTCGTCGGCCAGGTCCCTCGCCGAGTGGAACCGCCGACCGGGGTCCTTCTCCAGGCACTTCAGGCAGATCGTCTCCAGGTCTTTCGGGACTTGAGCGTGGACGCGGGAGGGGCGTCGCGGCTCTTCGTCGATGACTCGGCGTAGAACGTCGACGGCAGAGCCGCCGCGGAAGGGCAGCTCCCCGGTAAGAAGCTCGTAGAGAATCGTGCCGAGGCCGTAGATGTCGACAGCGCCCGAATCGTGCTGGGGCTCTCTGCGTGTTCCCATCGTGGCTCCCGATGCCTGCTCGGGAGCCATGTACCCCGGAGTGCCGAGGATCGTGCCGGTTGCCGTGAGACTCGTGTCGTCCTCGAGAATCTTCGCGAGGCCGAAGTCGGTGACGAGTGGAGTCGCATCGCCATCGATGAGGATGTTGGCGGGCTTGAGGTCGCGGTGAACGACGCCGTTGTCATGCGCGAACTGAATCGCGCGCGCGACGGCCGAGATCAGCGCGGCGATCTGGGAGGGGCGGCCAAAGAAACCGGCCACTCGCTCGGCCAAATTTCCACCGTCGACGAATTGCATCGCGATGTAGTGTTCGCCCTCCGCTTCTCCGACCGAGTGCACTGAGACGATGTTGGGATGAGAGAGCCGACCTGCAGCCTGCGCCTCGCGACGAAAGCGCTCCTCGAGATCTGCCGACTGGAGGCGAGTTTGGTCGAGGATCTTGATGGCGATGTCGCGCTCGAGATCGAGATCTCGGGCCCGGTAGACGACGCCACCGCTACCGCAGCCGATCGACTCCATGATTTCGTAGCCGGCGAGGCGCGAACCGGGGCGCATGCGGCGTCGGAGCGCGCTGCGATGGCTCGATCCCGGACGAGCGAGGCGGCGGTTCAGGCTGTCGAGTAGATCGTCGCTTGCGAAGAACTCGCGAAGCTCGTGCTCGATTTCGGGATGCGCACGGATGATTTGCTCTCGGTCCGGCATGTGTCCGGACTCGAGAGCCTTGAAGTAGTCCGCGACCACCTCGTCCAGAAGACAGCCTTCACGCGACTCACTCATCGCCGGCAGCCGAATCCCCGGTCGAGTCCCCGAGGTGCCCGAGCTCGTCGCGGAGCGTCTGCATCGACCGCCGGATCAGGCCCGCCACCGAAGCGGTGGTCCTGTCCATCGTTCGAGCGATGTCGTCGACCCTCTCGTGCCGCCAGTGTTTGGCGAGAAACGCCTCGCGCTGATCGTCAGGAAGATTCGCCAAGGTTCCCGCGACGAGAAGGAGGAGCTCGGTCCGTTGCGCCTCGGAGTCCGGGCTGGATTGTTTCGCGTCGGCGAGCGCCAGGAGGTTGGCAGAGGATCGGGCAAGGTTGGCGTCGAATTCGATCTCTCGCCGGAGGTCGCGCTTGTCCTGGCGATGATAGCGGACAGTGTTCGCGATCGTGTTCGCGAGTATCGCGCGCAGCCAGGCCACCAGTTCGCCCTCCGTTCCCCCGCGCCACTGATCGATCGACTGGTGTGCCTTGAGCAGGGTCTCTTGGACGATGTCGGACGGATCGACCCTGCCACGCACCGCGGGGCCGAGCTCGCCTTGAGCGAGTACCAGCAAGTAACCGCGAAACCGGCCGAAGTTCCGGCTGATTTCGCTGCGGCTCAGCGAACGGGACATGAGGCCGACGGCTCCGAGCACGACCGGAGATTGAAGGAGCCGCGATGATAGGGGCTCCTCTGTCGCGGGGCAACCGACTACGGCGGCGAGGGGCACCCGCGTTTCTGCGACGCTCGCGTCGGCAGCCGTGCGGAGTCGGAGTCGGAGTCGGAGTCGGCGTCGGAGTCGGCGTCGGAGTCGGAGTC
>CAYMRB010000190.1:0-17964 GCA_964392615.1 uncultured Planctomycetia bacterium | reverse complement strand
CCCGGCTTGCTCCCGTCCCGGGGGGAGCGATGCTTCCTGGTGTGGAGAGGGTCGGAGTCGGAGTCGGAGCCGGAGTCGGAGTCGGAGTCGGCGTCGGCGTCGGCGTGCACCCCGGCGGTCGCGCGCGCTTGACGATTCCTGCGGAGTTGTGCCAGGGTGAACGCGGGTCTGAATCAGCGGACCAGCGAGCAGAGCTCCACCCGGAGGGAGAAGCACATCATGAAGCGTCAGACTGTCAGCGCGGGGATCATCGTCGGGCTTCTCGCGATCGCCGTGATCGCTGGAGCCGACGAGTGGCCCGGTTTTCGAGGGGCGGCGGGCACGGGTGTCTCGTCGGAGAAGGGTCTGCCGGTCGCGTGGTCGGCCGAGAAGAACATCGCGTGGAAGGTCGACCTGCCGGGCCGCGGCAACTCGTCGCCGGCCATCACCGCGAAGCGGGTCTACGTGACGACGCGGCACGACGACGGCACGCTCGCGGTGCGCGCGCTCGACAAGGCGACCGGCGGTGCGCTCTGGAACCTCCCGGTCGGCCGCGGTCAACTCGTCGCGCCGGGACCGAAGAGCCTCTACGCGCATCGGCACAACGCGGCGACGCCGACACCGTCGGCTGATGGCAAGATGGTGTTCGCGTACTTCGGCAGCGGTCTCCTCGTCGGTCTCACCGATCGCGGCGACAGCGCGAAGGTCGCGTGGACCCGCGATCTCGCCGAGGAGTACGGCGCGTATCAGATGCGCTTCGGCATGGCGTCGTCGCCGCGCCTCTGGGGCGATCGACTCTATATCGAGTGTCTGCACAAGGGCGGCAACTCGTACGTTCTATCGCTCGACAAGGCGACCGGGAAGAACGTCTGGAAGGTGCCGCGTCCGCTGCCGTCGGCCGACGACGGCCCCGACGCGTACTCGACCCCCGTCATCCTCGAGCGCGATTCCGACACGCTGATCATCAGCGGGTCCGACCACGTCGATGCATACGATCTCGCCACCGGCAAACGTCTCTGGCAGAGCTCGGGTCTGAAGATCGACTCGCCGTACGGTCGCGTCATCGCGTCGCCCGCTATCGGCGACGGAATCGTCGTGCAGTGTTCCGCCAATCCTCCCGGCACGCCCGGGCACGTCATCGCCGTCCGCGGGGGTGGCAAAGGCGACGTGACCGAATCGCACCGCCTGTGGCGCTACACGCCGTACACGTCGGACGCATCGACGCCGATCTGCTACCGCGGCAAGCTGTTCATGGCGCGCGACGACGGCATCGCGGCGATCCTCGACCTGAAGACCGGCAAGGAGCTCTGGCGCGACCGCCTCGGCAAGGTGACGGTGCGCTCATCGCTCGTCGCCGGCGACGGCAAGGTCTGGGTGCTGTCGCGAGATGGCGTGTGCTGGGTGCTGGACGCCGAGCAGCCGGGTAAGATCCTCGCGACGAACGAGCTGCCCGGGAAGTTCTACTCGACGCCGGCGATCAGCGACGGACGCATCTACCTGCGCGCGTACGATCGACTGTGGGCGATCGGCAAGTGAGGCCGGCGGCCACCAGCCTCTACTTGAGCTGACCGTTGACCGTCAGGCTCACGCCGGCTTCGGCGAGCGCCCGCACGATGCGTGCGATGTTGCGGCAGTCGTCGATGCCGCGGTGATGGCGTCCCTCGAGCTCGAGGCCGAGGACCGCGAGCATGCCTTGCATTCCCCGCGCCCGACCGTACTGCGGCAGCGAGCTGAACGAGCGCTTGATGTTGATCCAGCGCGCGTACGCCGCGGGAACGTTGTCGATCGGTGGATCGCACGCCGCGCGCTGCACGGGGAACAGCGTCTTCAGGTCCCAGTCGCCGCAGGTGACGAAGGCCCACGGCCTGTCTCCGTCGGGCTCCTCGACCGAGAGGCCGTGATAGGCGAGCCAGCGCACGTGCTCGTCGAAGACCTCGCGAAACGGCGGCGCGTCGTCGACGTCGGTCTGCATGATGGAGGTCAGCTCCGTGCAGAACCCCGACAGGCGCGGGTGGTGCGTAGGCCGCACGAAGGTGCTGAACTCGTCGACAGCCTCGAGCGACCGAGCGTCCATCAGGACCGTCGGGAACTCGATAACCTCCTGCGGCACCGGCGCGCGGCCGCGCTCGCAGGTGGCCTCGAAGTCGAGGACGGCGTAGTGGGTGAGGTCGGGGGCGGGGCGGGTCATGATACGGGTGGGAAGCGTTGTTGCAGGAATCCGCGGCCGTGAAACAGAAACGGCGGCGACGAGCAGTTGTAACGCCCGCCGCCGCCGACCATTTCAGGGAATCATTCTCAGGCGAGGATCTCCTTCAGCAGGCGGTGTTCCTCGACGCCCGGTACTCGCGCGTCCAGGCCCTGGAACTTGACGGAGAGCCGTTGGTTGTCGATGCCGAGGCAGTGGAGGATCGTGTTGTTGATGTCCGCGATCTTCACCGGGTCCTCGGTGATGTTGTAGCTGAAGTCGTCGGTCGCGCCGAGCTGCACGCCGCCCTTGATGCCGCCTCCGGCCATCCACATCGTGAAGCAGCGCGGGTGGTGATCGCGGCCGTATTGCGTGCGGGTCAGCTTGCCCTGGCAGTACACGGTGCGGCCGAACTCGCCGCCCCAGACGATCAGCGTGTCCTTCAGCATGCCGCGCTGCTTGAGGTCCTCGATCAGCGCCCACGTCGGTTGATCGATGTCACGGCATTGAGCGCGGATGTCGTTCGGCAAGTTGCCGTGTTGGTCCCAGCCGCGGTGGAAGAGCTGGATGCACTGGACGTCGCGCTCGGCGAGACGGCGCGCGAGGAGGCAGCTCGCCGCGAACGTGCCCTTCTTGTTCACGTCGGGGCCGTACATGTCGAGCACGCTCTTCGGTTCCGTCGAGAAGTCGGTCAGCTCGGGCACCGACGTCTGCATGCGGAACGCCATCTCGTACTGCGCCATGCGCGCGTTGGTCTCGGGATCGCCGACCGCCTCGAAGTGCTTGCGGTTGAGCTTGGCGAGGCCGTCGATCATCGCCCTGCGGCCGGTCTTGTCGAGCCCGGGCGGATTCGACAGGTAGAGCACCGGATCGCCTTGCGCGCGCAGCGCGACACCTTGGAGCTTCGATGACAGGAAGCCGGTGCCCCACAGACGCGAGTAGAGCGCCTGGGCGCTCTTGCGGCCGGTCCACGTCGGCGTCATGACGACGTAGTTCGGCAGGTTCTCGTTGCTGATGCCGAGACCGTACGCCAGCCACGAGCCGAGGCTCGGCCAGCCGGGCAGCTCGCGGCCGGTCTGGATGAACGTGATCGCCGGGTCGTGGTTGATCGCGTTCGTGAACACCGAGCGGATGATCGCGAGGTCGTCGGCGACCTTCGCCGTGTGCGGCAGCAGCTCGCTCATCCACGCGCCGCACTCGCCCTGCCGCGCGAACTTGAACATCGACGGCGCGAGCGGGAAGCGCTTTTGCCCCGACGTCATCGTCGTGATGCGTTGCCCTCGCCGTATCGAGTCCGGCAGGTCCTTGTCGAACAGGTCGTGCAACGCCGGCTTGTAGTCGTACATGTCCATCTGCGACGGAGCGCCGCTCATGAACAGGTAGATGATCCGCTTCGCGGTGGGGGGATGGTGCGGCAAGCCCGGCAGACCGCCGCGACGGCCCGCGCCCGTCAGCGCTGCCGGAGCGTCCTCCGCCGACGCGCCGAACGCGCGGTTGCCTGCGAGCGAGGCCAACGCGGCGATGCCGGCGGCTCGACCGGCCGCCTCGACGCCGCGGCCTAGCAATTGGCGGCGGGTCAGCGAAAGGAGTAATTCGGTTCGGGGATCCATCGTCGTTATCCCTTCGTGATGGTTTCGTCGAGGTTGAGGAGCAGGTTGCCGACCATCGTCCACGCGGCCAGCTCGGCGCTGTCCATCGGCGCGGGAGGTTCGGACTCGCCGACGGCGAGGAGCTTGCGGGCTGCCTCTTCGTCAGCGCGGTACGTGGCGAGATACCGCCGATACACGTCGACGACGATCGCGCGCTCGTCGTCGCACGGCTGACGGGACGTCACCGTGCGGAACGTCCACGCGGCCCGGTCGGCATCGCAGTCACCGCCTTCGCTGATCGTGCGTGTCGCCAGGTGGCGTGCCGCTTCGACGAACTGCTCGTCGTTCATCAGCGCGAGCGCCGCGAGCGGCGTGTTCGTTCGCGACCGCTGCACGGTGCACGTCTCTCGCGACGGCGCGTCGAGCACGACCAGCGCCGGCGGCGGAGCCGTGCGCTTCCAGAACGTGTACACGCTGCGGCGGTAGAGCGCCTCGCCCGAGTCGCGCTTGAAGTTCGCCGTGTTGCTGTCGGTGTAGCCCACCGCCTTCCAGATACCCGGCGGCTGGTACGGCTTGACGCCCGGCCCGCCGAGCTTGCGGACCAGGAGTCCGCTGACGGCCAGCGCGTTGTCGCGGATCGCCTCGGCATCGAGCCGGAACCGCGGGCCGCGCGCCAGCAAGCGGTTCTTCGGGTCGCGCTCGACCAGCGCCGGCGTCAGGTGGGACGACTGCCGGTACGTGGCCGACGTGACGATCATCTTCTGCAAGCGCTTGACGTCCCAACCGCTCTCGCGGAAGTCGACCGCCAACCAGTCGAGCAGCTCCGGGTGCGTCGGCAGCGCGCCCTGCGATCCGAAGTCCGCGGCCGTCTCGACGATGCCGATGCCGAAGTACTGCTGCCAGAATCGATTCACCGTGACGCGCGCTGTGAGCGGATGTTCCGGCGTCATCAGCCATCGCGCCAGATCGAGGCGACTCGGTGTCTCGCCCTCGACCTTCTTCAAGGGCGGCAGCGCAGCGGGCGTGTCGCGATAGACGCGCTCACCCTTCTTGTCATACTCGCCGCGAATCAGGATGTGAGCCGGCTGCGGCTTCTTGTCGCGCCAGACGAGCGTCTCGATCTTGCCCTCGGTCTCGAGCCGACGCTTGTCGCCCTCGAGCTTCGTGACCTTCGCCGCGAGCTCGCGATACGGCCCGTCGTGGTTGGCGAGGTAGTGTTCGCGCAGCGCGTCCTGCTCTTCGGGGCTGCGCTTGTCGGCTGCCTTCGCGAGGATGTCGCGAATCTCGCTGCCGCCGGCGAGATCGGCGGCCTCGGTCGCATTCAGGACGCGACTGTAGATTCGCACGTCGTCGACCAACCCGCGCAGCGCGGAGCCCGGCGAGCGGCGGCCGACGTGCAGCGACGAGTTCGCTTTGATCGTGCCGTTGAGGCTGTTGTTCGGCACGTCGAGCGGGCTCGACTCGCCGTTGATGTAGATCTTGACGCCCTCGGGCTTGCGCGAGCCGTCGTACGTGACGAGCAGGTGCTGCCACTCGTTCTCCTTGAACTTGTTCTTCGTCTGGACCTTGAGCGCGTTCGACGGCCACGTGTTGATGAAGTGCGCGATCGCCATGCCGTTCGAGACGTACAGGTCCCAGCCGCGATGCTTGTTGCCGTCGTTCATGCGGGCAAGGACCGCGCCGCCGCCGTTGCCCTTGTCGATCTTGACCCACGCGCCGTACGAGATCGCGTCCGTCTGCTCGAAGTTGCCGGTCTCCTTGCCGAGGTCGACGAACTCCTTGTTGCCGACCTTGGCGGCCAGACCGACCTTGCCCTCGACGCGCTTGGCGCCGCGCAGGCTACCGGCGGGTACGCCTTCGACTGCGCTGGGCACCTTGGCATCCTTCGCCTCGTCGAAGCGCCAGTGAGCGATGAGATCCGCGGTCGGCACGATCGCCTGGTCGCCGACGCGAGCGCGCTCCGCCTTCTCCCATGCGACGAAGTCGTCGGTCGCAGCACCGCGGCGCTCGTCGAGGGTCTTGCGCGCGGCGGCGATCTGCGGCTCGAGCTCGGCGATCTTCCTGCGGTTCTCCTTGTTCGGCACCTGCACGACCGGCGCCGGCAGCGGCTTGTTGCCGTCCATCACCGGGCCGTCGAGGCTGTTGAAGAACGCGTAGAGCTGGTAGAAGTCCTTCATCTCGAAGGGGTCGAATTTGTGCTCGTGGCACCTCACGCAGCCCATCGAGACGCCCATCCACACCGTCGACATCGTGGCGACGCGGTCGACCGTGTAGTGAACGTGGTACTCCTCGGGGATGACGCCGCCCTCGCTCGTCGTGACATTGCAGCGGTTGAACCCCGTCGCGACTTGCTGCTCGATGGTCGCGTTCGGCAGCAGGTCGCCGGCGAGCTGCTCGACCGTGAACTCGTCGAACGGCTGGTTCCGGTTGAACGACTCGATGACCCAATCGCGGAAGGGCCAAATCTGGCGGCGGTTGTCGAGGTGGAGGCCGTGCGTGTCGCCGTAGCGGGCCGCGTCGAGCCAGTAGCGCCCCATGTGTTCGCCGTAGTGGGCCGACTCGAGCAGGCGGTCGACGACGCGCTCGTACGCTTCCGGCGAGTCGTCCGCGAGGAAGTCGTCGATCTCCTTCGGCGTCGGCGGCAAGCCTGTGAGGTCGAACGTCACGCGACGCAGAAGCGCCGTCTTGTCGGCCTCGGCGGATGGGCGCAGGCCCTCCTTCTCCACTCGCGCGAGGACGAAGCGATCGATCGCGTTGCGCACGCGGCTCGCGTCGCGCACCTCCGGCAGCTCGGGGCGCTTCGGCGCGACGAGCGACCAGTGCTCCTGCCACTCCGCGCCTTCCTCGATCCACCGGCGGAAGAGCTCGGTCTCTTCCTGCGTCATCTCCTTCTTGAACCGCCGCGGCGGCATACGCTTTCGCTTCTTCTCGGTCACGAGAAGAAGGTACGCGAGGCTCTCCTCCGGCTTGCCGGGGACGACCGCGTAGCCCTCGTCGGACTCGAGCGGTGCGAGGATGCCCTCGCGGGTGTCCAGCCGCAGCTCGGCTTCACGCGTCTCCTCGTCGAGGCCGTGGCACGGGTAGCACTTCTCCGCCAGCACCGGACGGATCTGCCGGCCGAAGTCGACCTTCGGTATCGCGCTCTTCTGTTCGTCGCCGGACGCTGCGAGCGGTGCGAGCACCAACGCGAACGCCGCGAAAAAATACGTACGGAAGCGCATGGTCAGGGGTTTCCTCCGTCGTCGTTCGTCTGTCTTCTTGCTAGTTCGCCTACGGCGCCGTCCAGTACTTCGGGAGACCCTTCTTCGTCGCGCGGAGGATCTCCAGGACGGCCTTGCGGTCGGCGTTCGACAGGTGATCGAAGTCTTCGCTCTCGTCCTCTCCCGTCAGCACCTCCCACAGGCGCCGGTACACGTACTCCTTCACCGCACCGGGCAAGCCGTCGAATGGCTCGGTGTAGATCAGGAAGCTGCACGGGTAACGGAATAGACGATCCTTCAGGTCGAGCTGGCGGAGCGATCGACCCTTCTCGTCGTGCGGTCCGCGGGCGGAGAACTCCTTCGCGAAGCTCGATGTTCCCGCGACCACATCGGTCAGCTCGGCCTCGCCGCTGAAGAGCATGTACTTGACGAGCGGCTCGCCGGCGCCGCGGACGCGTCGCTTGGTCGACTCGGACTCGAAGTCGAGCGGTCGTTCGGCCATCTCGTTGATGACGCGGGCGTCCTCGAGCGTGAGCCGCGTCAGGAAGTTGGCGCGCGTGATCAGGTTGTGCGCCTGCGACTGGTGCTCCATGACCATGAGCGCGACCAGGTCGCTGTGCTTGCCCAGGTACGGCGTCATGTCGACCAGCGGTTTCAGGTCGGTGACGTTCGCCCCCTCGTCCATGTCCATGTCCTCGGGGTCTTCGTCGTCCGGAATGATCGCGTTGCCGAGGTGTCGCTGGTCGCCGTGCTGGCCCGTCACGTACCAGCCGCCCCAGCGCTCTTCCATGGGGCTCGTGTGGTCGCTGAGGAACGTGCCGGCGCTGAGGATCGGGCAGCCGTCCTCGTCCGGATACACCGAGCGCACCAGGTGGCCCGGCACGCCGCGCGTCAGCGTCGAGCTGTGGCACTGCAGACAGCGGTGCGTGTGGCGCTTGAACTTCGGCTTGTCGGTCTGCTCCTGGCTCAGACTGTAGAAGATCGCGCCCTGCTGGGGATCGACCGACGATATCTCGACGACCGCACCGTTCTGCACCCAGCCGACGTAGTTGTCGTCGCCGAAGTACACCGCACGCGGCGTGCTCGGAGAGATGCGCCGGAGCTGGAAGCTCGTCTTCGAGAAGACGAGCGCCTGTGACGATGCCGGCACGTTCAGGTGCTCGAGCACGGCCGCGAGGTAGCCAGTCTTCTCGTCGTACTCGAGCTCGATCTCGTCCGCGTCGATCTTCTTCTGCAGCCGCGCGACCGGATCGGTCACGGGCGCCTTGAGATAGTCGATCGGCGGTTCTTCGAACGACACTTGCGCCGGCGTGTTGGTGGCAACGCAGAAGACTAGCGCGGCTGCAATCAAGCAGCTCGAATTCAGTCGCGTCACGGAGCCTCCCTCCTGGAACTACATTCGGTTCGGCTCGGTCAGGCCGGCAGGCCTGTGCGAGCCACAGCACCCCTTCATTCTACCCGGTGGTCCCGCGCTCGGGGCAAGTGTGAATGTCGCCGCCCCTTCGGCGCGGGAGGTTCCCGTGACGGTGGTCTCGCTTCGGTGTCGACGACCGACCGGCTACCAGGAAGGAGCCGCGCGCGCTGTGCAGCCCGGGGGGCCGAACGAACGTCTCGGATCCCGCACGACTCAAGGATTGCACGGATGGCCCTGCGGATACGGGCCACACGAACAATCGCGGCAGCCGAGCAAGTCCACCGGCCCTTCATCGAGACCACACGCCGGGTAGGGCGGCGGAATCGGGGGACCGCCGAGGAACAGGAAGTTCAGGCTGTAGACGCCATCCGAGATGTCGACCCTCGAGTCGTTGTTCGAGTCGGCCGCGTCGAGGCAGTTCGGCTCCTCACCACCGATGAACAGGTAGTTGAGTGTGTAGACCGAGTCCGACAGGTCGACGCGGGCGTCGTTGTTCGAGTTCCCGCGTACGAACTCGTGCTCGCCTGACGCTGCGCTCGGGTGGTGATCGCCGAACGCGTCGTCGACGATCGTCGCCCGGTACGTGAAGCCCGCGACCTCGTGCTCGTCGGCCCACACGAACGGGCGTACGATCGCGAAGTCCTCGATGTGGAATCGCAGCGTGCCGATTGTCTGCAGATCGTCCGGAGCGCCGTCGGCGATCGTCCCGCCTGCCTCGTTTGCCCACACGCTCAGCACGAGGCGGTCGCCGTCGACGATGGCGAGCGAGGTGCCGGCTGCTGGTGTGAATAGATCGGCGCCGTCTTCAGCCGGATCGAACGGCGTCAGCGAGCTCGAGTCGAACTCGAGGATCAACGTCGCGCCGGCGACCGGCAGTGGTGACGCGACGACGACCGGCAGCTCTAGATCACGATCCTCCGCCCCGACCGGCGGCACGATCGCGAGCTCGCCGGCGGTGACGATGAAGTCGGGATCGACGGCATCGAAGCCGCGTAGGTCGTCGTCCGAGTCGAGGCCGCACGCGTCGAACGGTTCGAGGAGCGAGGCGCCGGCCTCGACGACCGCGCGCACAGCTAGCCAGTCCGCGATCGTGCGCACCTCGTTGTCGTTCGCGTCGCCGGCGTCGTCGCTGGGCATGCCGAGGCAGTCGGCGGCGCCGGGGCCGGACTCGAAGAGCTCGGCGAAGAGCGCGTCGCGATCCGCGGCGTCGCGTGTGCCGTCGCCGTCGACGTCACCGCGCCGGAAGCTGTCCGCGGGGACGTCTCGCGCGATCGAGACACCGTCGATCCGCAGCGCGCCGGCCGTGTCGGCGTCGGCGCCGATGAAGTCGAGGTAAAGCGTGACCGTCTCCCCAGGAGATACGGCGGAAAGATCGACGACGAGTCGCGTTCCGTCCCAGCTCGCCCCGTCGCCGACGTGGGTCGAGCCGTCCTCCTGCAAGTTGAAGACGGACGTCGCGGTGACGTCCCATGGCGCGACGACCGGAAACGCGGCCGCGTCGAGCAGCGAGACCTCGAACGCGTCGGGTATGAAGTTGTCGCTCAGGTCGAACCCCGGGTCGCCGACGACGTCGACCGACAGCTCGGTCGCGAACGCCGGCATGTCGAACGTCTGCTCGAGTGTGACGAGGAACGAGTCGCCCTCCGAGACGACCGCGTCGTCACCGTCGGCGACGACCGATCCCGGCGCCACTTCGCCGCCCGACTCGCTCGCGGTCCATCCATCGAGTCCGGCCGCGAAGTCGCCGTTCTCGAAGACGCCGCCCGCGACGCGGCCACCGCGGGCCAGTGCACGGCGAGCGCACGGCGAGCGCCGCACGGTCGGCACGAGGCCATCCGAACTCTCGAGAAGCGCCACGCGCTTCGTCGCGCACGGCGGCCCGGCGTCGATCGTTGCCGGTGCGACGGACAGCGCGAGCGTCAGGATTGTCAGCGTCGTGATGCTCGTCCGATTCTGCGGAGAGTGCGTCGTCATGGTCGTGGTCCCTTTTGCGATCAAGGCCCAGCACACTGCAGGCCGGGCTTGATTTTGCCCTCGAGGAAGCTCTTGAGGCCCTTCAGGATCTTCTCCGCGAGAGACTGTCCCGACGCGGCCGCCTCGCCGGTCGCGACGCTCTCGGCGATCGCGGTGTAGGCGTCACGCAGCGGCGCTCCGAGGGACTCTTCGATGCCCTGCGCCTGAAGCGCGATCGCGGCTGCCTTGCACGCGTAGAAGATCGCCACGGTCCGGCCGCTCGGGTCGCCGAACGTCAGCGGGCCGTTGTTCGCAAACGTGTAGTCGAACGGTTCGATCGGATCCTCGGCGAGGAACCGGCCCGCCTGCGCCGAGTAGTAGCGCGCTCGGAAGTACCCGAGCCCTGTCTGCGCGTCGAACTCGCGCCCTTGGAAGAGGATCGAGTTCGCGACATCTGTATCCGAGTGTGCTAGCAGGTCGCCGAACGAGTCGTAGGCGTAGTGATCGAGGACGGCGCCGTCGTCGCCGACGAGATCGCGCACGGTGCCGACCGGGTCGGTCAGGAACCAACGCGTCTCGCCGTCGTGCTCGTCCGCGAGGACCTCGTCGACCCGGGGGCCAAACAGGCGGCGGGTGGTGACGTCACCATCGCCGTCGAGCTCGATGATCGGGTGGTCGCGCTCCCAGACCCAGTACGTGATCTCGCCGTCGCGATCGCGGCGCAATCGTCGGTCTGCGAGGTCGTAGGTGTAGACGGTCTCGCTCGTCACCTCGTCGAGCGCGTTGCGCCTCTCGACGCCGACGAGTCGGTCGCGGTAGTCGTAGCGGTACACGTCGCGCTCGCCCGTCGTGGTGTCGGTCCGCCGGACGAGATTGCCGGCCGCGTCGTACTCGTACGACCAGGTCGCATCCTCGACGAGTCGATTGCCGGCGCCGCCCTCCTCGTACGAATACGTGCTGGCGCCCCGATGGCTCGTCAGTCGATTGCCCGCAGCGTCGTACGTGTACGACTCGTCGGGCTGCGCGCCGCCGTCGGGGTGATCCACGGACAGCAGCCGGCGAGCGCCGTCGTACGTGTAATCGTGCACGCCCTCCGCGTCGGTCATGCGGACGATGTCGCCCGCGTCGCTGCGGTCGAACGCAAGCGCATGGATCACGCTGTCGTCCGCCGCACGGCGATGTTCGATCGACGCGAGTCGCGACGGACAGCCGCCGCAGTCGTAGTCGAAGAGCGTGGTCGTGACCGGGCTCTGGGCGTCGAGATCCGCGTAGCGGCGCAGCTCGCGCACGAGGCCGGCCGCGTCGAGAACGCGGTCGACGCGCTTCGGCTGGACGCCGTCGCCGGACTGGCGGATCGAGACGAGTCGGCCGAGGCCGTCGTACTCGTACTCGGTCAGGCCGCCGAACGAATCGTGCACGCGTGACACGTTGCGCGCGCCGTCGTAGCCGCTGGACGAGTCGGCGCCGTCCGGAAGGCCGTACGTGATCGTCACGGCGGGTCCGCCGGTCACCTGCGTCGTCACGCTCTTCATCAGGCCCGACTGCCAGTATTCGATCGCGATCGAGCTGTCCTCGTCCGATGCGCTGACGATCTCTCCGGCAGCGTCGTACTCGATCACGAGCTCACGCGGCGGATCCGTCATCCACCTCTCGACCGTCACGCGACCGGCGTCGTCGTACTCGTACTCGATGCGTCGGCCGAGGCGGTCGACGGTGGCGCGCAGCCGGCCGGCGTCGTCGGCGTCGTACGTCTCGACGCTGCCCTGCGGATCGACGATGCGCGAGCCGCGGCCCGAGTCGTCGTACTCGTAGGTCCATGCGTTGCCGAGCGCGTCCGTGTGGCTCGTCTTCGAGCCCGCAGCGTCGTAGCCGATCTCGACGCGATGGCCGAGCGCGTCGACCTCGGCGATGCGGTTGCAGCTCGCGTCGTACTCGTACGACTTGCAGTTGCCCTGTGGGTCGCACTCGCGGACGAGCTTGCCGCAGTCGCCGTACTCGAACGTCGACGTACGGCCGCCCGCGTCGGTGACGCTCGTGCGACGGCCCCGCTCGTCGTAGCCGTACGTCGTACGGTTGCCGGCCGGGTCGATGTCCTCGACGAGCCGACCGTCGACGTAGGTGCGCTCGTACTCGAACGTCTCGCCGTCAACCTCACGTACCTCGCGCACGACGTTGCCGTCCGCGTCGTAGAACAGGTCCGTACGCTGACCGCGTCCGTCGAACACGGTCGTGACGACGCCGTCGACACCGATGTCTCGTTCGTAGCTCGTGCAGCCCTCGAGCGTGTCCGGGTCGCCATCGGCGCCGCAGAACGCGATTAGCCGGCCGTCCTCGTCGTAGACGTTGCGCGCGACGGGTCGGCCGAGCGGGTCGACGATGCGCGTCACGTGGTGCGGAAACGCATCCGACTCGTAGAAGTACTCCGTCTCGACACCGGCCTCGTCGGCGAATGCGATCAGGTTGCCGATGTCGTCATAGACGTACGACACCGACAGCGGGTCGACGTCGTCGTTCGGATCGCCGTCGGGCTCGACGACGCGTGTGATGCGACCGCTGTCGTCCCGCTCGAACCGAATCGCCGGCCCGAGAGAGCTGAACAGGCCGTCCTCGCGGACCTCGACGGTATTGCCCGCGCGGTCGGCGATGAGCTCGAGTCCAGCGTTCTCGTCGATCGTGTACGCGAACCCGTCCGCCGTCGTCAGTCGGTACTTGCGCGGGTTGTACGGCACGCCGAGCTGCGTCGCGACGCCGCCGAAGAAGAAGAAGCCGCCAGCCGGCTCGATGACCTCGAGGCTGTCCTCGACGCCGGGGTCGGGCTCGAACGATGGAGCGAAGAGGAACGCGGTGGGGTGACCCGTCGGAGTCGGAACGAACGTGAAGCCGGAGCGCCCTCCGTCCGGCCGCGTGACGAAGACACGCGTGCCGGCGCGGAACGGCTCGGTGGACAGCAGGTCGACCAGGCCGTTGCCGGTGCGCGACTCCCGCGCGCTGTCGGTCACATCGCCGGGAAGCGCGAGTCGCCAGCCGGCACCGAAGTCGCCCGGCGAGGTGTCGATGCTGTCGTATCGGCGCACGACCGACATCGGCACGCCGCCGATCGGCAACGCGATGTCGACGAAAGCCATCGTGAAGTTGCCGATCTTCAGATCGCCGGAGACCGAGTACTCGACCTCGATGCCGCCGGTCTGCTCTCCGTCGTTCGCGACGATCTGCACGCGGTACACGCCGTTCGGATGCCGCGTCGTGTCGATCGTCGCGACGACGTCGCTGTCGACCGCTCCGGAGCCGGTCGCGATGACCTCGAACGATTCGTCGTCGCTTGGAGAGATCTGGACCGTCCACGTCAGGATTTCCGGCGTCTCGTCCGAGATGCTCGCGACGATCGCGGTCGGCGCCGTCAGCACGCTCTGCGGATCGGGGCCGACGAGCGTCACGACCGGCGCGTCGGTCGGCTGGTCGCCGATAACGAGCAGGGGCCGCTCGACGCTCGACTCGTTGCCCGAGCGGTCCGTCGCCGTCGCCCGGAGGGTCAACTCGCCGACTTCTGTGGGCACGTAGGTCGCGCAGCCGAACGCGTCGAGAGGGGGCGGCTCGCCGTCGATCGTCAGCGCGCGTTCGGCGATGCCGACGTCGTCCGCCGCCTCGACGCAGATGCGCACCTCCTCGCCGACCCGACCCGGATCGCGCGATACGGACAGCGCGACCTCGGGCGCCTCGTCGTCTGCCGCGACGGTCACGACGAACTCCTGCAGGTCGGATCCGCCACGGCCGTCGACGACGACGACGATCACCGGGTGCTCTCCGACGTCTTCGGCACTCGGCGTCCACGTGACGAGGCCGGAACGCGCGACGGCGATCATGTCGAACGGCCCGGTCGTCACGGTGTACTCGAGCTCGTCACCGTCCGCGTCCGACGCGTGGACGTCGTAGCGATAGGTCATTCCCGCGCGTCCATCGACGACGGGCTCGGTCTCGATCACCGGCGCCCGGTTGGGCAAGCGCACGACGATCTCCCACGATTGGCTGCCGACGGCGCCCAGCGGATCGACGACGTGCACGGTGGCGACGACGAGGCCCGCAGCGCTCGGCGTCCACGTCACGAGGCCGCTCGCGGCGTCGATCGACATGCCGTCGGGTGCCGTCGCGAGCTGGAACATGATCAGCTGACCGTCGAGGTCGAAGCCGTCGACGTCGTACTCGTACGCGACGTCGGTCGTCGCATCGAAGACCGGCACCGAAGACACGACTGGAGGTCGATTGACCGGCTCGGCGACGAGCTCGACGTTCCACGATTGCGACGCCGACGCACCGGCCTCGTCCGACACGATCAAGGTGACGGGATGCGTGCCCAACTGCTCCGTGCGCGGCGTCCACGCCACGCGGCCGGTGTCGGGCTCGATCATCATGCCCGCGGGCGCTGTGAGGAGTGCGAACGTCAGCGTGTCGCCTTCGTCGAGGTCTCCGGCGGCCGGCTGGTAGAAGTAGAAGCTGCCGAGGACCGCGAGCGTCGGCGGCGTGCCGAACAGCGACGGCGCGTTCGCGTTGTTCGAGCGCGCGCCGACGGTCAGCGTGAACGTCTGCTCGGACTCGCCGCCGCGACCGTCGGAGACCGCGATGCCGACGGCGTGCTCTCCGGACACGGCGAGGTCCCACTCGACGATGCCCACGGCGTCGACCGTCAGCCCGTCCGGGCCGGCGGTCTTCGAGAACGTCAGCGGGTCGTCATCGAGATCCTCGGCGGCGGCCACGTAGCGATACGGAGCACCGGCCGACACCCTCGTCGGGGGGAGCGTCGTGAACGTCGGCGGTCGATTCGCATCGCCGCTGAGGACCTCGAGCGCGAAGCGCTGTTTGGCGCGACCGCCACGGCCGTCGCTCGCGACGAGCGTCACGACATGCGTGCCGATGTCGTCGGCGTCCGGATGCCACGACAAGACTCCGCTCTCCGCGCCGATCGTCAATCCTTCGGGAGCCGCGTTGACGGCGTACGTCACCACGTCGCCGTCCGGATCTTCGGCGCGCGCGGTGTACGTGTAGGCATGGTCGACGATCGCCACCGACGTCGGCACGGTCACGAACGTCGGTGCCTGGTTGATCGGCGCCAGCCACGACACGTCGAAGTCGACCCGAACGCGCCCCGCGTCGGCGAACAGAAGCGTTCGCGGATCGGTACAGGTGCCCGGACCGATCGACTCGCCGTCCGCGCCGAACACCCAGTACGGCTTGCCGTCGGGCGTGAAGCCGTCCGGATTGGCCGCGGTAACGCCTGGCTCGGTGAACCGCTCTATGACCATCAGCAGCGGCCCGTCGATCGGAAACTCGTCGACGTTGCACGCGCGGGCTTGGACGACGAGCCGTCCAGCGCGGCGATCGAATCGCGTGTTCTCGTACTCGGCGTCGATCGACGTCGTCACATCCGAGTAGTCCTCGAACTCGTCGCCGTCGTCCGTCGTGCCGACGATCGTCACGGTACGGGTGCAGCTGCCGCCACCGACGTCGAAGACGGTGACCTCGAACTCGTTCGCGCCGGGCTCGATCACGACCGGATGGAAGAACGCGCCGGCGGCGTCGACGACGGCTGCTCGACCGTTGACGGTCACGGCGACCGTGTCGAAGCTGCGCAGCGTCTCGACGGCGAGATCGTTGGCGTCGAGGACGGCGCGCGCGGCTCCCGTCGAGTCGGGATGCTCGTCGATGAGATCGGCGACGCGCTGGAGGTCCGGAGTCACGTCGGGGTTGCCGATCTGGAGCCCGGTGAAGTCGATCGCGTGGTCGCCGAGCGCTTGCAGGGCGTCGTACACCGGCACGTTGTCCTCGCTGGGCTCGCCGTCCGTCAGGAACAGGACGATGTTCCGATCGGCGGGTCGCGCCGCGGACAGCGCCTCTTCTGCCGCGTCGATCGCGATGTCGAAGTTGGTGCCGCAGCGGGTCTGGACTCGCGTGAACAGCGTCGCGCCGGCGCCCATATTGCAGAACGCGCCACCGACCGCGAATACGCTGCGCAGCGCTTCGTCCATGTCGGCCACGCCGCTCTCATCCGCGTCGCGGTCGTGCGGTGCGAGCCAGTGCTGTCGCTCGTCGTCCGGCCCGAGATCCATCGACTCGGCGAACGCCGCGAACAGGATCACCGACTGGTGCACGCCCGGCCGGCTGCCGAGCACCTCGCTCGTCCGTAGCACGGCGCCGAGCTCGCAGTCGAGGATCGAACCGAACTCGCACTCTCCGTTCGGATTGCCGGCGCCGTTGTCCTCGTTGAGGTCGTCTTCCGGTCCGAGCGCACCGTCGAAGTTGCAGTCGAGCCCGCAGACCTGCTGCGTGCTGGTCGACACATCGACGATGTAGAGCACGTTCGTCGTCCGTCCGAGCCCGAGGGCCCGTCCGCTCAGAGTGAGCAGGGTGCCGGCCGGGAAGGACTCGCCGTCGCGGAGGTCGAACTCCACGCAGCCAGCGTCGTCGGTCGACGCGAGCAAGCTGAACGGCACCGAGAGCGCGTTGTTGTCCTCGGAGCCGACCTCCTCGATCTGGTCGTCGGCGTCGGTGACTACGAAGAGCCGGTAGTGGCCCATCGGGAGCGCTGCCGGGACCGTCACGACTTCGGTGCGCTCGTACGTCTCGCGCGGCGGCACGCTGCCGGACTGCGCGAACGAGTCGAGCACGATGTCGTCCGCGTCGCCGAGAACGTCATCCGACGATAGGACGACTCGATCGATCCAGTCGCCGAGGTCGATCGTCTCTGCTCCGGCGCGGTTCTCGATAGTCCACGAGATCTCGATGTCGGTCGAGAAGCCCGCCTCGACCGCGGGCGGATCGGCTCGCAGCGCGGTCGGCGCGAGGTCGACAGGAACGCGCCGCACCGCGAACGAGTAGAACGGCGCGGCCACCGTGGTGGAAGGCTCGAGCGTGAGCTCGTACGATCCGGCTGCGAGATCGAACGGCCCCTGACTCGAGTCCGAACGCACCCTCTCGACCAGGCCGGCCGACTCTCCGCGCTCGTCGCGCAAGGTCCACAGAGCCGTGCGGCTGCCAACGATGCTGTCGACGAAGATAGTCTCTCCCTCGACGACGTCGAAGCGATAGATCGCGAGGCCGTTCGGGGTCCCGTCGCCGAGCGTATCCTCGACGACCTCGTCGAGCGCGAGGTCGACGACTCGCGTCACCGTCGGACGCACCTGGAACAGCACCGGCACGTCGACTTCGAGAGCGCGCACGTCGAGGTGACACGTACCGCCGGCCAGAGCCACCGAGGCGACATCGGAGCGGAGCGTCAGGTCGCTGAAGACCGCCTGGCCGGCCGCGTCGAACAGGCTCCATCGCGCCGAGGGTGCGTCGAGCTGGTTGTCGAAGAGCAGCCGGGCGCCGCCGGCCGGAACGTCGAATGCGTAGCGACGTGTCTCGCCGAGACCGAGCGTTTCGTCGACGACGTCACCGATCGCGATGACGCTCTCCGGGTGAGCCGCGACCTGCCGTACACGGAACGCGAAGCCGGGAGTCGCGGGGCCGTTGGCGTCGACCGTGATCGTGTACGTGCCAGGGGCCAGCGTGAACGGTCCGTGATCGCCGCGTCGGATCTCGTATCGCGGAAACACCTGATTGCCGAACGGATCGGTCAGGGTCCAGTACACGGTGCGCTCCACGCTCTCCGCA
>CAYMRB010000189.1:0-18005 GCA_964392615.1 uncultured Planctomycetia bacterium | reverse complement strand
CGACTCCGACTCCGACTCCGACACCGACTCCGACACCGACTCCGACACCGTCCCAGACACCGTCTCCGCCCCCGACTCCGCCCCGGCACGAACTGCCCGGTTGCCGACAGCCCCTCGTACGTGTACAACGTCGTCCGCAGCGCAACACCCGAGGCGAGATCGAACCATGAAAGTCATCGTCTGTGCGTCTCCGGAAGAGTCCGCCGAACTCGTCGCCACCGAGATTCTTCGGGAGCTCGAGAAGAAACCGGACCTCGTCCTCGGCCTGGCGACCGGATCGACGCCGATCGGCGTCTACGAGCGCTTGATCCGCGCTCACCAGGAGGACGGCGTCGACTTCTCGCAGGTCCGCACGTTCAACCTCGACGAGTACTTCGGCCTCGCCGCCGACCATCCGCAGAGCTACCGCTACTTCATGCGGAAGCACCTGTTCGATGGCGTCAACATTCCTCCCGAGAACATCCACTTCCCGCCGACGGAAGGCGACGACCTGCCGGCTCAGCTCGAGGCGCACGAGGAGCTCATCCGCGAGTGCGGGGGCATCGATATCCAGATCCTCGGCATCGGCTCGAACGGACACATCGGCTTCAACGAGCCGACCTCGTCCCTCGCGTCGCGCACGCGCATCAAGACGCTGACCGACAAGACGCTCCACGACAACTCGCGTTTCTACGACGATCCTGCCGATCAACCGCAGCTCGCGGTGACTCTCGGCATCGCGACGATCATGGGCGCGCGTCGCATCTTTCTCCAGGCGTTCGGCGGGGGCAAAGCGGAAGCCGTTCGTCAGTGTGTCGAGGGCCCGATCTCGAGCTTCTGGCCCGCGAGCTTCCTGCAGCAGCACCGCCATGTCGTCGCGTTCCTCGACGCCGACTCGTCGTCCCGACTCCTGATGGTCGACTACTATCAGCGCGCCCGGACGGAAGAGAAGCGGCTCATCGACGAGGGAATGTGGCCGTAGCAGGCTGACCGAGCAGCCCGTTCTGTGACGAGCGACCGAAGCTCTCCCTCACGGGCGAAGCGTTCAGCAGGAGACGTACGCGTCGCAGCCCGGCCCGGCCGGCTCGTCGTCCCGCCCGCACTCGTCGACCGGCGGCGGTGGCGAGGCCCCTCCCCGGAACAGGAAGTTCAGGAGGTACACGGGGTCGGAGATATCGACAGCGCCGTCGTCGTTGGAATCGCACGCGTTCCGACACTCTGGTGCGGCCTCGCCCAGGAACAGGAATCCGAACGTGATGATCGAGTCGCTGATGTCCACGGCCCCGTCGTCGTTGCAGTCGCCGCGACGGAACGGCTCGTTCCCGCCCGTGCTGTCGTTCGAAGCGCCGAGCGACGGCGTGAAGTCGATACGATAGTCCCCGGGGCTGTCGCCGGTGCCCTGATACGCGATGCTGGCCCCGTCCCGCAGGCGCGTCACGTCGATCGCTCCGTCCACCGACCACAGTTCGACCGACGCGGCGAGTTGACCGATCTCGCCGCCGTCCGGACTACCCCAGCGCAGGTAGTCCACCATGTTGTTCGCGTTCGTCGGATCGGCCGTCATGAACAACCCGATCTCGCCGAGGCCGCGATCGAAGGGCCCGAGATCAGGAGCGAAAAACTCGAGCGCGGAGTCATCGCCCGCGGCGCCGGCGTGGATGAGCACGAACTCTCCCGGCGGGATGCGCGCGCCGGCGGGCAACTCGTAGCACGTGAGGCCACCGGCACCGGCGTCGGCTGTCTCGTGGCACAGGGCGCGTCCGGAAACGTCGACCTCGACCGTGCCGATGTTCGCGAGCTCGATCACCTGGCGCCCGACGTTGTCTCCGGCCGGATCGAGAAGGACTTCGTTGACCACGACGCTCGGCGCGCCGGGAAGCGCGTCGTTGTCGATGCCCGGCGTCGGCGTGTTGTCGATCGCCCACCCTCCGGGACCGGCGACATCGCCGACGCGTACGAGCGCACCGTCCGGATGGAGTGTCGCCGAGTCGACGAACTCTCCGTCACGCCAAGCGCCGGCGGCGACTGCGGCCGACTCGAACGGACCACCGCCAGCGCCCCACTGCACGAAGTAGAGAACCCGGCTCGGATCCTCCGCTGCGTCGTCGAGACCGACGCCGTCGACGTGCACCGACAGCGAATCGACGAGCCCGAGCCTGCGAAACGCGTCCGCGCCGGTGTACCTGACGAAATCGGTGTCCTCGCCGTCCGCGGCGAGGAGGAGAAGCAGCTGCTCACCCGGTCCGAGGAGCGTGCCGACCGCGAACTCGTACGCTGACTCCCCGGCGAGCACCACGACGGTGCCGCCCAGATCCTCGAGGGCATCGCCGACGTTGCGGAGCTCCAGGAACGAAGACGAGGTCACTCCATCGTCGCTCGGGATGCCGCCGAGCCCGATCTCCTCGATCACGATGTGGCTGCGTGGCCGCGACACCGTACACCCATCGTGCCGTGCGCCCAGCGACGGCGTTCCATCGATGCACCACGAATCGCTCGTATCGCCGTTGTCCCCGAGCGTGCCGTCGCCATTCGGTCCGATCCACGCGAGCGACGATCCAGCGCGAAGCGCCGCCGTGTCGACCGCGTCCCCCTCCGGCCACAGACCCGCCGCGACGGCGACGTCCTCGCCGCCCTGACCGGGTGCTCCCCACTCGACGAAGTGGACGAGGCTGTCGGGGTCCTGGAAGAGGTTCGAGCGATACAGCGCGACGGCATCCGACGAGCGCAGGCTGCGCATGCCGGCCGTGCCGGTGAAGAACTCGCTGCCGAGATCCTCGCCGGAGCGATTCAGGTGCACCGTCAGCGTCATTCCCGGAGCCAGCGTCGCCGCCGCCGGAAAGCGCCACGCTGTGGGTGGCACCCGCAGCCAGAAGCCGCTCACGCCGAGCTCGACCGTCTCCGCGCCGACGTTCTGCAGCTCGACGCGCTGCCGCCCCGTGTTGACGCCGGCCGGATCGTACAGGATCTCGCTGATGACGACGTCCTGCCCGTACGCGCCCCCGCCGGATCCGGCTGCGACGATCCCAAGCGTCAGGAGGACGACGCAGCGTCCCCGCACTCCTCGACTCGGAACGATGCTGTCCACGGAGTCCTTCGTGTCCGTTGGAGGATCCGCCTCCACGCCCGGACTACAACCTACGCTGTCAGACCCGATACGGCCTCCACCGAGGCCCGTCCATCTCGAACGCGCGGCCTATCATACAAGCCGTCATCGCGGCCGATCGAGAGAATTTTGCCTTGCGAGTGGCCCCACCCCGCCCGGATACTCCGCTCGCGCGCAGGCCGGCACCGAACCGCGCCGCGCGCCGCGCGTAAGCATTGTCGAATTCTGACAACGAAGAGCCTGGGCGAAATGGCCGCCATCGCGCCGGATTGCCTTTTGCAACGGGCTGGTCAGGATGGATGGGGGCGAGATCGGAGGAGATCGCAGATGGACGCCACGACACCGGGCCGCGCCGCCGCACGGCTCACCGCGCACCGGCTCTCGCGCATGGCCCTTCTCGCGCTCGCGGTCGTCGCTGGCTGCCGCACGCCGGACTCCGCCCCCGCCGACGCAGCATCCGATGGCGGCGTGGCGCCCCCGGAGGCACCCGCCAGCGGTGGCACGAGGACCTTCGCACCGGTCGGCGACACACAACTCGCCGATACGCTGAGCGCGGCCGGCTTCCTGCTGGCGCGATGCGCCCACCGAGACGGCGACATCGTCGTGCGCCAGAGCACGCTCCTCGCTGGAGCGCCGGCTCCGGCACGCGATGAGCTCGACGGACTCCTCGCCGCCCTCGACGAGGCGGTCGCGCGCGGAGCCCGTCCCGGGGGCCCCGCCGACGACGACGACGACGACGACGACGACACGGCGGTCCGACGCTACGACCTCGCCGTGCTCGACCGTTGGATCGCCGACGTCGCGATTCACGATGCCCATGCCGACGACGCACGCGTCGAGCTCCGCCGCGCCGACGGCGCGCTCGCCACCGTCGTTCGCTTCCGGCTGCCGCACCTCCTTACCTATCTTCGCGCCCGAGCCCTCGACGGCCTCCTCGACGACATGTCACGCCCGCGCCGCGCGCTCGACCGTCACTACGTCGCGGTGACGGGATTCCTCGACGCGCCCGGCCTGGATGAGCACACGCTCGGCGTGCTGCGCGGCGAGGTTCGCGAGTATCTGCTCTCGGCGCGCGATCCGGCCGTGCTCGTCCCCGCGCTCCTCGCACACGTCGAGCGATTCGACGACGCCGAGTTCATCACGGCATTCGCCGACGACGAGAATCTCGGCCTTCGACTCCTCGCCCTGACGCAGTCGGCGCTCGGCGGAGACGAGAGCGCGTTGCGCGAGATTCTGACGCTCGCCTTCGAGTACCACGACGAGACCGCGATGTTCTTCCAGGCGGTCCGGGCAATCTTCCGCCCCGACGCGAGCACCGCGTTCTACTCCGCGCATCCGGTCGACGACGACGGTGAGGGAGCGACCGCGTTCCTTGAAGCGTTGCGCGAGAGCCTGCCGAGCGCGCAGCACGACGCAAGCGGCGTGTGGTCGATCCCGTCCTTGTGAGCCGTTCCAGACGAGCCCGATGATCGACTCCCACGCGCATCTCTACTTCGATCGCTTCGACGACGATCGCGACGACGTGATCCGCCGAGCCCGTGAGGCGGGCGTCGAGGGGGTGATCAACATCGGTATCGATGTGCCGACGAGCCGTGCGGCGATCGATCTGGCCCGGCGCCACGATGGCTTCTGGGCGACAGTCGGGCTCCATCCGACGTCGGACATCGCGGATCTCGACGCCGACCTGGCCGCGATCGAGTCCCTCGTGGAGTCGGCCCCACGCGAGGTCGTCGCGATCGGTGAGATCGGGCTCGACTACTATTGGGACAACGTCTCGCCGGAGGAGCAGCGCCCGCGCGTCGAGCGTCAGCTGGACCTCGCGACGCGGCTCGAGCTGCCGATCGTCATTCACTGTCGCGACGCGCTCGACGACTTGCTCGAGCTGCTCGAGAGCCGCGATCCGGCAGCGAGGCCGCCCGGGGTGTTCCACTGCTTCGGCGGCACGGCGGAGCACGCGCAACGCGCACTCGATCTCGGCTACGCGATTTCGTTCGCGGGCAACGTCACCTTCCCGAAGGCGCGCGATCTACAGGAGGCCGCCCGCATCGTGCCGCTGGATCGCCTCCTCCTCGAAACGGACTGTCCGTTCCTCGCGCCGCAGCCGCGCCGGGGCAAACGCAACGAGCCCGCATTCGCCACGCTGACGCGCGACTACCTCGCGGAGCTCAAGCACGTCCCGTCCGCCGAGCTGGACGCGGCGACGCGACGCACGACGATCGAGCTGTTCCGCCTGCCGATTACGGAGTGACCGGCTCGACGCCGATCTTCTTCTCGATCGCGCTCATGCGGCGATCGAGCGCCGCGTTGATACGCCGCTCGTCCTCGAGTTTCTTCGTCAGCTCGCGCATCTCGCGGATCGACCGGGCGAGGTCGTCGGTCACCACGCGTTGCTCCTGGCGCAGCGCGTCGACGGTTCCCCGCAGGGACGCGATCTCGTCGGCGTTCGTGGCGCTCTTGGCCTGCGCTTCCGTCAGTCTCTTCTCCGCCTCGGCCAGACGAGTCTCGCTCGTCGCGAGGCGATCCTCGGCAACGGTCAGGCGACGCTTCGCCGCTTCGACCTCGCGGTCGAGCTCGGCGATCTCGGTGGTGTGCACTTCGACCGTGGCCTCGGCGGTACCGAGGCGCGTGTCGTGTCGCACGAGCGTCGCGCCGTGCTCTTCGGAATCCTTCTCGACGTCGTCCAGACGCTCACCATGGCGGTTGACGGTGACGTGGAGGCCGCTCGATCGGTACACCATCCAGCCACCGATCCCACAGCCGACGAGGACGAGGGCGACGATCGTGTTGCGGGCAGTTTTCATCGCGGGTCACTCCGGCCGTCCGGCGCCGCACCCGTCCCGGACCACACAAACTGTTGTATCAGCGTCTCTTGGAGCGTACAGCAAGCGGCCCTGCTGCCGCCAACCGTCGCTAGGGTAACCGCTCGCACGAACGCGGTCGACACTTTTCGGCGCCACCCCGCGTCACGACGGCAGCGTCGCGTCACGTCCGGCCCCGAGCGGTGTACCGGTAACCCATCGCAGCAAAGCCGCAACGCGAGCGGAGACGACGACTACCGCGAATCCTGTCCTCGCGGGCCGGAAACGGCACGACGTTCGAAGGGTCGATACGCAGTTAGGGTATCGAACGAGACTCGCGAGCGGCGACTCGACGCCGCCCGACCGGCAGGGGTGCCGGGGTCGTCTCGTGGGGTCGAGAATCGCGCGACCAGCGCCAAGGGCATCATGCTTTTCGACACGAACTCCATCGCGGGTGTAAACGCGGAACGTCGAAGCGGGTTCACGATCATCGAGCTTGCCATCGTCATCGCGGTCATCGCGATCATCCTCGCGATGGTTGTCCCGGCCCTCATGAGCAGCCGAAAGCACGCGAACGAGACGGCAGCCATCGCCAATCTCCGCACCGTGTCGCAGGCGCAGCTGCAGTACCGTACGCAGTACGGCTCGTACGCCGAACTCGAGGAGCTCTCCGACGTGTCGCTCGTCGACTCGGGGTTCTCCGACGCCGAACGACAAGGCTACCGCTTCGTGTCGAGCGGCAGCCAGGGATCGACGACCTGGGCCATGCTGGCGGAACCCGTGGATCCGGGCGTCAGCGGCGACCGCTACTTCTTCATTGACGAGAGCGGCGTGATTCGCTTCCGCGAGGGAGAACCGGCAGACGGAGGATCGCCTGCCGTCGACTGACTTTGAAATCACTGCACTCCCCGCCTGACGAAGAGCCCCGCGACTCACCGACCGCGGGGCTCTCTTTTTGTCCGCATCGCACCCGATACATCGAGATCGACCCCGTCAGGCAAGTCCCGCCATGCGCGTCGGCATCGATCTCTTATCGGAAACAGGCCGCCCGGGCGGAATCTGCACCTACGTGTGCGCGATCCTGCGGCACCTGTGTCGGCTGACTCGCCCGGACGAGCTCGAGCTCGTCGTGTTCGCGCACGCCGACTGGAGCCCGCCGCTGGATGCGGAGACTCGAGCGCGCGCGCACGTCGTGCGGCTGCCACTGCGGCGACTGCCGGCGTCCGCACGGCGCGTCGCCGAGCACGCTCTGCTGCCGCGGCTGGCTCGGAGACACCGCGTCGACCTCGTCCACAGCGTCAACAACGTGCTGCCTCGACGGCTGCCGGCGCCGGGCGTCGTGACCGTCCACGATCTGTCGCCGTTCTGCGTGCCGGAGCGCTTTGGGCGGCTGAAGCACCGCTATCTCACGCATTGGGTGCCCGACTCGATCCGCCGCGCCGAGCGAGTGATCTGCGTATCGCGAGCCACCCGCGAGAACGTCGTGCTCTGGGTCGGTGACGCGAACACTCGGCGCATCGACGTCGTCCCGAACGGCGTCGGAGACCGTTTCGTGCCGGCCCCCCCGCCGGCGGTCGATGATGGCGCGCTGCGCCGGCGCCTGGACCTGCCGCAAGATTTCTTCCTGCAGCTCGGGCTCGTCGAACCGGGCAAGAACCTCGAGACGACGAGCCGTGCGCTGGCTCGGGTCGTCGAGCGCGGTGTCGACGCACGGCTCGTCGTGGCCGGTGCACCGACCGCGCACCTCGCGTCGCTCGAGACGCTGTGGTCGCGGCTCGGCATCGCGTCGCGCATCCGCTACCTCGGTTCGGTTCCGTCGGCGGATCTGCCCGGGCTGTATCGATCGGCGCGAGCTTTCGTGTTTCCGTCGCGGCACGAGGGATTCGGCATTCCGGTGCTCGAGGCCTTCGCATCGGGCACGCCGTGTATCACGTCGACCAGCACGTCCCTCCCGGAAGTCGCCGGCCGAGCCGCCTTGACGACGCGCGCGACCGACGTCGCCGGCCTGGCGCGCGCGATGGAGCGATTGTGGCGCGACGAAGGCCTGCGCGAGCTGCTGCGCGAACGCGGTCTGCGCCGGGCGGCGAAGTTCTCGTGGGAGCACACGGCACGGGGCACGCTCGACGTCTACCGCAAAGCGCTGGGGATCGCGCCACCGAGTCGCGAAGCGGCGCAGCCGGAGGTCGTCACGTCGTAGAAGGATCGGCTGACGCGGACTCCGACTCCGACTCCGACGCCGACTCCGACGCCGACTCCGACTCCGACTCCCGCCCTCGCCCGCTTGACAGCGCTGCGCCCATCCGGCCATCTGTCCCCCATGAACGATTTCTACAGCTGGGGTCTGTACGTGGGCACGGTCGCGCGGATCCGGGTCCGCCTGCATTGGATGCTGCTGGCGTGGTGGGCGTTCAACCTGCACAGCGTCCTGCAGAACCCGTATCTCGAGCATCTCGCGCGCGGCACGGTCCTCGGCCTGTGGGCGCTCGGCACGGGGCTGGTCTTCTTGCACATCTTCCTGCACGAGCTCGGCCACTGCTTTGCGGCGCGTGCCGTCGGTGGCGATGCGACGGACATCCTTCTGTGGCCTCTCGGCGGCCTCGCTTTCTGCTCCGCGCCGAACCTGCCGCGGCAGCAGTTCATCGTCGCAGCGGGTGGGCCGGCGGTCAGCCTGTGTCTGGCGGGACTGGCCTATGGCGGCTACCTCATGGGCGATCACTACTGGCCGGACCTCAAGTACGACAACATCTGGTACAAGTACTCGCGCCTGTATCTGGTCCGCTGGAGCGTGATCATCCTCGTCTTCAACCTCGTCCCGCTCTACCCGCTCGACGGCGGCCGCATGTTTCACGCCGGGCTCTGGGGATTCCTCGCGCGACGCCGCGGCTACGGGTGGGAGTCGTATCGTCTGGCGGTCACGGCAACCGTGTTCGCGTCGCGCCTGACGGTGGTCGCGGGGCTATGCTACGCGCTCTACGACCATTCGCTGTTCCTCGCGATCATCTTCCTGTGGGCCTGGCAGGGCGTCGAGCAGTTCCGTCAGCGCGTGGAAGCGGGCGAGGGCCCCGACGGTGCCTACGGGCACGACTTCTCGCGCGGCTACACGAGCGTCGAGCGTGGGCGCGAGGGACGTCGACCCGGCCGGATTCGACGCTGGCTCGAACGCTTGCGGCGCCGCAGAGGCGACGAGCGCGGCCGCGACGCCCGGCCCCCCCGGGATGACCTCGACACTGCCGACGCCACGCGTGTCGACGAGCTGCTCGCGAAGATCAGCCGCGACGGCATGGGATCGTTGACCGACGAGGAGCGCGAGTTCCTCGAGGCGTACAGCAAGCGGCGGCGGAAAGAGTGATCGCGAGTTTCGCCAATTGCGTCGTAGCCGCGATGGGCCAAACTCGAGATAATGCGCGGCGATGACAGTCGAACCCAAGCACGTCCTGCGACTCACGCCGGTCGTCCTGGTCGTCGTCGCGTTCACGTGGTGGCTCGCGACACGCGATGGCGACACCCGACGCACGCCGACCACCGAGCCGGCGACACCCACAGCGCCGAATGCCTACGCGGGTTCGGCGGCCTGCAAGGAATGCCATCCGGAAGTGTGGGAGGCCTGGTCCGGCTCGCACCACGCGCTCGCCGAGGTGCCGTTCGACGCGTCGCTCCACGGGGCGGCGTTCGAGCCGGAGCGCGAGGTGAAACACGGCTCGTTGGTCTCGACCGTACGCAAGCGCGGCGGCATCCACCAGATCGTCACGCTCGGCGCAGGTGGCACCGTCGAGCCGGTACGCCCGACGCGCATCATCGGTGTCGCGCCGCTCTGGCAGGCGGTCGTGGCGGCTCCGGGCGGTCGCTATCAGGTCACCGAGCTCGCGTACGACCCGGCCGCGCACGAATGGTTCGACGTCTACGGCGATGAGGACCGACGGCCCGACGAATGGGGCTTCTGGGCCAACCGCGGCATGACGTGGAACTCGATGTGCGCGAGCTGCCACACGACGAACAACGAGAAGAACTGGCACGAGGAGACGGACAGCTACGACACCGCGTACCTCGAGCTCGGCGTCGGCTGCGAGGCCTGCCACGGCGCGTACGGCGCGCACGTCGAGGAGATGCACGCGGCCGGTCGCACACCTGACTCCGACCAGCCGCCGGGGCAGACGCCGCGCAAGATGACCTGGCCGCCCGCGCCGTTCGGCCCGGGCACTCCGGGCATGCCGGAGCGTCCGAATCCCGGCACCGTCCATCCGGTCAACGCGGGCGAGCTCGACCTCGCCTTCGAGACCTGCGGCAGCTGCCACGCGCGCCGCGGCGACCTCACGGGGCGCTTCCGCGCCGGTGAGCGGTTCTTCGACCACTACCGCCCGACGGTCCCCGACACGACCGAGATCTACTATCCCGACGGTCAGGTGCACGAGGAGGACTTCGAGTTCACCTCGTTCCTGTCGAGCCGCATGTACTCGATGGGCGTGCGCTGCATCCACTGCCACGAGCCGCACGGCGGAAAGCTCCGCGCGACGGGCAATGATCTGTGCCTCGGCTGTCACCAGGGACGGGTCGACCCGGACGCGCACTCGCACCACGAACCCGGCACGCCGGGCAGCCTGTGCGTCGACTGCCATATGCCGCTGACGACGTACATGCAGCGTCACCCGCGGCGCGATCACGGGTTCACGATTCCCGATCCCCTGCTGACGAAGGAGCACGGCATCCCGAACGCTTGCACGCGATGCCATACCGACCAGACCGTCGACTGGGCGATCGAGACCGCCGACGAATGGTACGGCGATCGGATGGATCGCCCGACGCGCCACCGCGCTCGCACGATGGCCAAAGCGCGCCGCGGCGACGACGACGCGCTCGACGGGCTACTCGCCCTCCTCGCGACCGAGACGTCCGGACTGTGGCGCGCCGCCGCACTCGGCCTGACTGAACGCTGGGTGCCGCTTCGCGAGGATGCCGCCAACGCCGTCGCTCGCCATCTGGACGATCCCGACGCGGTCGTGCGAGGGACCGCGGCACGCGTCGCCGACTCCCTCGTCGGCGCCGGGTTGCGGCCGTCCGTCACCGCTCGCTTGGCCGAGCTCCTCGAGGATCCCGTGCGACTGGTACGCGTCGATGCGGCGTGGACGCTGCGACGCCAGGTCTCCACGCAGAGCCGCGCCGGCAAGGAGCTCCTGACGATGCTGCGCTTCAGCAGCGACCAGCCGACCGGCGCCCTGCAGCGCGGCGCGTGGCTGCTCGATCGGGCCCACCTCGAGCCGAACGCCGTTCGACGCGCGATCCGCTGGCTCGAACGGGCCACGACGTGGGACGCGAATTCGGCGCCGCTGTGGCAGACGCTCGCGATCGCCCAAAGCCGCGCGGAGCGGCCGCACGACGCGGTGCGCGCTCTGCGCAGAGCGCGCGAGCTCGCCCCGGACGATCCGTCCGCGGCGTTCTCCCTCGCGCTGGCGCTGCGCGAAGTCGACGACCTAGCCGGCACCGTCGAGATGCTCGAGAAGACCTGCGAGCTCGACCGCGAGTTCGGCCGCGCGTGGTACAACCTCGCGCTCGCCCGCGCCGAGCTCGATCAGCTCGACGGCGCTCTCGTCGCTCTGGACCGAGCACAGGCGCTCGAGCCGCGCAACGCGGACTTCCTGTTCGCACGCGCGACGATGCTCGATCGGCTCGATCGCTTGCGACCGGCGGTGGCGGCCACCGAGGCGGCGGAGGCGGCGTTGCAGTCCAGGCTCGATCAGGCGCGCCTCGCGCCGCCGGCGGCGGCCGACATTCTCGGCGGCATCGTCACGCTGATCGAGTATCGGCACTCGCTGTACGCAAGGCTCGGTGACGAGGCGGGCATGCAACGCACGAACGCCGACCGCGCCGCGGCGATCGACGCGCTACGAGCTCTGGGTGTCATGCCGCCACGCTGACGCCTCGGCGCCGCTTCACGAATCTCCCGACGAGTCGCGCCAGCCCGGCGAGGCCGGCCACGCCGAACACGGGAAGCGCCGCTGCGAAGGTCGGCTGACGCGGCACGATGACGCTGTCGGACGCGGCCTCGAACGACCGCTCGAGCCGCGGCCACGAATCCGGCGCGCTCGAGAACGCGAGAAGCCAGCTCTCCTGCCCCGGCACGATCCAGACGAGCTGCTCGACGGGATCGCCACCGATAACGATCGCGCACCGGATGCGCCACGCCCGGACGCCGTCGATCGTGTCGACCCGCACGGATCGGATCTCGCATGCGTCGACCTCGTTCGAGAGCACCGCCGCGAGCCGCGCGCGAATCTCGTCGCGCACCGCACCGGCGACGAGCACCGGACCGTCGAGGCGTCGCACGAGCAGCGCCCCGTTCGCTCCGTCGACCTCGAGATCCCAGACCTCTTCGGCCGACGATCTGGCGCCGCGCGCGGCCCAGCCGTCGGGCAGCCGCAAGACGAGGCCGTCGAGATCGACGACGTCCGCCGCGACGGGTCGCAGCGAGGCCGAGAATACGACGAAGGCGACGGCGAGCACCGTGAGAGCCAGTCGCGATCGGATCATTCACACACCCCTGATTGTGCCGCGAAGCGGGTCGTGACGTTCCCTTCTCGTGGGACAACCCGCGAGAACGTCGCGCGCTGTAGTCCTGAAAACCGCCGAGGTTCCCGAGAAGCGCGCCGCTCGTTCCCGAGAAGTATCGCCGACGATCCGAAAAGCGGCAAACGGTCCCGAAACGCGATGCGTGTTATCAGCGGTGCGCGACGTTATCGGTCACCCACGGCTACGCATTCGGTCCGTCGAAGAGCTCCGGCGGCTCCGGCGGCTCCGGCGGCGCGACGCCGAGCGCCTCGAGCAGACTCTGCTGCAGCCAGGTGAGGAAGTGCAGCAGCGTGAGCTCGGCCTCCTGCTCCTCGTCTTCGACGTCGTACTCGGCGCTCCAGTCGTTGTCCGTGATGTCGAGCTCGGTAGCGAGCAGGAGACGCATGTCGTTCAGGAAACCGAGCCATGCGTCGACCGCGTTCGCGGGGACGGTCACCTTGAGCCCGTGCTCGTCGATCGTTTGGCCGTGAAACGTCGCCTCGAAGGCCTCGACGGCGGCGAGCTTGCTGCGGCGCAGATCGTCGCCGAGCAGCTTGCGATACTCCGCCTCCTCCTTCGCGTCGGAGTACGCGCGCGGAAACAGCCGCGACACGACGCGCGACTCGAACCGGTCGCTCGCGAGAACGGCGCGCAGGCGCGCGGGCAGCGTGCACAGCACGAGTCCCTGGAGCGGGGGGAGCCGGAGGCAGAGATCGCCGTCAGGGCTGCGTTGAATCGACAGCATCACTCGGCCTGCTTCTCGAGCGTGGCTTGAAGACCGTACGAATGGAGCTGGCCGACGTAGATCTCGGCCTTCTCGCGCTCGACGGTCGCGACGATCGACCGCCCCTCGGTGTGAACCTCGATCATCAGGCGCGCCGCGAGCTGCTCGGAGTAGCCGAAGACCTTCTGGAACACGTACGTGACCCACGACATCAGGTTGATCGGATCGTCCCAGACGATCACGTTCCACAGCCGATCCGGCGATGTCCGCGTATCGGTATGGACCTCCGCATCGGGAAGGCCGACCGTGCCGGGCCGCGCCGCGGCGATGGAGGATTCGTCGGATGCCGTCAACTCACTCATGGACTCCGAACGACGAAGGGTACGAGAGTATCGTACGAGATGGCGCGCACCGCAACGAGCTGCAGCCAGCTACGGCCTCTCGCTGACTCGATTCCACGGTGTCCGTCAGCTTGGCGCCTCGAGCTCTCCCTCGGAGCGGCCGATCACCGCAGCACACACGGTGTCGCTCCAGATATTGACGGCGGTGCGCAGCATGTCGAGCGGGCGATCGATGACGAGCAGCAGCGCGATGCCCTCGTCCGGCAGCTTCAGCTGACTCAGGATCATCGCCATCATGACGGTGCCGGCCGACGGGATACCGGCCGCGCCGATCGAGGCGAGGAGCGCGGTCAGAACGACCGTCGCCTGCATGACGAACGTCAGCTCGAAATCGGAAACGCCGGCGTAGTACTGCGCCAGGAAGATCACACCGACGCACTCATAGAGCGCCGTGCCGTCCATATTGACCGTCGCGCCAAGGGGCAGCGTGAACGACGCGACGCGCTGCCGCACACCGCCGCGTTCTGTCACCGAGCGCAGCGTGACGGGAAGCGTCGCGGACGACGACGACGTCGAAAACGCCATGATCAGCGCCGGCCAGACCGCACCGGCCCACTTCAGCGGCGAGACGCGTGCCAGGACGCGCAAGACGACAGGCAGCACGACGAGCGCATGAATCGCCAGAGCCGCGACGACGGTGACCATCAGCCACGCGAGCGACGCGAAGGCGGAGACCCCGCTCGAACCGACGACTCGCGCGACCAGCGCGAACACGCCGATCGGAACCAGACGGATGACGATCTCCGCCATCCCGGTCATCGCCGAGAAGAGCGCCTCGAAGAACCGCGTCATGAGGTCGCGCTGCACACGCTCGATCCGCGTGATGCAGATGCCGAGCAGCACGGCGAAGAAGATCACCTGCAGAATCAAGCCGTTCGTCGACAGCGCGCCGAAGAGGTTCTCCGGCACCATGCGCTTGAAGATGCCCCACAGGTTCTGGTCCGTCGGGAGATCCTCCTTCTGAACCAGCTGCCGGAAGTCCAGGTCCGCCCCCTCGCCCGGCGCGATCAGGTTGACCAGCGCGAGTCCGATCAGGATCGCGACGAGGCTCGACGCGATGTAGTACGCCAGCGTCTTCAGGCCGATGCGGCCGAGCGCGCCGAGCTTGCCGACGCTGACCACGCCCGACACGACGGACGAGAAGATCAGCGGTACGATCAGCATCTTCAGGAGCCGCAGGAACAGGTCCGCTACGTAGTCGCACGGCGCGATCCAGTGCTCCCGGAGCATCGGATCTGCTCCCTCGGGAAGGCCCTTGGGCGCCACCTCCGGTGCGAGATGGATCAGCAGACCGGCGCCGAGACCGAGGATTCCGGCGATCAGGACCTGCCAGTGCAGCGCGAGCTTGAAGATGCGGCGAATGCTCATGATCGTTCCGGCACCGACTGTAACGGGCGCAGCGCGCCGGGGAAAGGGCGTCCTGCGGGATTGCGCGAAACCGCCCCGACATCCCGTTGACCTCTTCGCGCGAGGACGGCATCCTGGGCGCTTCCGTGAGAAACGAGCTCACGCTCCCCCACCGCTCCTGCCTTCCAGGAATCCCATGCCCTCCACGAACACGCATTCGTACGACGTGACCGTCATCGGTGCCGGCCCGGGTGGATATGTTGCCGCGATTCGCGCGGCCCAAGCGGGTAAGAAGGTCGCCGTGATCGAGCGCGACCGCCTCGGCGGCGTCTGCCTGAACTGGGGCTGCATCCCGACCAAGGCCCTGCTGCGGGTCGCCGAGAAACGCGACTTCCTGCGCGAGGCCGCGGACTGGGGCTTCGACGTCGGCCAGGTCGAAGTGCGCTGGGACCGCATCATCCAACGCAGCCGCCAGGCGGCCGAGAAGCTGTCGAAGGGCGTCGCGTTCTTAATGAAGAAGAACGGCATCGCGGTGATCCCGGGCACGGCGCGGTTCCTGTCCGCGAACCGCCTCGGCGTCGAGAGCCGGCGACGCGCGGGGGGGTCGAGCGCGGGGTGGGGGGGGTGGAGGTCCTCACGACGATGAGTATCAGCGCGACGGGCGGCCGTCCCGCGACGCTGCCGGGCGTCGAGCTCGGCTCGAAGCGGATCATCAGCAGCAAGCAGGCGCTCGTCCTGCCGGAACTGCCGCGCTCGATGACGGTCATCGGAGCCGGCGCGATCGGCTTGGAGTTCGCGTATTTTTACTCGGCCTTCGGCACCGAGGTGACGCTCGTCGAGTACCTGCCGCAGGTCCTGCCCGGCGGCGACGCGGACGTCTGCACGACGCTCGAGAAGTCGCTCGCGCGCCGCGGCCTGTCGATCCACACCGGCACGAAAGTCGTCGGCGTCGAGGATCGCGGCGACGGCGTTCGCACGACGATCGAGAAGGACGGCGAGCAGTCGACGATCGACACGGACGTCGCCCTCGTCGCGGTCGGCGTGCAGGGCAACGTCGAGGGCCTCGGTCTCGAGGCGCTCGGCATCGAGGTCGAGAGGTCGGCGATCCGAGTCGACGAGAATCTGCAGACCAGCGTGCAGGGCGTGTACGCTATCGGCGATGTCATCGGGCCACCCGCGCTCGCGCACGTGGCCTCGGCCGAGGCGATCCATGCGGTTCGCCACCTGTGCGGCGAGGACGTCGAGCCGTTCAGCCACGACAACGTGCCCGCGTGCATCTACTGCCACCCACAGGTCGCGTCGGTCGGCCTCACGGAAGCCGCCGCGCGCGAGAAGGGCCTCGACGTCAAGGTCGGCCGCTTCCCGTACTCGGCCAGCGGCAAGGCCGTCGCGGTCGGCGAAACGACCGGCTTCGTGAAGATCGTCTCGGAGGTCGGATCGGGCGAGATCCTCGGCGCGCACATCATCGGCGCGGACGCGACGGAGCTCATCGCCGAGCTGACGCTCGGAAAGACGTCTGAGCTCACCGTGCACGATATCCACGAGACCATCCACTCGCACCCGACGCTGTCGGAGTCGGTGATGGAAGCGGCCGCGGCGTGCCTCGACGAGGCGGTTCACATCTGACGACCGGTTCCTTCGACGACGTCGTCGAGCACCGCGCAGACGCGATCGACGTGCTCTTCCCACGATAGTCGTGGCGCCGCGCGACGCGCCGCGTCGCGGAAACCCTCGACGTCGGACGCGATGCGCTGCAACGCGGTCGCGATGCCGTCGACGTCGTCCGGACGATCGACGACGAAACCCTCGACACCGGGCTCGACGAGCTCGGCGGCGCCGTTGCGGCGCGTCGTCACGACGGGCGTGCCGCAGGCGAGAGCCTCGACGACGCCGAGCGAGCACGAGTCGTACCACGTCGGCAGCACGTACGCATCGGCCGCGCAGTACCCAGCCCGGGCATCGGGAAGGACGCCCGCGAAGTGCACGCGATCCGCGACGCCACAGCGTGCGACGGTCCGACGAAACGCGTCCGGGCGACCGCGGCCACCGACGACGAGATGCCAATCAGGGGCGCGCCCCAGCGCTCGGATCGCGCCATCGAGCCCCTTGGCGCGAAACTGGTGCGCGAGGAAGAGCGCGACGGGTCGAGACGGCGGGATGCCGAACCGCTCGCGCATCGCCGCGGACTGCTCCTGCCGATCACGATCATGGAACGTCTCGACCGACACGCCGTTCGGGATGCGCACGAAGCGCGGATCGAGGTCTGGATACGCCCGCCGGAAGCCGTCCTCGACGACGCCCGAGAGCGACAGCACGACGAGGTCCCGCGAGCGAACGAGCACCGCGCGGTCGAGCCAGCGCAGCACGTACCAGCTGGGGCGCGCGAGCCGCGCCGCGCGCTTCGCGAGTCGCATCACCGGCGGCAACCCCGCGAGGGCATCGACAGACGCCGTGCGATAGCAGCCGCCATGAGGCTGGTAGACGTCCGCCTCGAGCGCGTGGCGCACGGCGAAGAGGAGATCGCGGCCGGACGCGCGGTGCTGCCGCACGGCGGCGCGAGCGAAGGCGAGCTCGCGGCGCCAGCGCGGCCAGCGCGGCACGTCGATCACCTCGACGCCGAATCTGCCGCCGAGATCGTCCGCGACCGGAGCCGCCGCACGCGTGCAGATGATGCAGCACTCGTGACCGCGCTGCGCGAGCGATTGCGCGAACTGGCACAGGTAGCGCTCGGCGCCGCCGCGGTCGGGATCCCACACGTCGATCGGAATAGAAAGCTTCACGCGACGATTGTACCGGCTGGCGCTTTCCGTTATCAGTGTTCCGTCGCGCTCCAACCCGACGCCCGCCGAGACAGGCGGGACCCTACGGCCTGACAGTATCCGGGACTCGTCCCGACGTGCACCGCATCGATCGACTGATTCGTGCCTGTACCGCCCGACCGCGCGTCGTCCTCGCGGTGTGGATCGCCGTTCTCGCGGTGACGCTCGCGAACCCGTGGATGGAGCTCGGCAACGACTCGACGAACTACCTGTCGATCGCCCGAAGCATCGCCGGCGCGGCGCCCGACGGCAACGACGGCGTGCGCAACCTCGGCGGACGACAGCTCTTCTACG
>CAYMRB010000188.1:0-18029 GCA_964392615.1 uncultured Planctomycetia bacterium | reverse complement strand
TGCATGTGACGCGGCGGCCCGACGACCTTGTCGCGCGCGACGGCGTTGTTGTCCGGCCCGTGCAGGAAGTGTGTCCATTCGTCGATTCCGTCGGGCCAGGGCTTGACCGTGAGGGTCCACTCGCCGCCGTGCCGGACGTACGCCTTGCCGCCCGGGCGCAGGACGCGCATCACCTCGCCCTTCCGGATCGCGCCCAGGTCTTCGGATACGACCAGATTGACGAGGTTGTCGGCATACGGCAGCCGATCGCCGCCGAGCTTGGCAACCGCGACCTGGCCGTAGAGGCCCCGAGACCGCACTGACGCGCGCGCCTGCTGTACCTTGCGGGCGTCCGCATCGAGTCCGTGGACGAGCATGCTGTCGTTCGCACGCAGCGCTGCGGTCAGCGCGCCGTCGCCACAGCCGACGTGCACGATCAGGCCGGCTCGAATGCCGGTGGCGTTCAGAATTTCGCGGGCCGACTCGGCGGGCCCCGCGGTAGCGCTCGAGGCGACGGACGCACAGGCGAGAAGCCAGAGTGCGAGGGCGGCGTGGGGATTGCGTCGATAGTTCACGATCTCGTCTCCTGTTTCGTGGCTCCGAACGAGGTGATGGTTGCGGCCGGCCAGGGGATCGCGGTTCCCTGAGGCCGCGCCGTCGGGTCACCCCTGAAACACGAGCGATTCGTAAAGGCCGCGCCCGGACGCCTTGAGCTTCCCCTTCTTCACGAGCTCGTCCCAAATCGCGGGAGGGAACTGATCGGGCGGCGAGATCGCGACGACTCCAGAGGCCTTGCCGCCGCTCATCGGGCCGCGGCCGATCTGCGATTCGTCATCGAGCCGTGTCAGGCGCAGTCGCTTGTGGAATGCCTTGAGCGCCAGCTTCAGCTCTTCGCGTGTGAACTCGGGCTCTGGCGTGTCGTTGGTTTCGGGGTCGCTCATCGGTCCGCTCGCTCGTTCGATCGGAGCCGGCTGGGCACGTCGCCGCCGGGGAGTCCATTGTCGCGCGTTTCGGTGTCCCTTGAGAAAGGCAAATCCGCGCGATGTCGGAGAAGGGGCGACGGCCGCCTTCGGTGGAGGGCTGGCGTCGACGCGACAAGGCGGCGTATCCTGAACGCTCGATCCGGTTCGGCATCGCCACTCGATCGAGGAGAACGTTCGCGATGAAGTCTGTCTCCGCGCTACTCGCCATCGCCTGCGTCGGGCTCGTGACGGCACGCGCAGATGCTGCACGGCCGAACGTCCTCGTCATTCTGGTCGACGATCTCGGCTACTCCGATCTCGGCTGCTACGGCGGCGAGATCGCGACGCCGAACCTCGATCGCCTCGCCGCGGGCGGACTGCGGTTCACGCAGTTCTACAACACGGCGCGCTGCTGGCCGACGCGCGCGGCGATTCTGACCGGCTACTACGCGCAACAGGTTCGCCGAGACAAGCTGCCCGGCGTCAAGAGCGGCGGCGGCGGCAGGCGACCGTCGTGGGCGCGCCTGCTTCCCGAGATGCTCGGCGCGGTCGGCTACCGGACGTATCACTCCGGCAAGTGGCACGTCGACGGCATGCCGGTCGCAGGCGGCTTCCACCGCTCGTACTATCTGCGCGACCAGGGGCGCTTCTTCCATCCACGCGTGCACTACGAGGACGACCGCAAGCTGCCCGCGGTGGAGCCCGGCAGCGGCTACTATGGCACGACCGCGATCGCCGACCACGCGATCCGCTGTCTGCGCGAGCACGCCGGGAAGCACGCCGACGCGCCGTTCTTCCACTATCTCGCTTTCACCGCGCCGCACTTCCCGCTTCACGCGCTACCGGAGGACATCGCGCGTTACCGGGAGCGATACCGCAGTGGCTGGGACGCTATCCGCGCGGCGCGCTGGAAGCGGCAGCTCGCGTCCGGCATCGCCCGCGGCACGCTGTCGGCGACCGAGAAGGACCTCGGGCCGCCGTATCACTTTCCCGAGCACTTGAAGATTCTCGGCGCCGACGAGGTCAACCGGCCCGTGCCGTGGAGCGAGCTGACCGACGCGCAGCGCGAGTTCCAGGCGGCGAAAATGGCGCTTCACGCCGCGATGGTCGATCGCGTGGACCGGGATATCGGCCGCGTTCTCGACGTTCTGCGCGCGACGGGGGCGTTCGAGAACACCCTCATCCTCTTTCTGTCGGACAACGGTGCGAGCGCCGAGATCATGGTGCGGGACGACGGGCATGACCCGAAGGCGACGCCCGGATCGGCAGCGACGTATCTGTGCCTCGGGCCCGGTTGGTCGACGGCCGCCAACACGCCGTTTCGACGCCACAAGACCTGGACGCACGAGGGCGGCATCTCGACGCCCCTCATCGCGCACTGGCCTCAGGGTATTCAGGCGCGAGGCGAGCTGCGACGTGCGGTCGGCCACGTGATCGATCTCGTGCCGACGATTCTCTCGATCTGCAAGGCGCGGCAGGTCGCGGCACCCGACGGTGCCGTTGCTCCGCCGCTTCCAGGGCGGAACCTGCTACCGGCGTTCTCGCGCGACGTGGCGATCGAACGCGACTCGCTGTGGTGGTTCCACGACGGACATCGCGCGATGCGCGTCGGCAACTGGAAGCTCGTCGCGGCGAAGGGCGAGCCATGGGAGCTCTACGATCTCGGCGTCGATCGGTCCGAGTCGAAGAACCTCGCGTCGCGACATGCGGACGAGGTCGAGAAGCTCGAGGCTCTCTGGACGCGGTACCTCGATGAGTTTCGTGCGCTGGCGACTCGAGATCTCCCGAAGCGGTCGTCGGGCAGAAAGCAGCGGCCGTGAACCACCGGGAGGCTACGAAGGCAACGAAGCGAGAAGTACGCATGACAGAAACCACATCGTTACGCGGCGTGCTTGTTGCGCTCTTCGTTGTCGTGTGCACCCTCGCGGTGTCGACGGTGTGCGCGTTGGAGGCTCCCATCTCCGTCGATGTTCACCAGCCCAGCGCTGAGACGCCGCGCGACGTCCCGCTGACATTCGGCCAGGTCTTTCGACGCGGCGCGTTCACGGCAGCACCGGCCGTGCGCGCGGGTGGCGACACGATCTCCGCGCAGGTCGATGTGCAGCGTCGCCACGACGACGGCTCGATCCGCTTCGCGGCCGTCTCGGTCGTCGTGCCGAAGATTCCCGCCGGACAGCGGACGACGTTGCATCTCGTCGAGGGACGCGGCACGGCATCGTCGCGACCGCCGATCACCGTGCAGCAATTGCTAGCGACGAAGTTCGACGCGCGCGTCGTCTTCCGATTGACCGACGGCACGACGCTGCATGCCGACGCCCGCGATCTCCTCAGCGCGGAGAAGGTCCCGCGGACGTGGCTCTCGGGGCCCGTTGCGTCCGAGTGGATCGCATCGGGCCCACCGGTCGATGCGCGAGGCGAACCCGACGCCGATCTCCGCGTGCAGTTCAGCATCCGCGCGTACGCCGGCTGTCGGCAGGTGCGCGTGTCCGCCGTCGTCGAGAACTGCCTCGACAGCTGGGCCGGCAACATCGGCTACGACGTAGCGATCGAGATCGGCGGTCGCGAGGTGTTCCGCGAGAAGGCCGTCGACCACCGTCGGCTGTCGCGCTGGCGGCAGACGTTCTGGTGGGGGAGCGAGCGAGCGACCGTGCACGTCGAGCCGGACATCGACTACTTGCTGTCGACCGGCGCGCTGCCGAATTACGACACGACGCTCGAGTCGCCGCCGCCGTCGTGGGCCGAGCGGGACGTTCTCGAACGCTTCGAGACGGACAGCGACGAGTGGCGCATCCTCGGTCGCGGTCCGCTGACCGCCTACATGCCCACGACGGGGGGCCGCCTGGAGATCGCGCCGTACCCGGCGTGGACCGTGCGCTACCTGCTGACGAAGGATCCGCGTTGGCGCGCGTTCGTGCTGCGTGCGGGCGACCTCGCGGGCTCGTGGCCGATCCACGTCCGCGGGCGCGCATCGCAGCGCGTGCTGACGATCGACGAGCGGCCGCGGTTCTGGCTCGACGCGCGCGGCAAGGACCGGCCCGAGTGGAAGGGCGATCGCAGTGCGCCGCGTCCGGGGAGCGCCGGCAGCGCGCGGCTGACCCCGGACATGGCGCATCAACCCTCGCTCGCGTACGTGCCGTATCTGTTGACGGGCGACCGCTACTATCTCGAAGAGGCCTGCTTCTGGGCCGGCTATTGCCTGCTGAACACCTGGGACCATCCGCGTCGTGGGGCCGAGGGCATCCTCGCCGGACAGATCCGCGGCAACGCGTGGTCGCTGCGCAACATCGCCGACGCAGCGTGGATCGCGCGCGACGGCGACCCCGAACGGCGCTACTTCGACGCGAAGCTGCGCAACAATATCGCCGATCGCGTCCGTCGCATGCTCGGACCTCCCGAGTACAACGCGATGGGGTTCTGGGGGCCACGAACGACGCAGAGCGCGCGCATCCCGAAGCCGGCGAATCCCGCGTGGATGGTCATGGCGCCGTGGGAGCACGACTACCTGATCTGGAGTCTGCACCACCTCGTCGAGCTCGGCTGGACCGATGCGGCGCGCCCGCGCGATTTCCTTCTGCGCTGGCGCGTCGGCATGCTGACGCATCCGGATGCGTTCGATCCGCGCATGGCCGCGCCGTATCGATTCGTCGTCGGTGAGAAGACCCCGCAAGGCGACGTGCGGTTCTACGATGACTGGCAGCGTATCGCTCGCGAGAACCTCAGGCTTTACGCGCCGGGTTTGCCGCAGGGCGGCGGCACCTACACCTACTCGGCGCGGGCGGCCGTCATCTGTGGCGTCGACGGAGGCTTTCCGCGTGCGGAATTCGCGCTTCGGGCGCTCGACGCGTTGCTGCCGGATCGCCGGCGCGACCTGGCGGGCCAGCCGTACTGGGCGATTCGGTCACGGTGAACTTCATCGCCCCGGGACGGACGTCGAACGAGTACCATGACGCCGGCGGGCGATACCAGGGCGCCATCAGCAGGAGAACCGACCATGTCGGAGCACTCGATCGATCGACGCGGGTTCTTGGGCACGCTGGGCGCGGGAACGATGGGCGCGATGGCGGGCGCGGATTTCGGCTCCCGGTCGGTTGCCGCGGAGCCCGCGGCTGCGCCGAAGTGGGTGCAGGAGACCGACCGCAAGGTTCGCTTCGGCATCGTCGGTTTCGGCACGTGTCAGTTCGGCGCCAAGTTCGGCTTCCAGGATCACCCGAACGTCGAGATCGTCGCCGTCAGCGACCTGATCCCCGAGCGACGCGCCGGGCTGATGAGGGCGTGTCGCTGCGACAAGTCCTATGAGTCGCTCGAGAAGCTCGTCCTCGACAAGGGCATCGAGGCGGTCTTCGTCGCGACGGACGCGCCGAGTCACGCGCGGCACTGCATGGAAGTCATGCGGCATGACAAGCACGTGATGACCGCGGTCCCCGCGACGTGGGGCTCGATCGAGGACGCCGCGAAGCTCGTCGAGACGGTCGCGAAGACCGGCATGAAGTACCAGATGGCCGAAACGAGCTGCTATCGTCCGGACTGCCACGCGATGCGCGAGGTTTATCGCGCGGGCGGTTTCGGCAAGCTGGTCTACTCCGAGGGCGAGTACTACCACTTCCACTCGCGGCAGATCGGCTCGTACAAGGGCTGGCGCATCGGCTGTCCGCCGCTGTGGTACCCGACGCACTCGACGGCTTATTACGTCGGCGTGACGGGCGAACGGTACACGTCGGTGTCGTGCCTCGGCTTCACCGGCGACATCGCATCGTACCACCCGGGCGCCAACGAGTACGACAATCGGTTCACGGACGAGATCGCGCTGTTCGATACGAGCGAGAGCGGCTCGTCGCGCATGAGCATGTGCAAGTCGGTCTACGGCAAGACCATCGAGACCGGCCGCGTCTACGGCGAGCGCGGCTGGATGGACGGCATGGCGTACCGGGGGCGGATGAAGACGCTCCCCGATCTCTCGCGACCGGCGCTGCCGCCAGGCGTTCCCGCAGGGGGACACGGCGGTTCGCATGGCCAGCTCGCGCACGAGTTCGTCAGCGCGATTCTCGAGGATCGCCAGCCGCTCGTGAATGTGTGGGAGGCCGTCGCCATGACCGTTCCCGGCATCGTCGCCCACAGCTCGGCGTCGAAGGACGGCGAGCGGATGACGATTCCGCAGTTCGGCGCGGCGCCGGAGGCCGGCTGATCGGGCGTCGGGATCGGAGCGCCGCCGGCCGCGGCGGTACGCGGATTGCTTATCGCGACGCCCACGGATCGAGAGGTTCATCGCTACCGCGTAATTCGCCCGCAAACCGCGCAGAGGGGTACGACCATGACGCTCGCACGTGCATTCCGTGCTGGCCTCGTTCTCCCGGTGATCATCGGAGCCTTCACGGTGACCGCCGTACGGGGAGTCGCCCAGGAGGCTGCGGCGTCCGATCCGGGCGACGTGACAGACCGCTCCAAGCTCCGTCGCAGCCGGCACTCCGGGCTGTGGCCGTTCTACAGTCAGGATGAGTACGAGGACGGTGGCACGAGCCGGTCGTCCCTCTTCGGAGTCTTCCGGTTCGAGGACCGTCCCGACGGTAGCTACCGCCACCAGGCGTTGCCGTTCTACAGCCTCGCGTCGACCGACGGCGGCAGCGACGAGAGCGCGGCGATCTATCCGCTGCTCTACCTCCACCGACGCAGCGCGACGCTCGACTACGACCTCGTGTTGCCGTTCTTCGCGCGGTGGAGCGACGCGCGCGGCAAGCGGACGCTGTTCGTGCCGATCGTCGATGCTGCGGAGCACGGTGGGCCGTCGCCGCCTCTTCCCGCGCCGAGTCTGCTGTCGCTCCTGTCGTGGGGCCAGGGATCGGCCCAGCGCGCTGGCTTGCCGTACCTGCTCGATGTGTTTCAGCGCACCGACGATACGGAGATGGACGGTTGGGCCGCCGGAGTGCTCGCCCCGTGGGGAGCGCCGATGCGCGCGGGGCTCGCGATCGCCGCGTCGCGCAACGACGAGAGCTCATCGCGCTCGTACGCGTTTCCGCTGTACTGGGCAGGGGAGGAGCACGACACGGGCGCGTCGTATTTCTTCAGTCTGCCCTACGCCCAGTGGCGCGAGCCCGACGAACGCGGTTGGATCGTGCCGCCCGCGCTGACGTGGTGGTCGACCGGGGCCGACCGCGTCGATCTCTGCGCACTGTTTCCGCTCATCTGGTATCGCGACGAGCCGCAGCGTTCGCGCTCGGCCGTACTGCCGATCTACTGGGCGGAGGATGACCGCGCGAGCGGCCGATCGTTCCGCATCGCCCTGCTGTCCTACATCGCGACGAGCGATGCGACGACCGGCGAGTCCGATCATTGGGTCTGGCCCCTGCTGAGCCACTACGGCGAGGGGCCAGGCTCCTCCGAGCTCGACGTCCTGTGGCCGCTCGTGAAGTGGGCTGACGACGATGCCGGATTCAGCTACCGCCGCATCCTGCCGCTTTGGGACTCGACCACGACACCCGAGAGTCACTCCTTCGGCGTCGGCGGCATCATCTACCGGCATTACGAGAATCCCGACGCGCGGCGCTCGCGGCACTCGGTGCTGTGGCCGCTGGCCGTCTCGTCGACGCATGGGGACGATCACACCGCGTGGGCGTTTCCGCTCTACTGGGATTGGGCGACGAGAGACGGCGACGACCGCTCATCGCTGACCTTGCTCGCGCCGTTCCTGTTCGCGCGGACGGACGAGCGCCGCGATGCGGCGGGAGAGTGGCAGTCGGTGCAGTCGGACTTCCTCGCGTTGCCCTTCTGGGATTCGCACGCCACCGAGGACAGCGAGCACATCGGCGTCGGCGGCATCCTCTACCGGCATCTGCACCGCGCGGATGGCCTGTCGCAGCACTGGGCGCCGTTCCCGCTGGTGTTGTTCGAGAACGAGGGCGATCGGCATCGTGCGTGGATCGCGCCGCTCTACTACCGTCGTCACGACGAAGACGCGACATCGCGATCCGATCTGTCGATCATCTCGCCGTTCTGGATCGCCGGCTCGCAGGAGGAGCGCGAAGCCGACGGCAGCTGGACGACGCGCGAGAGGTTCCGGTACGTGCTGCCGTTCTTCGACTCGTCGGAAACCGAGCGCAGGAGCTCGTTCGGCATCGGCGGCCTGCTGTATCGCCACGTCGAGGAGCCGGACCTGGCGCTGTCGCGCGACTGGTACCTGTGGCCCCTCGGCTACGACGAGCGCCGCGGTCCGAATCGCCGCTCGTGGGCGCTGCCGCTGTTCTATCACGCGCACGGCGAGGCCGTCGACTCGCGCGAGAGCTGCACGTTCGCGACTCCCCTGTGGATCGCGTCGAGCACCGAGCTCCGCGACGGGCGCGGCGAATGGCAGACGCTGGCGAGCGACCTGTGGGCGCTGCCGCTCTACGACGCGCACGAGCGCGGTGCGCGCGAGTCCTACGGCTTCGGTGGCTTGCTCCACCGCCATATTGACGATCCGGCCATGGAGCTGTCGCGCGACTGGTACCTCTGGCCGCTCGGCTTCAACGAGCGCCGCGGACCGAACCGTCGCTCGTGGGCGCTGCCGCTCTACTATCATGCGCACGTCGAGGATGCCGACCGACGTTCGAGCAGCACGTTCGCGACACCGTTCTGGATCGCGTCGAGCTCGGATCGACGCGGTGCGAGCGGCGAGTGGGAGGCGGTCTCGAGCCACCGATGGGCGCTACCGTTCTACGACGAGCATCGGGCCGGGGAGCAGCGGTCGTTCGGTGTGGGCGGACTGCTCTGGCGCCACTCGGAAGATCCGACGGTGGCTTACTCGCGCGATTGGTTCGTGTGGCCGCTGGGCCTTCACGAGCGTCGTGGCGCGAACCGCCGTTCGTGGGCGCTGCCCTTCTTCGTGCACTCGCATGACGAGGCCCCGAACGCGCGCACGGACTTCACGTTCGCGACGCCGCTGTGGTTCGCGTCGAGCGCGGAGCGTCGCGACGCTAGCGGCGAGTGGCAGACAGTCTCGAGCGACGCGTGGGCGCTGCCGATCTTCGACGCGCACGAGTCGGAAAGTCGGCGATCGTTCGGGATCGGCGGATTTCTGTATCGCCACCTCGAGGACTCGGAATCGGAGCTGTCGCAGCATTGGGGGATCTGGCCGCTCGGGCTGGTCGAGAACGCGCCCGACTACCACACGTCGTGGCTGCTGCCGCTCTACTATCACTCGAGGGACGAGAGGATGGAGGAGGTCGCCCTGACCGAAGGGACGGCCGACGTCGACGCCGCGGGCACAGCTGCGGTCGCGCACGGCGTGCGGCGTCGGGACGAGTTCACCATGCTCGCGCCGTTCTGGTGGTCGGGCAGCAATGCGTATCGCGAGACCGACGACGCCCCGTGGCGGAGCGAGAGCCGGTTCGCGCATCTGTGGCCGCTCTACGGCACGTCGGAGCGGGCGAACCACGCCACCGGATATCGCGAGTCGTCGCATCATTTCGCGTGGCCGCTGCTGAGCTACGAGGAGATGCGGACGGCGGACGATCCGGACGGGGCGCGATCGGAGGTCTCGCTCGGCGGATTCCTCGGGCACTACGGTTGGAGCGACAGGAGCTACGACGCGCACCTGCTGCCCATCGCGTGGCTCGGCAGCGATGTCGATCGGACGTACTCGTACCTTTACCCGCTCCTCGCGGTCGAGAGCGGGCCGGGCGCGGACCTCGGAATCGGCTGGTACACGTCGCTCCTGCAGTGGGCGGATACGCCGGAAGAGGCGAGCTTCCGGGTGCTGTTCCCGCTCGGGCTACGCTGGGACGAAGGAGTCCACGAGCGCACCGTGACGGGGCCGCTGTGGCTGTCGCATCTGCGCAGCTCTCCCGACGACGGGTGGTTTCACCTCTTCCCGCTCGTGTTCGGAGGATGGGATACGGAGATGTCGGCGTGGACCGCATTCCCGTTCGCGTGGGTACGCGACTACGGGCGATCCGATGCCCCACGCTGGCCGATCGTGCGGCACTTCTTCCTGTGGTCGAGCGTGCGCGACGATGACCACGCGCGCGACGCCGTGCTCTGGAAGCTCGCCGAGTACTCCCGCGATGCGAGCGGCAATCGCGACTTCCGCGTGCTGCACCGCTTCGTCGTCGACCGCGAGGTCGACGGGCAACGCGAGTTCGCGCTCAATCCGTTCTTCCGCTACTTCCGCGACGACCGGACTTCCGAGCGCGAGTTCAGCGTGCTCTTCTACCTGTACCGCGACGAGGAGCGCGACGGCGTGTCGACGCAGTCTGTGCTGGGCATTCCGATCTCGTCGTCGGACGCACGCGAGGGATAGGTCTCGCGCGCAGAGACGCGTTCGATCGGAAGTCCGCTGAGTGACTCCTCTCACATACCCGCCGTCGATCGCGGGCGTACGTTGGAGTACGATACGACACGCGACCAACGCGCTGATCGGAGACGCGGAGCCCTCGGTATGAACACGACACGACGAACGACACGACGGCGCGAGTTCCTCGCGGCACTGACCGGCGCAATCAGCGCACCATGGATTCTGCGCTCTGGCGTCCTCGCGACCCCGTGGCGACCTTCTGCGGCCGAACGGATGTCCGTCGCGCACATCGGTGTCGGCGGCATGGGCGGCGTTCACCTGCGGGACATGGTGGACTTCCGGCGTGAGGGCAAGGTCGATATCGCGGCGGTATGCGACGCTGACGAGAAGCGCCTCGCGAACGCGCTCAAGACGGCCGGAGGGGGCGCGCCGGGCGGTGCGATCAACGCTCGCCGCGACTATCGCCATATCCTCGATCGCAAAGACGTCGACGCGGTCGTGATCGCGACGCCGGACCATTGGCATGCGGTGCAGACCGTTCACGCGTGCGAGTCCGGCAAGCACGTTTACGTCGAGAAGCCCGCTTCGGTGACGGTCGAAGAGGGGCAGGCGATGGTCACGGCTGCGCGCAAGAACGACCGCATGGTGCAGGTCGGCGCGCAGGGCCGAACGGGGCTCGGCGCATGGTATACGTGTCGTGCGATACGCAACGGCATCGTCGGCAAGGTGAGCAAGGTCACGTGCTGGCACTACGCGAATCCTGTCGACTCGAAGCCGGTGCCGGACAGCGCTCCGCCGCTGGAGCTCGACTGGGATCTGTGGCTCGGGCCGATGCACTGGCGGCCGTACAACCAGCGCTACTGCCACGGTGTCTTCCGCTGGCTGCTCGAATCGGGCGGCGGACAGATCCGCGATCGCGGCGCGCACCAGTTCAGCACGATCCTGTGGTGCATGAATGCGGACGCTCAGGTGTCGTTCACCGTCGAGGCGAAGGGCACGCCGCCAGCGAGCGGTCTCTGGGACTGCCCGCCGGACATGGACGTCAGCTACAAGTTCAAGGACCCGGACTGGGAGCTCGTCTGGGGACAGCCCGGCAACAAGGTCGGCAAGCTCGGGTTCGGCAACGTCTTCTGGGGCGAGGACGACCACTTGATCCTCGAGTGGGAGGGCGCCTACAAGCCGGCCGAGCCGCGCGCGATCAACTTCAAGCCGCCGCCCGGCGGCTACGAGCCGTACCGCACCGACGAGTACCGCTCGAGCATCCACAAGAATCACAAAGCCGATTGGATGCGCGCGATTCGAGTGCCGGACTACCTCCCGGCGGTCGACGTCGAGATCGGTCACCGCACGGCGACGCTCTGCAACCTCGGCAATCTGTCGTACATCCTCGGGCGCAAGCTGGTCTGGGACGGCGTCGCGCAGCGCGTCGTCGGCGATGAGCAGGCAAACCGGCTGCTCGGCAAACCGCAGCGGCACCCGTATCATCTCTGACGCGGTCTCCGCGTTCGAAGCGGACGTTCGCCACGCGTCGTTCGACACGACTCGAAGAAGAACGATGAGCGATCGGGCATGCGCCGTCACCGAGCTCCTCGCCGCCGTCAACTCCGGCGATGAGGACGCGCTCGACGTACTCGTCGCGACGATCTACGACGAGCTGCGCGATCTGGCTCGCCGGAAGATGGCGGGGCAGTCGCCCGGTGCGACCGTGCAGGCGACCGAGCTCGTGCACGAGGCGTATCTCCGATTGGCCTCCGAAGGTGGCGATGGCTGGGAGAACCGGCGCCACTTCTTCGGCGCGGCGGCCCGAGCGATGCGCAACGTCCTCGTCGATCGCGCCAGGAAGCGCGGGCGACTGAAGCGCGGCGGCGACCGTCACCGCACGGCGTTCGACGAACAGCTCGCGCGGCTCGAGGCCGATCCCGTCGATACGTTGGCCCTCGACGAGGCCCTCGGGCGGCTCGCGGCGATCGATCCGCGCAAGAGCGAGCTCGTCGATCTCAAGTTCTTCGCGGGCCTGACGAACGCAGAGACCGCCACCGCGCTGAGCGTCTCGATCGCGACGGTCGAGCGCGAGTGGAGTTTCGCGAAGGCGTGGCTGCACCGCGAGCTGTCCTCGGATGAGTCGCCACCATCAGGAGCCGGATGAGTGCCGCCTTTCACGAATCATTGTGCATATCGGCATATCGCCGGCACCTTCGACCGCTGGCTTCGTTGCGCTCAGTCGACTGTGAGCCTCCGGCATGGACTCCTTCGCGCGCCTCGCCTGCGAACGAAATCGCTCGGCGAGCATGCACAAGCATTCATGAAAGACGGCACGAACCGATGTCGAACGAGCGAGCGCGGCGGATTCAGGACCTGTTCGACGAGGCGCGCGGTCTGTCGGTCGAGGACCGAGCCGTCCTGATCGCGAAGCGGTGCGGTGACGACCGGGAGCTCGCGGCCGAAGTCCGTTCGCTCCTCGAGCACTTCGACGCCGCGGGCGAGTTCCTCGAGTCACCGCCATTGCGCGTGCTGACGGAGTCGACGCCCGAGACGGCCGGGGACGTCGACGACGGCGTCGAGGGGAGTCTGGCCGTCGGCCAGCAGGTCGATCGCTACCGCATCATCGAGGTCCTGGGCGAGGGCGGCTTCGGCATCGTGTACCTCGCCGAGCAGAAGGAGCCGATCCGTCGCCAAGTGGCGCTGAAGGTCATCAAGCTCGGCATGGACACGCGGCAGGTCGTGGCGCGATTCGAAGCGGAGCGGCAGGCGCTCGCCCTGATGGACCACCCGGGCGTCGCGCACGTTCTCGACGCGGGGGAGACGGCCGAGGGGCGGCCGTATTTCGTCATGGACTTCGTCTCGGGGGTGCCAATCACGGCGTACTGCGATCGGCTGCGGCTTTCGACGGAGGATCGGCTCGAGCTGATGATCCGCGTCTGCGAGGCGATCGAGCACGCGCACCAGAAAGGGATCATCCACCGGGACATCAAGCCGTCGAACGTGCTCGTGACGTCGGAAGGCTCCGCGCCAGCACCGAGGGTCATCGACTTCGGCATCGCGAAGGCAATCCACCAGCCGCTCACGGACAGCAGCCTGCACACCGCGGTCGGCCAGTTCATCGGCACGCCGGAGTATATGAGCCCCGAGCAGGTGGAGTCCGGCTTCAACATCGACACACGGGCCGACATCTACGCGCTCGGCGTCGTGTTGTACGAGTTGCTGGTCGGCTCGCGTCCGTTCGGGTTTCGGGAGCGCGCGCTCTCGTTCGCGGAGATGCAGCAGGCGATCTGCGAGATCGATCCGGCGCGACCGAGCACGCGGCTGTCCGAATCGAGCACCGACGCGGTCGCCATCGCGCGGCGTCACCGCCTGAGCCCGAGTGCTCTGAAGCGACGCCTGCGCGGCGACCTGGACTGGATCGTCATGAAGGCGCTCGAGAAGGACCGCACGCGGCGCTACGCGACCGCGTCGGAGCTCGCGGCCGATATTCGACGCCACCTCGATCGTCAGCCGGTGCTCGCGGGGCCGCCGAGCGTCGCGTACATCGCCGGCAAGTTCCTGCGTCGTCACACCGGGCTGGTCGCCAGTGTCGTCGTCGTGTTCCTCGCGCTTCTCGCCGGCGCGATCGGCGTGACGTGGCAGACGCTCGAGATTGCCGAGCAACGCGATCGTGCGGTCGAAGCGGAGCGGCTTGCGCAGCGGCGACAGGGAGAGGCCGAAGCGGCGCGCGGGGAGGCCGAGCGCGATCGTGACAAGGCGGATCAGCTATTCCGTTTCCTGCAGGAAGTGCTCTGGAGCGCCGATCCGGCGATCTCGCGTGGCGAGGAGCTGACGGTGCGCAGAGTTCTCGAGCGAGCCGCCGCCGACCTGGAGACGAAGATGGCCGGCCAGGAGGAGAGCGCGGCCCTGCTGCACGCGACGATCGGCTGGACCTACTATCGACTCGGTCTGTGGAACGAGGCCGATCCGCACCTGACGACCGCGTTCCGCACGCTGCAGCGTCTTCGCGGTCACGATGATCTCCAGACGCTGAAGGCGATGAGCAACGTGGCGATGCTGCGCTGGGCCCAGGAGCGCCGGAGCGAGGCCGAGCCGTTGCTGCGGGACGCATTGCGTTTTCACCGTGCGCATGCCGATCGCGATCCGGCGGCGACGCTGACCGCGACGGCCAGTCTCGGGTCGTTCCTACGTGCGCAGGGCGAGCTCGAGGAGGCGACCTCGTTGCTCGAGAGTGTCGTCGATGGACGGCGGGCGCTCTTCGGCGGCGCGCATGTGGACACGCTTCGGGCGCAGCACAACCTGGCGGCAGTCCTCGTCGATCGAAAGCTCATGGAGCGTGCCGAATCGCTTCTTCGCGATACCCTCGCGGCTCGACGGCGCATCCTCGGAGCCGCCGATCCGGAGACGCTCGCGTCGCTTCACAACCTCGCGCAACTCCTCTGGCAGCGCGGCGAGCTCGCCGAGGCGGAAACGCTGGCGCGCGAAGCGCATAGCGGACGCGAGGAGGTTCTCGGCGCACGGCATCCCGCGACGCTTCGTTCGCTGGACGCCGTCGCCGCGGTGCTCAAGGCTCAGGACAAGCTCCTCGAGGCGGAGGAGGTCCAACGACAAGCGCATTCGATTCGCGACACGGAGCTCGGTCCCGATCACGCCGACACGGTCGAGGCCCTCCACAACCTCGCCGCGATCCTGAAGGCCCGTGGCATGCTCGACGAGGCCGAGCCGCTCCTGGAGCGGGTCGTCGAGGCGTCGACGCGAGGTCTCGGCGTCGAGCACTGGTATACCGCCTACTACCGCGTCAGCCACGGTCGTTGCCTTCTCGCGATGGGGAAGCACGCCGAGGCCGAGGAACGCTTGCTCGCTGCTCATCGCAGGCTGGTCGAGGTCTTCGGAGAGGGGCACGGCTACGTCGTCGTGACCGTCCGCAGCCTCGTCGAGCTCTACGAGGCATGGGGCAAGCCGGACGAGGCGGCGGCGTGGCGCGCCAAGCTGCCGTGAGGGTCTGACGTCGGTTTTTTCTTCGTCAGATCCGGCTCGCGGGTGGTCTGGGTCGACATGGACGCCGTCGGGCTCGGTAGGAATCGTGGGGCCAGGCGAACCAGAGTGTCGGTGTTGGCCGTCGTGTCGCGCGATCGTCGCGACGAGCCGTTTTCGTGGGTCCCGAAGCAGACGGGAGTCGGAAGCATGAAGAAGACGTTGATCGCCCTCTGTGTCGTCGCCGTCATCGCCGGCGTGGTCGTCGTCGCCACACAATGGAACGTCGAGGCCGCAGGGGGCGCTCGAGGGCAACGCTGGGGACACGATCCCTTCGCGGGAGCGTGGTCCGTCCCGGTTCCGATGGTGGGGCTCGATGCGGACGGCAATCCGGTCCTGCTTCACATCTCCCACCATCCGATGGTCGTCAATCCGATCGACCCGCAGCACCGGAACTACACCGTCGTCGTGAAGCACGCGCACTGTGATCGCACCATTCTCGGTCTCGTGCCGGACGCGACCTTCGCGAGCGACTACATCGGCGCCGGGAGTCGGACGGGTCGGGACACGTTCAAGCTCACGACGGTCGGGTACCGGAGCGACTGCAGCACCTCGACCCCTCTATTCGACGAGCCGAACTACATCGAGGTGATGTCGGCCGACTATGAGCTCGTGGACGACAATCTGATGGTCGGCACCGGAAACACCTCCATCTACTGCCGGTCCAAGGACACGAACAGCGACGGTCTCATCACGGAGGAGGACGGCGATGGGGTGCTTCCCGAGCCGGACCTCTGCCTCACGTTCGGGGGAGAGATGCCGTTTCCCCTTCCCTATGCGACCCGCATCACGGTGCGCGATGCGCGATGCGAAATGAGCTTCCCCGTGATGCCGATCGACTGCGGCGAGTGAGCTCGACCTGACGCGACGAAGGCGTCGCCCCAGCCCGGGGGCGACGCCTTGGTCAGCAGGCCGGCTCTCCGAGTCGACGTCAGAACGAGATGTGCTGCCACAGGATCGACCAGTCGGCGAAGTCGACATCGCCGTCGCCGTCGATGTCGCCCTCCCGCCACGTCCTGCCGCTGCCGAAGTTCCGCGCGAGAATCGCGAGGTCATCGAGGTCGACGACGCCGTCGAGGTTGAGGTCGCCGGGCGTCACGACGGGCGTGGGTTCCGGCGTCGGCTGGGGCGCGGGTTCTGGCGCCGGCGTCGGCTCGGGCTCCGGCCGGGGCGCGGGAGCGGGCGGATCGGCCGGTGGGGGGACGGACGATCCGGCGGCCGGCACGCGCAGCATGCCGCGGTTGGGCGCCTCGTCGTCGAAGCTCACCGCTCCGAACGCGCCGCTCATCGTCCACGCGTGGATGTCGATCGCACCGCGCGCGTCGATCAGGCGGTACGGGATCGTCAGCCGAGCGCGCTCCGCGACGAGATTGAGCGAGCACAGCGCGTTGATGCCGCGGATCAGGTCGCCGCTCGACCCGTCGACCTCGATCGCAGTGAACGTTACGCCGCCCGCGCTGCCGCCGTAGTATGTCGTCTTGCCGTTCGAGCGCTTGCGCCCGACCGGTCGTGCGCCCGACGAGCTCGAGAGCTGGTACACGAGCGTCCGCTCGATTCCCATGCGCGTGTTGCCGGCGGCGTTGAAGGTCGACTCGCCGGTGCGCGGGTTCGCGTCCGTGTCGAGGTGGACGGCCGTCAGCGCCTCGCCGATGAACTGCAGGTCGGTGTAGCGCACCTCGAGTAGCAGGCCCTCGTCGTAGTGACACGCGCGGACGGCGACCAGGTCGTCGTTGTCGCGTCCGAACGCGTACGAGTCACCGGCCGGGTCCGTAACCCGGTACTCCGGCGTGCGCCAGCGCAGAAACGGTACGACGCCGCCGTCGCAAAGGCGCATGCCGCCGGTGTTCACCGCGCGATCGAAGTCGCCGCTGAACGCCTCGAGCGTGTCGACGAGCAGGACCGACTCCCGCGTCACCGAAGCGAGGAGCGCGAGAGGAATCGTGAACTCCACCATATTGCCCTGTCGCCGGTACGCGCTGTCGGACGACAGCTTGCCGATCTGCACGTGCATCACTTCGGCCGGCCGACGGGGATCGGGCAGCGTCAGGTTGACCTCGACACTGCCGCCGAGCGCCCACGGGTAGATCTCGTAGTGCACGAACGCGTCGACGCCGAACGTCGGGAAGTCGCCGCCGGCGTTCTGGAAGCCGGTGAGGAGGTCGCCATCCAGGTCGAGGTGGACGCCGCCGATGCTGACGTCCGCGATGGCCCGCGCCTCGATCGAGTGGTGGTAGTGCACGCGCACGACCAGGTGCTCGCCCTCGAAGCGCGTCTCGACGCCGCGCAGATCGACGGGCGCGCCGGCGTCGCCGCGCGGGTCGCTGAGCGCGCGACGCGGGCGATAGCTCGGACCGCGTTCGACTTCGACGCGACCCGTTGCTCGGCTCAGATAGCCGGCGTTCGGCACGCGGTCGCGACCGCCGCAGAGGAAGTCGACCGACGCGACCGCGGCGATCTCCATGCTCCGTGCGGACGCCGGCAGCACCCGCGACGGCAGTCGAACGTAGAAGCTGTTGCGGCTGAGCCAGCAGCTCAGGTTGACCGCGATCGGGCCGCCGGGCGGGCCGAAGTACTGCGCCTGGCAGATGCCGAGAATCGCGATGTGGAAATCGATCGACGCCTCGGGAACGGCGTTCGCTCCGGTCGTGCGCCGATCGCCGTCGAGGTCGAGCAGGATGCTGCCGTGAATACCCTCGGGCCGCGATGTCGCGAAGTCGATGCGAAACGTCAGGCTCGACCCGGCGTCGGTCATCTGCAGCGCGGTCATGTCGGCGAACGAGTAGCCGCCGTACGCGTCGCCCGCGCGATCG
>CAYMRB010000187.1:0-18041 GCA_964392615.1 uncultured Planctomycetia bacterium | reverse complement strand
GTAGAAATTCGAGAGGAACGAGTGGTACGGACATCTATCGGACGTTGGTGGCGCGCCGCCTGCTCCATCGGGGTGTGTCTCGTCGTGTTTGGTTGTGGCCAAGGCGGCTCGGGTTCGTCGAGCGACCCGGCCGATGCACCTTCGGCGCCCGCGCCGACGTTCGACGTCGTTCTCGAGGTCTTCGACGAAGACGGTGCGGCCGTCGGCGATGCGTTCGTCGCGTCCGGCGCGGAAGGCGTCGAGATGGCTGCCAGCGCGGGTGGCGACGGCCGCATCGCGCTCGTCGGTCTCGACCAGCCGCGGCTCGTGGTCGTCGATGCCCCTGGTTGTCTGGCAGAGCCGGTCGTCGTCGGAAGAGAAAACGCGACCGCTCGAATCGCCGTGCGATTGCTCGCCGATCAGGGCGCGCTGGGCGAACGGCGCATCGTCATGAATTTCGCCGGCGATGTGATGATGGGGCGCCGCTATCTCGATCCGACGCTCGACGTGACGGCGGTCGTCCGCACGGGCGATGGTGGCGCGAGCGCTCGGGCCGTTGTCGCACCCATCGTGCCGCTCTTCAGCGCCGCGCACGTGCGATCGCTCAACCTCGAGAGTGTCGTCGGAACGCTGCCGGCGTCGGCGGCCTACCCGCGCAAGCGCTTCCTGCTGCAGTCGGCGCCGGAAATCATCGAAGCGTTGAAGGCGCTCCGTGCCAATGTCGTGACGCTGGGTAACAACCACACGCGAGATTGGCTCGAGCCGGGTCTCGCCGCGACGCTCGCTCACCTTGATGCGGCCGGGATTCCTCGCGTCGGGGCGGGAACGGATCCGACGTCGGCAGCTGTACCTCTTGTCGTTGACGTGGCTGGATATCGAATCGGTTGCGCGTCCTACACGAGCGTCAACGGCGACTTCGTCAACGACAGCCTGCCCGATGCCGCCGCTCCGACACCCGCTGACCTCGACGGGAAGGAGGCGTGGCAGTACGAGCTACGTGCGTTCGGCTTCGCGGGAGCGAGCGTGACGATTCCGACTGCCCTGCGGCGCATCGGCGCGATGTGGCGCCTGTTCGAGGCGGTCGAGCCCACCGTCGCGACGGAGGCAGAGCTCGCCCAGCTCTGGACGGCCCTGAGTGCCGTCTACCCCGAGTTGCAGGACTGGGTCGCACGCCGCGGTCACGGCGGCGCGAATCCTCACAGCCATGCTCGCGTGATCGCCGACGTCGCCGCGATGCGCGCTTCCGGCGCGGAAATCGTCGTCGTTCAGTTGCACAGCGGATTCCAATTCCTCGATGTGAAGTCAGAGTTCGTCGAGTCCGCCGCACACGGCGCGATCGACGCGGGAGCGGACCTCGTCATCTGCCACCATCCGCACGTGCTGCAGGGGCTCGAGTGGTACAAGGGGCGGCTGATCGCATACAGCCTCGGCAACTTCATCTTCGATCAGGACTTCCTCGCGACGTTCGACTCGGCCGTGCTGCGAGTCGTGTTCGAGGAGACCTCGCTCGTCGAGGCTCGCGTCTTGCCGACGGCGCTCGACCTCTACCGGCCGGTTCCGGTCGTCGGTTCGGCGGCGCGCGGCATCATTCGGATGCTCCATGAGCGATCGCTCGAACCCGCGCGTTCCGAGCGCATCGACGGCGTCGTCCGCAAGGTCTTGCGTGCGCCCGTGCCCGACGCCGAGGCGCCGCAGTTCGTGTTCGAGCGCGGCACGGCGCGACTGGTGCGTGGACCCGCCGCATCGCGTCAGCTGGTCGTCACGCTCGAGCCCAGCGTGCTCATCGAGCTCGATTCTCCTGCCTTGACGCGCACTCGGGCACCGGGTGGCGCGGCGCTTCCCGGCGTCGATCTCGGACGCGACCTCCTGCGCTGGGGCGACTTCGAGGACCTGGCGGCAGACGGCCAGGGGCGGGGCGGGATCCACTGGAGCACGAACGATTCGTACAAGCGGATCGACATTCCGTCCGACGCGCCGGAGGGCGTGCGCGCGTTGCGCCTGCAGCGCCATGCGTCGAACCGATCGCGGGTCCTCGTGCGGACGCTGGCGCGCGTGCCGTTTCTGCGTCACCGCGTGTACCGCGAGCTCGTCGGCGGAGGTGTCGATCCGGCGGACGGGCCGCCGAGCTACAGCCTTGTCTGCCGCGCGCGCCTGACGGGCCAGGGGCAGCCGCTCGTACGCTTCGACGTCTACGACTTCGACGACACGAACCCGACCTCCGATCCCGATTCGAGCCTTCTGCGGAGTCGCAGCCTGGCGCTCGATATCGAGAACGACGGCGCATGGCACGACGTCGTCTTCGACGTGCCGGCGGCCATCTTCGTCGGCGCCGGCGACCTCGAGCCGAACGCGACGATGATCTACCTCGGGCTCGAACCGCCGACGGAAGGCACGACGGTCCTGCTCATCGACGAGCTACGGTTCGTCGAGTGGCGCGAGGCAGACGCGCTGCCGGACTCGTTTGGCGGCTACGATCTGGTGCGCAGTCGCGATGCGACGACGGCGATCCGGCGCACGCTCGAGCGGATCGGCGGCTGACGCCGGCACTCCTGTCGCGCGTCGACGACGTTGATCGAGCGGGAAAACCGGCCATGGGGCTGGTCGCGATCCTCGTGTACCATGACGCGTTCTTCGCGCGTGGAGGACGAGTGTGAGTGCGACATCGATACCGGTCTACGACGTCGTCGCCGCGGCGATCCGGTGTGACGGCGCGTGGCTTCTCGGGTGCCGGCCGACCGGTAGCAACGTCGCGGGTGAGTGGGAGTTTCCGGGCGGCAAGGTCGAGGCCGGCGAGTCTCACGAGGCGGCGCTTGCCCGTGAGCTGCTGGAAGAGCTCGACGTCGACGTGGAGGTCGGCGAGCGATTGGCGACGACCGAGTTCACTTACCCGCACATTCATGTGAGGCTGTTCCTGTACGCGGCGACGATCGTTCGCGGTACGCCTCGGGCGTTATGGCACGAGGCGATCGACTGGGTCGATCCCGCGCGCTTCGAACAGCTGCCGATCACCGCATCGAACCTGCCGTTTGCCGAGCACGCCGCTCGATCCCCCGAGAGGCATTCGTAGCGGGGCCTGCGAAGCTGGTAGAATCGGGCGAGCAGGTCGGACGGACGGGCCGTTCGACCGCCGCAAAGGGAAGATCTCTCCGGTGAGCCCCGAACCGACCATCCACTGCTTCATCGGGCCGGGCGCCGAGGCGCTGCGGGATCGTTGGGCTCAGGCGTTGGGTGCACGTTTGGGGCAGGTGCCTGCCGTGTTCGCCTCCGTTCACGGGACGGCGGCCGGATTCCGGCTGCGGGGCACGGGGGCTGACGATCACCTCAGCGAGCTCGGCGACGCGGTCACCGCGGCGCGCGATGCGCTCCGTCGCGCTGCACTCGCGAGTGCGGATCGGTCGCTCGCATCCGACGACACACCACAGGCTCCGTGCTCACGGCCACGGGTGCGTCTCGTCGTGACGCTCGGCGGCACCGAATCCACGGCCGTCGTGCTCGGCCTCCTGGAGGAGCTGCGGGGTGACCGGCGACGTTGGGTGACGCCGCCGCGAATCGACGGAATCTTCACGCTGCCGACCGCGGGAGGCGTCCCTGAGGAGGACGCCGTTCGAGGTCTCCGATGGGTCGAGGGCGCCCGCGAGCGAGGTCTGCTCAGTGCCGCTTGCATCCTCGTCGATCAGGAGGGAAGGTCCGCAGGCGCCGACGAGATTCTCCTCCTGTCGATCCTCGCGGAGGCGGACGGCGTCGACGCCATCTTCGGCGACGCGATGGTTGCGGTCGGTATCACATCGACGCGCTTCGATCCGTCCGACGCGCAACGCGCCCTGAAGGTCGAGTTTCTCGCCCGACTGCGCGAGCAGATCGGAGCGTCCGGAGCGGCTACCTCCGTGCTCGGAAAACGCGCTCCGGTCATCGCCTGTGATCTGGCGCGACGGCTCGACTCCGACGCGCTCGGTCCGTCGAGCGTCGCGGCAGCGGTCGACCGCGCCTTGCGCGAGTTCGGAGTCGTCGGTTCTTCCGGAGCCCAGGCGCTGGCTCCGTCGCGAACCCTCGCCGATCAACGAGCGGTCCTGAACGATCTCATCGAGGCCGCCCGTGCCGAGGCGAGCGCGGAGGAGGTGCCGATCGTCACTCCCCGCGCTGTTCCGGACGCGGCCGGGAACGAGGCCGATGGAGAGGACGTCGACAAGCCGGACGCGCTGGGACGGAGGGCAGCGGCTGAGCCGATCGTTGCCGTGTTCGCTCGCCTGGCCCTCGTGCCGCTCGGTTTCGTCGTCGGCCATCTGATCGGCGGAACGCTGGCCACACCGGGAGCAAGCTTCCCCGCCGCCGTTCTCGGCGGTGTCGCGGGGCTTCTGATCGCGGTCCGCTGGAAGAGCCGCATCGCGAAATCGCCGGGTGGTGGCGGTCGCGTCGCGACGCTCCGAGAGGTCGCGGCGACATCACCAGCAGCCGTCGATCCGAGCACTTTCGAGTTGTTGACCGACTCGCTCCGCGAGCTGCTCGCGCGTGTCGACACTTGGTCTGCCGGCGCGCTCGAGGGGCTCGAGGTGTGTAGCGCGAGGGCCGCGAAGCGTGCGGCGGATGTCCCGTGGCGACGAGAGGACGTGCTCGCGCGATATGGCGGCGAAGCGCAGGCCGCGGAGTTGGCCGCGGTCGAGTTCGGCGCCATCGTATCGCCCGACGACGATAGCGCGGCGGGCGCCGCCGCCGCCGCGGCGGCGTGGGTGGCGCTCGCGGAGGTGCGCGCCGACAGCTGGGCTCGATCGGCCGTCGAGGCCGACGCGGAGAACGACGAGCTCCATCTTCCGGACGAGGCCGAGGCGCTCGAGTGGCTCGCGCGCCAGTCGTCGCCGCGCTGGCCCGGTACCGCGCAAGAGCCGGCGGAATTCCGCTTCGCGACAGCCGATCTGGCGCGTCTAGCGACGCGTCCCGACAGGGCCTTGGCCGGGCGCGGCGAGGTTGTCGCTCTGGGCGTCGTTCGAAGCGTATCGGTCGCCGACTTGCGCGCGGCCGCCACCGGGGAGTGACGCGGTGACGAGACCTTGACGACAGCCCGGACGGCCTTCGTCGATTTCATCCGCAGCCACCGACGGCGCTTCAGGTCGTGGGTAGCGCGCTAGCGGTGCCCCTTCAGCGCGACCGCAGCCGCAGCCGTGCGATGACCGGCCGGTGGTCGGAGACGGGATCGTCGAGCACGCGCGACGACACGATCTCGATCTCGGCGGAGACGAGGATCCAGTCCAACCGCGTGCCCAGGGTCGGGAATGTCGCGAGGTCGTCGGCGTCCGGACGAAACGCCTGCAGGTCGAGCGTTTCGGCGAGACGGCGTACCGGCGACGGATCGTCGTCCCACTCGCTGTTGAGATCTCCCGCGACGATCAACGGGCGTTGGCGCTCGGAGAGCTGCTCGATCATCGCGTCGATCTGCGCCGCGCGCACGCCGGCTCGCGAGAAGTCGAGGTGGACCGACACGAGATCGACCTCGCGCGCCGTCGCCGGCCAGAGGAACGTGACGCGCAGAAAGCCCTTCGCGAACGTCGGCGGGGTCGGTTCGAACGTGTGCGTTCGAGCGCCGCTGACGCGAGTGCGCGACAGGGCGCCGGTGCCGTACGACAGACCGGCGCCGCGGACGTGTTCTCCGTGCACGGACCACGGATAGCGCGCCGCACTGGCGACGTGATCGACGTGGTCGAACGAGCCGCTCCAAAACGACGGCCCGTCGGCTTCCTGCAGCGCGACGACCCAGGGCGCTTCGCGTTCGAGCACCGTCGCGACCGCGTCGAGATTGGAGCGCGCCCGCCCGCCGGTCTGCAGCAGCTGATGCCAGCCGACGCCGCGGCCGTGTGCGAGGTTCACCGTCATGACGGCGATCGTGTCGTCATCGGCCGGCATGGCCGGTGCGACCATCGACGCGTCGTGAGAAACCACGGGCGAGACGACCCGCTCGGTGGCGGTGGTCGACGTCACGATCCACGCCACGACGACGAACACGACAAGAGCGCAGATCGTCGCGACGGCGATCCTCAGGACGGTCTTGCGGGACGGCAGGAACTTCATCCCCTTTTCGCTCCGGCGGCCGGCGCGGGATTGCGCTCGAACCGGCGCGAGTGGTACCACTCTCGGTGTCGTCGGTTCGATCTCGTCGAATCGTCTATCTAACGAGTTCCAAGAACAGTACGCCAGCACCTCATCATGTCGCAAGTCCTCGACGTCGAATCCGTCCGCCGTCAGTTTCCCGCGCTGTCGCGTGAGCTGAACGGCCGTCCCATCGCGTTTCTCGACGGTCCCGCCGGCAGCCAGGTGCCGCAGAGCGTGGTCGATGCGGTCTGCGCGTACCTGCACGGCATGAACGCCAACCATGGCGGTGCGTTCGTCACGAGCCTCGAGAGCGACGCGCTGCTCGTCGAGGCGCGCCGCGCCGTGGCCGATCTGGTCGGATCGCCCGATCCGGACCTCGTGTCGTTCGGGCTGAACATGACGACGCTGACCTTCGCGCTGTCGCGAGCGCTTGCGCAGACGTGGAGCGCTGGCGACGAGGTCGTCGTGTGTCGTGGCGAGCACGACGCGAACTTCACGCCGTGGATTCTCGCGGCTCGCGACGCGGGCGCCGTCGTGCGACAGGTCGAGATCTGTCAGCCGGAGTGCACGGTCGATCTCGATGACCTGCGCTCGAAGCTCTCGTCGAAGACGCGTCTCGTCGCGGTCGGCTGTGCGTCGAACGCGGTCGGGACGGTGCATCCGGTGGCCGAGATCACTCGTCTCGCGCACGACGTCGGTGCGCTCGTCTTTCTCGACGCCGTCCACCAGGCCCCCCATGCGGCGCTCGACGTCGAGGCGTGGGACTGCGACTTCCTCGCGTGCTCGGCGTACAAGTTCTTCGGGCCCCACGTCGGCGTCCTGTACGGCAAGCGCCAGCACATGGAGTCTCTTCCCGCGTACAAGCTTCGACCGCCGCCGGAGACGTTGCCCGATCGTTGGATGACCGGTACGCAGAGCCATGAGGGCATCGCCGGGACGCTCGCCGCCGTCGACTACATCGCCGACTTGGGGCAGGACATCGCCGGGCTCGGCGCGAGCCGACGCGAGGCTCTCATGGCCGCGTTCGAGCTCATCGGCGCGTACGAGCGCGGTCTTGTGCAGCGTCTGCTCGAAGGATTGGCGACGATTGACGACGTGCGCGTGTGGGGGATCACCGACCCGCGGAGCGCGGAGCGCGCGCCGACCGTTTCGTTCACACACTTCCGCTGTGGCACGCGAGCCGTCGCCGAGCACCTGGCCGCGCGCGGGATCTTCGTCTGGGATGGCAACTTCTATGCGCAGCCGCTGACCGAAGCGCTCGATCTCGAGCCGGGCGGCCTCGTCCGCGTCGGCTTCCTGCACTACAACACGACGGAGGAGGTCGACCGCCTGCTCGCCGCGTTGCGCGAGCTGTAGTCGGCCGGCTCAGACCTCGACGGTCTCGCGGCGCAACGAGGCGCGGCGGCGGGTGGTCGCGGCCGCGTCCGCATCGGGCGGCTTGGCCGCCAGGCCGCAGCGGTAGAGGACCTGGCCCGCGTAGTTCTCCGCCACAGCCCAATCGCGCAACCAATCGGCACCAACGCGGCGTCGCGCCTGAATCACGCGGCGCTTGCGGAGCGCAGCAGGCATCTTGCGAAACACCTTGCCGTAGGCTAGCAGCATGCGCGGCTGTCGCGCGAGGAGCTTGACGAGGCGGAAGAGCTCGTAGATCGCCAGGTGGGGCAGCCAGCGCGCGAGATCTCGCCAGCCGGCGTTCTTCGCCATGCTGAGGTAGCGATTGGCCAGCGCGTGGCGCTGGATCGTTCGACTTCGTCCGGTCGCGTGCTGTCGCACATGGAGGCCGACGGCGGCGGGGTCGTAGAGGAACCTCCAACCTAGCAGGCGAGCGCGCCAGTTGAGGTCGGAGTCCTCCAGATACGCGAAGAAGTCGCTGTCGAAGACGTCTCCGTCGATGCTCACGTCGTCGAGCATCGCGCGACGGTAGAGGACCGCGGCGGCCGTCAGACCGAAGATCTCCTCCCGGTCGTCGTACTGGCCGCGGTCGGGCTCGCGCTCGCCGCGATTGACCATGCGGAGCGTTGTGAAGATGGCTTCGCCGGCCGAGTCGATTGTCGCGTCCGTTGCCGTCGCGCCGCCCTCGATCGGGCGCAGCAGCTTGCCGCCAGCGGCGCCGAGGGTCGGGTCGGATTCAAGGTCGGCTAGGAGCGTCGCGATGCAGCCCTCGTCGAGAAACACATCGGTGTTCAGCAGCAGCACGTAGTCGCCGTGCGCCGCCCGTATGCCCTGGTTGTTCGCGACGCAGAAGCCGAGATTGCCGTCGTTCTCGATGATGCGGCTGACCTCGGGCGCCGTGCGCAGCCACTCGACGCTGCCGTCGGTCGAGCCGTTGTCGACGACGATGACCTCGATCTCGGCTCCGTGCTGGCGCGACAGGCAGCCGAAGCAGCGCGGCAGGTAGTCGAGGCTGTTCCAGGTGACGATGACGACGGAGACGGTCGGCACGGGTGTGATCGCAAAACGTGGAGCTGAGCCGAGGGCCGATATCGCGCCGTCGATGCGATCGGCGCCGGCCCCGCATGAGTGCTATCGGCTCTTCGCTGCGCGCGCCGCAGCCTCTCGCGCTAGGGTGCGCGTTGGACTCACCGCGTGGCTCCGTCCCCGTCCCCGTCCCCGTCACCGACGCCGACCCCGACTCCGAATCCGTCACGCTAGCCCTCGTCGACGAGCTGCGGCGCGATCCAGCCGGCCACGGCCACGATCCGCTCCATCGATGTCATTCGCAGCTCTTCCTTCGCCGCGCACCACGGGGTGGAGTTCATCAGGCGTACGAGGCACGAGCCGTCGGCGTCGACGTCGATGATGTTGACGCAGCCGGGATCCTGCTCGAGGTTCGCGAACGCCGCGTAGTCTGCGCCCACCGCATGGGCGAGGATGACGCGATTGGTGCCGCCGTGAGCGACGATGGCCATCTCGCGCCACGATGGATCCCCGAGCAGCGTCCGGAAGACGGCGAGGACGCGCTCGCGATGCGCGCCGTAGCGTTCGCCGCCGAGGAACTGCGCGTCGGCGGAGATCCCGTCGCGGAACGAGCTCGCGACGAGGTGCGGGAACGCGGCGCTTTCGGGCTCGAGGTCGGCCATGGGGCCCGGTTCGATCTCGCGCAGATCCGCGCGCGCCTCGAGACCGAGGTCGCGGCCGCGGCAGAGATGCTCGGCCGTCTGCACGGTGCGCGGCAGGCCGCTCGTCACGATGCGATCGAGGTCGACGTTCGCCAGCAGATCGCCGGCGGCCTCCGCCTGTCGATGCCCGGCGGCTTCGAGCTCGACCCGTTCGGGATGGACCGGTTGACCGTCGGCGTCGAAGTAGCTCACGTCGCCGTGGCGAAGCAGGTAGATCCGCCGGCGCGCGTCGATCGCCTTCAGCATTTCGGGCAGCATGGCCGGAATCGTAGTGGGCGCTCGAGCGGGGATCAACAGCCCGGTTTTCCCTCGACTCGAGTGGTCGATCTCGCCATCGTGCCGACAAGAGGTATCGCGACCGATGACCACGCCGTCACCGTCCTTCGAATTCACCGACCTCGTCGACGGCTCCGCCGCGCTCGATCGTCTCGAGACGACCGCCGACGGTCCGGCGGGCGAGCTGCCGCTCACCCCCGAGATGCTGCGTGAGAGTCCGAGCGGCGACCTCTTCGCGCTGAGCCAGAACGTCGGCATGGGCTGGGATCCGACCCGGCTCGGTGGCGAGCAAGCGCTCATTCTGAGCACGCAGGGCGGCATCCGCGAGCCGGACGGCACACCGCTCGCCCTCGGCTACCACACCGGCCACTGGGAGGTCGGGCTGCTCGCGAGGCGGGCCGCCGAAGAGCTGCGCGGGCTCGGCGCCATTCCGTTCGCCGGCGCGTGCACCGATCCGTGCGACGGCCGATCGCAGGGGACGCCCGCGATGATGGACAGCCTCGCGTTCCGCAACGACGCGGCGCTCGTCCTGCGACGGCTGATCCGGTCGCTCCCGACGGCTGGCGGCGTGATCGGCATCGGTACGTGCGACAAGGGGCTTCCCGCGATGATGATGGCGCTGGCGGGCTGTGCGCATCTGCCGAGCGTGCTCGTTCCCGGCGGCGTCACGCTGCCGCCGCGAGACGGCGAGGATGCGGGGCAGATCCAATCGATCGGGGCGCGCTACGCGCACGGCGAGATCTCGCTCGAGGAGGCGGCCGACGTCGGTTGCCGAGCGTGCGCGTCGCCGGGCGGCGGATGCCAATTCCTCGGCACCGCCGCGACGGCCCAGGTCGTCGGCGAAGCGCTCGGCATGGCGCTGCCGCACTCGGCGTTGGCGCCGTCGGGAAGCCGCGCCTGGCTCGATATCGCGAGTCGATCGGCGCGCGCTCTATGGACGCTGCGCCGGCGTGGCGCGAAGCTCGCCGACGTGCTGTGCGACAGCGCGGTGCGCAACGCGATGGCGGTTCATGCAGCGTTCGGCGGCTCGACGAATCTGCTGCTGCACGTGCCGGCGATCGCGCATGCGGCCGGTCTGCGTCGGCCTTCCGTGGAGGACTGGATCGCAGTCAATCGTCGCGTGCCGCGACTGGTCGACGTTCTTCCGAACGGCCCTGTCGGACATCCGACCGTCCGCGTGTTTCTCGCCGGCGGCGTCCCGGAGGTCATGCTGTGGCTGCGCGAGCTCGACTTGCTCGACCTCGACGTGCAGACGGTCAGCGGCGTTCCGCTGCGCCGCGTGCTCGAGTGGTGGGAGGGCAGCGATGCGCGTCGGCGTGCCCGGGAGCTCCTCGCCGAGCTCGACGGCGTGGATCCCGACGACGTCATCCTTTCGCCCTCTCGCGCGCGTGACCGCGGTCTGACGAGCACCGTCGTATTCCCGCGGGGCAATCTCGCTCCCGAGGGGGCGGTCATCAAGGCGACGGCGATCGACTCGAGCGTCGTCGGTGAGGATGGCGTCTTCCGCATGACCGGGCCGGCTCGCGTCTTCACGCGCGAGAAGGACGCGATCGCCGCGATCAAGAGCTCGGGGCCCGACGCTGTGCAGCCGGGCGATGTCGTCGTGCTGATCTGCCGCGGCCCTCTCGGAGCCGGCATGGAGGAGACGTACCAGATCACGTCGGCTCTGCGCTATCTGAGCTTCGGCAAGCGCGTCGCGGTCGTCACGGATGCGCGCTTCTCGGGTGTCTCGACCGGCGCGTGCATCGGACACGTCGGCCCCGAGGCGCTCGCTGGCGGGCCGATCGGCCGACTACGCGACGGTGACCGCGTTCGCCTCGTGATCGATCGGGGCAAGCTCGAAGGAAGCGTCGACCTGGTCGGCGAGGGCGACGAGACGTTCGACCCGACCGAAGGCGCACGGCGACTCGCGGCGCGTCCGCCGCGCGCTGACCTCGCGCCCGACGCCGACTTGCCGGATGACACGCGGCTGTGGGCGATCCTGCAGGCCGCGAGCGGCGGGACGTGGGGGGGCTGCGTTTACGATCCGGATTCGATTCAGGCTCGCCTGGTCGAATCGGACGGACCGGGCGGCGACCACCGCTCCTGACGGAGGACCTCGAAGGATGTTGACGGCTGCCCGCAGATCCCTGCTCTGGGTCGCCCTCGCCTGGCTTTGCGTGTCGAGTCCGTTCGCGACCGCCGAGGTCGTGCGCGTCGAGATCTTCCGCCGCGCCGTCCACGCCGGCGGGCGCTCCTTCGGTGATCGCGGCCCGTACGAGAGGCTGCGAGGTCGAGCGTGGTTCGCCGTCGATCCCACTCACCCTCGCAACCGCCGGATCGTCGATATCGATCTCGCTCCTCGCAACGACGACGGGCGCGTGGAGTTCGCGGCCGACATCGAGATTCTCGCGCCGCGGGACCTCTCCAAGGCGAACGGCGCGGTCTTCTACGACGTCAACAACCGCGGCAACCCGACCTGCCTCGGCGTCGTCGGTGGAGGAGGCGACGGCTTCTTCGAGCGTCACGGATTCATCGTCGCGTGGAGCGGCTGGATCGCCGAGCTGATCCCGGACGGGCGTCGGCTGTGCCTGCGGGCACCGGTGGCGACGCAGGGCGGCCTACCCATTCGCGGCGTCGTGCGAGCGGAGATGTGCCCCGACAGCGACGCCGAGCGGCTGCCGATCGCCCATTGGAGGAATCACGGCAGCTACGAGCCGACCCGGCCGGGCGAACGGGGCGCGACGCTGACGTGGCGGTTGCTCGAGAAGGACGCACGCGTGCCGATTCCGCGCGAGCAGTGGCGCTTGGAGAAGAGCTGGCCGACTCACGATGGCGTGCGCGCTCAGCTTCCGAAGATCGACCTCGTGCTCTCCGGCGGCTTTCAGGCCGGGTGCATCTACGAGCTGATCTACGAGGCGGAGGGGCCGATCGTCCAGGGCCTCGGCCTCGCCGGCATGCGCGACCTGATCTCTTGCCTCAAGAACGTCACGGACGAGCGCAATCCGGTGCGGCTCGCCGATGGCAAGCCCGCGGCGCGTCGCGCGCTCGGCTTCGGCACCTCCCAGAGCGGGCGGTGCCTGCGGATGTTCGTCTACGACGGGTTCAACTGCGACGAGTCCGGTCGCCGCGTCTTCGACGGGATCATTCCGCACGTCGCAGGGGCGGGGCTCGGGTTCTTCAATCACCGCTTTGCATCGCCGACGCGCCACAACGCGCAGCACGATAACCATCTGTACCCCGCCGATGTCTTTCCGTTCGCGTACGGTGACGAGCGCGATCCGTTCACCGGTCGCGTCGGCGGCATCCTGCGGCGATCTCGCTCGACCGACACCGTGCCGAAGGTCTTTCACACGCAGTCGTCATCGGAGTACTGGCATCGCAGCGGTTCGCTCGTTCACACGGATCCTCGCGGCCAGCGCGACGCGGAGATCCCGCCCGAGGTGCGGATCTACACCTTCGCCGGTACGCAGCACGGCCCGGGAAGCGGCACGCCCCGGCCTCGTTCGCGGGGGCAGCTGCCTGCGAACCCGGCGGACTATCGACCACTGATGCGGGCGCTCGTCCTGCGGCTCGACGCGTGGGTGCGCGACGGCACCGAGCCGCCGCCGAGCGCGTACCCGCGCATCGCGGACGGCACGCTCGTCGATTGGCGTGAGACGGAGAGCGGCTGGAGAGCGCTGCCGGGAGTGCGGTATCCGCGAGTGATCCAGGAGCCCGAGTTCCTCCATCGCGGTCCGGAGTTCCTGCAGCACCGACGGACGAGTATCGAACCGCCGGAGCGCCGCGGCTTCTACTTCGTGAGAGTGCTCGCGTACTCCTCCGACGACAACGAGCGCGGTGGTCTGATGTTGCCGAGCGTGTCGGTGCCGCTCGCGACGTACGGGAGCTGGAACCTGCGGCACCGATCTATCGGCGCGGAGACGGAGCTGCTCAGCCTGCAGGGTTTCTACGTGCCGTTCGCGCGCACCGGGGAAGAGCGCGCCGCGAACGGCGATCCGCGTCCGGCGATTCTCGAACGCTACGAGGGGTTCGCCGACTACTTCGAGAAGTATCGCGCCGCGGTTCGGCGACTCGTCGCGCGCGGCTACGTGCTCGAGGAGGACGTCGGGCGAATGCTCGATGCAGCCCGCGGCCGCGAGGCGCTGTTTCGGGTGAAATGACGATCGTCCGGCAAAGTCGGTCCACGTCGAAGCCTCGAGGCGCGGAACCGGATGCCGCTCCCGTCTGGCCGCGCGGCGCCCGAAACTGTCTTTTCGGCGCGAATTGCTCTATGTTTGCCGGCCTTCGGCCGAACCCCTGGAAGGAGGCCCGGGACGACTATCCGTCCGGGCGGCGACTGGAGTTCCGATTCGACGATGAGCGCACCCGATCCAGAACAGCTCTTGGAGCAGGCCGTCTCGGTCGCAGCGCGCGCCGGCAAGGCCGCGCTCGAGTTTTACGGGAGATCGGGAGCCGTCGAGCGCAAGGCGGATGACTCGCCGCTGACGCTGGCGGACAAGGCCTCTCACAACGAGATCATCGCGCAGCTTGGCGATATCTCTCCGGACATTCCGGTGCTCTCCGAGGAGTCGTCGACGATGGAGATCGCCGCGCGGCGGTCATGGTCGACGTTCTGGCTCGTCGACCCGCTCGACGGCACCAAGGAGTTCCTCAAGGAGACCGGGCAGTTCACGGTCAACATCGCGCTCGTCGAGGGAAGCGCTCCTGTCCTCGGCGTCGTTCACGTTCCGGTTACGGGCGTTACGTACTACGCCAATCGGAACGGCGGCGCATTCCGCGTGGAAGCGGACGGTGACCCTGAGCCGATCTCGACGCGGCAAGCCGACCTCGAGCGCCTCGTCGTCGTCGCGAGCAAGGACCACGCTGGCCCCGAGGTCGAAGCGTTCCTCGCGCGGCTCGAAGGGGCCGAGAAGACCAGCATGGGGAGCTCGCTCAAGTTCTGCCTCGTCGCCGAGGGGCGGGCCGATTTCTACCCGCGCATCGTTCCGACGATGGAGTGGGACACCGGCGCCGCACAATGCGTTCTGGAGGTCGCCGGGGGCGGTTTGACCGACCTCGACGGGAAGCGTCTGGAGTATAACCGCGAGAACTTGCGCAACCCGTCCATCGTCGCGTTCGGTGATCCGTCGCGGGACTGGGTGAGCATCTTCCGCGGGGAGTAGCCGGGGGATCCCGATGCATTGGGTGGGCCTGCTGGCGTATCTCGAGACCTGGAGCCAGCTGTCGTCATCCGCGTGGGTGACGCTGGCGGTCCTCGTCGTGACGATGGGATGCCTGGTCCGCGAAGTCGCCAGTCCCGATATGATTCTGCTCGGGGCTCTGGCGGTGCTCCTCCTCACCGGCTCGGTCAGCGTCGGCGAAGGGCTCTCCGGGTTTTCCGAAGAGGCCGTGATTTCGATCGGCTCGCTGTTCGTTCTCGCCGCGGTCGTTCGGCGCACGGGAGCCCTGTCGTTTCTCTACGGGCTGATGTGTCCGCGATCGACGAACGCCAGCGCCGCGCTCGCGCGAACGATGCTGCCGGCGACGTTCTTCTCGACCTTCGTCAACAACACGCCCCTCGTCGCGATCCTGGTGCCACAGGTGCAGCAGTGGGCGCGTCGGGCCGGGCTCGCTCCGTCGAAGCTCCTGATCCCGCTGTCGTACGCGACGATTCTCGGTGGCATGTCGACGCTCGTCGGCACGTCGACGAACCTCGTGATCTCCGGAATGCTCGTCCGCAGCGGTCGTCCGGCCCTCGGCATGTTCGAACTCGCCTGGATCGGCGTGCCGGCCGCGATCTGCGGGTTCGTGTACTTCCTCGTCATCGGGCAGCGGCTTCTCCCGAAGCGTGCCGATCATGCTCGCGCAGCGACGGAGAATCTGCGGTCGTATCAGTTTGAGCTACGCATTCCCGAAGGATCGTCGCTCGATCGGCGCACGGTCGAGGCGGCCGGCTTGCGTCAGCTCGAGGGCGCGTTTCTCGCGCACATCATTCGCGATGGTCAGCTCTTCGGCCCCGTCGCTCCGAATCTCGTCCTGCAGGCGGGCGATCTCCTCGCGTTCTCGGGCAGCGCCGACGCGCTGGACGGACTGCTGCGAGATCACGAGCTGGCCCGAGTCGTCGATCCGGTCGGCGAGGAGAACGACGGGAGCCGCCTGAACGGGGCTGAGGCCGATTCGCCTCACCTGCCTCTCTTCGAGGCTGTCGTGTCGGCGAACTCCGTGCTCCACGGGCGCAGTCTCAAGGAGGTCGACTTCCGGGAACGGTTCCAGGCGGTCGTCATCGGCATCCACCGATCAGGGCGCAGGTTGGCTGGACCGCTCGGCCGCATCCCTCTCGAAACGGGTGATCTCCTCCTCCTGGAGGCGCCTGCGGGCTTCGCACGCGATTGGGTCGGCAGCGGCGAGTTCTATCTGGTCGCACCGATCGAGCGCAGCGAGCCGGTCGACTCGCGGCGTGGGCCGTGGATCTTCGGCCTGTTCTTCGTCACGGTGCTCTGCGCCGCGATGGGGTGGTTGCCGCTCTCCGTCGTCGCCTTCGGGGCCGCTGTTGCGGCGGTGTTCCTGGGGCGGTTGTCGCCTCGTGAAGCGCGGCGATCGCTCGACCTCTCGGTACTCTTCGTCATCGCCGGCGCATTCGGGATCTCGGCGGCGATGAGCGAGACGAAGCTCGACGAGTTCCTCGCCGCGCAGCTGAATTATCTGAACGAGGCGGTGGCGCCGCTCGCCGGGCCCATCGGCACGCTGGCCGTGCTGTATATCGTCACGAACCTGCTTACCGAAATCTTGACCAACAATGTGGCCGCAGTTATGGTCTTTCCGATCGGCCTCGAGGTGGCCACCCGCATGAACCTCGAGCCTCGAGCCTGCGCTATCGTGATCGCCGTCGCCGCCTCGGCGAGCTTCGCCACCCCGATCGGCTACCAGACGAATCTCATGGTCATGGGACCCGGCGGCTATCGATTCCGAGATTATCTGCGCGTCGGCCTGCCTCTGAACGTCTTGGTCATGCTGTTGACCCTGTGTATTGTCCGCGCGCTCTGGGTGTGACGCGGCGCGTCGTATGCCGACATCTACTGCAGCGTGTCGCCGCAAGGCCCGGGATTATTTCGCACAAGAATAGGACACCGTCCCGTGAGTACGAACGCCGAAACCGGCAAGCTACCGCTCACTCACCTGCGCTGCCTCGAAGCGGAGAGCATCCACATCATCCGCGAGGTGGCGGCCGAGTTCGAGAATCCCGTGATGCTCTACTCGATCGGCAAGGACTCGGCGGTCATGCTTCATCTGGCGCTCAAGGCGTTTCATCCCGGGCGGCCGCCGTTCCGGCTGATGCACGTCGACACGACGTGGAAGTTCCGCGAGATGACCGAGTTTCGCGATCGCTATGTGCGCGATGAGCTCGGTCTCGACCTCATCGTCTACACGAACGAGGAGGGGCGCGCGGCCGGCATCAATCCGTTCACGCACGGTTCGAAGAAGTACACCGACGTGATGAAGACCGAGGCCCTCAAGCAGGCCCTCACCCAATACGGCTTCGACGCGGCGTTCGGCGGCGCGCGGCGTGACGAGGAGAAGTCACGCGCGAAGGAGCGGGTCTACTCGTTCCGCGACCGGAACCACCGCTGGGATCCGAAGAACCAGCGCCCCGAGCTCTGGAACGTGTACAACTCGACGACCGATCGCGGGGAGAGCATTCGCGTGTTCCCGTTGTCGAACTGGACCGAGCTCGACGTTTGGCAGTACATCCACCTCGAGAGCATCCCGATCGTGCCGCTCTACCTCGCGAAGGAGCGACCGGTCGTCGAGCGCGACGGCGTGCTCATCATGGTCGACGACGATCGCATGGAGATCGAGCCCGGCGAGGCGCCGGAGATGAAGTGTGTACGCTTCCGTACACTCGGGTGCTATCCGCTCACCGGAGCGGTCGAGTCGGAAGCCGACACGCTGCCGTTGATCATCCAGGAGATGCTCCTGACCAAGAACTCCGAACGTCAGGGGCGCGTGATCGATTTCGATCAGGCCGGATCGATGGAAGAGAAGAAGCGGGAAGGATACTTCTGATATGTCCCACAAGTCCGACCTCATCGCGACGGATATCGACGCGTATCTCGCGCAGCACGAGCGCAAGGAGTTGCTGCGCTTTCTGACGTGCGGCAGCGTGGACGATGGCAAGAGTACGCTGATCGGGCGGCTGCTGTACGACTCGAAGATGATCTACGAGGATCAACTCGAGGCCGTACGTCAGGACTCGAAGCGTCATGGCACGACCGACACGGACTTCGATCCGGCGCTCCTGACCGACGGGCTCAAGGCTGAGCGCGAGCAAGGGATCACGATCGACGTCGCGTACCGCTACTTCTCGACGGCGAAGCGCAAGTTCATCATCGCCGACACGCCGGGGCACGAGCAGTACACGCGCAATATGGCGACGGGCGCGTCGATGTGTGACCTTGCGGTAATCCTGATCGACGCGCGTCATGGCGTCGTCACGCAGACGAAGCGGCACAGCTTCATCTCGTCGCTCCTCGGGATCAATCACATCGTCGTCGCGGTCAACAAGATGGACCTCGTCGACAACAGCCAGGAGCGGATCGAGGACATCAACGCGGACTACACGGCGATCGC
>CAYMRB010000186.1:912-18071 GCA_964392615.1 uncultured Planctomycetia bacterium | reverse complement strand
CGGTTGGCGCGATCGTTGGCTCGAGAAGCTCGGCGCGCTGCACCTCCTGGCGGAAGCGGCGACGCGTCTCGAAGCTCTCCCGACAGCCGCGCGCGACGAGGTGCGAGCGCAGCTCGGCCTGACGCAATCGAAGGACGAGCTCCTCGCCTCCGCGCCGTCGGTGGCCGACCGCTGGCACGTCCTCGGCTTGTACGTCGACGATGAAAACGACCTGAAGACGCGCCGGACCTGGCTGTGGGCGCATGACGCGCGTCGTTTCGGGTGTCTGCTGGAGTTCGCCCCGCGCAGCGGCTCGTTCCTCTCGACGATGATGCCGGGGACGTGCTACGAGGCCGAGCTCGTCCACTATCCCGGACTCGCGCCGCTGCGCGCGTTGGTCAAGGGGGAGGCGAAGGCGGCGAGCTGCCCGAGCGACGGCGAATCGCTCGGCGCGTTCACGTCCGTCGACGCGGCGCTCGAGGGCTTCCGTGCCGCGCGGATCGCGAACCCCTGGCTGTGGCGCTATCCGGCGGCGCTTCGCGACGTCGTGCCCCGCCGCGACGGCGATCGTTGGCTCGTGCAGGACGCCAGCGGCAGCGCGGTCGGCTTGGCGCCGCGTGCGGACGTGCACAGGATCCTCGCCGCGAGCGGTGGCCACGCCATCGACCTCTTCGGCGAATGGGACGGCCATCGATTGACGCCGCTGGCGGCGGACGGCGGTGACGGCTTGGCGTTGCTCGGTTGCTTCGGCGATGTGTGGGACGGGGCAGCGTAGGCGAAGAGCGAGGCGCAGCATGGCGGGCGACGGTGATTCGATGTGGCAAGCGATCGTGAAGACGGCGCTTCTCGGGACGGAGCGAGGTGCCGGCTTGCCGGACGGCGAGGGGCGGCTCGGAGAGCTTCTGCGTCAGTCGAAGGAGCACCGCCATGGCGACGCCGAGGCCGCGTTCCTCGACGCCGTCGCCGCGACGACGGCTCAGCGCGCCGTCGGTTGCGGCGCGGAGAGATTGGAGAGCGCGTCCCTTCCGGCTCCCTGCGCGGACGACCCTCGCGTCGTCGTCGGAGCGCGGGCGACGATGCACCTCGAGTCGATTCTCACCGGCGACGAGCGCAGCTCGACGCTCGCGGTCGAGTGGGTCGAGCTCGTGCGCGCGGCCGGCAAGCGGGCCGCCGTCGCGTCCTTGCCGTCGCTTCTCGATCGAGCCCTGCGTCACAAGAAGGAGCGCGACGCGATCCTCGACATCGTCGGGCCGCGTGGTCACTGGCTGGCTGCGCAGGATGAGCGTTGGTCGGCGCTGCCCGTTCGCACCGTGTCGAGCGTCGAAGGTGTGTCCGTCGACGATTCCGCCACGGCGACGCGCTCCGTCTGGGACGAGGGGACCGTCGCCGACCGGATCGCGTATCTGCGCTCCGAACGCGAGCGCGATCCACGGGCTGCGCGAGAGCTCCTCCTCGAAGTCTGGTCTCAGGAGAGGGCGCGGGAGCGCACGGCGCTTCTCCAGGCGCTCGATCGCGGCCTGTCGATGGACGACGAGCCGTTTCTCGAGGAGCGCCTCGACGATCGCAGCCAGGGCGTCAAACGCGCTGCAGCGGGGCTGCTAGGCCGATTGGCGAGCTCACGGCTGGCCGCGCGCAGGCGCGATCGACTCGTCGATCGTCTCCGCTGGCACAGTCCAGGAGGCGTGGCGAAGCTGGTCGGCAGGAGGGCGACGCTCGAGGTCGCGCTTCCCGACGACCTCGACGATTCGATGCGACGCGACGGCATCGAAGAGAAGCCACCGAAGGGGCTCGGCAAGAAGGCCTGGTGGCTGCGGCAGCAGGTCAGCGTCGTCGATCCGTCGTTCTGGACCGAGCACTGGAAGACCACCCCCGCCGAGGTGCTGCGAGCCGCGGTGGCCACCGATTGGCACGAGGTGCTGTGGGACGGTTGGGCCGACGCGTGCTGTCGCTTTCGCGCGATCGAGTGGGCCGAAGCCTTCATCGAGGCCGGTCGCTCGGACGCGGAGATCCTGAGGGTCCTGCCGCCAGAGCGACGCGATGCCGTGTTGACCCGCGGGCTCGCGCGCGTTTCCCCGCAGGAGGCCGAAGAGCTGCTCGGCACCTGGGCGCAAGACGACCTGCTGAGCGACTCCGTGCACGATGCGGTGCTGGGGCTCATCGAGAGGATCACCGGGCAGAAGACCGTTCGGAACTACCGGGTCTACGAGACGTTTCGCGCTCTCGCGCGCGTGTTGCGCGTCCCCCTCCCGCCGCGTGCCGTGTTGCTCCTCGGCCGCCACTTGCTGGAGGACACGGCGTGGTCGACGATCGTGCGAGAGCTGCTCGATACGCTGCGTTTTCGCCGCCAGATGCGCGACGCGATTCTCTGCGACGACGCATCTCGATCTACCGAGGACAGCGATGGCGAAGAAGAAGAAGGTAACGAACAAGAAACCCGCGACCGATGACCGCAAGGTCCTGCGCGCTCACGCGGAGGACGAGTACGCCGAGGAGCTCGCGGCGCTGAAGGAATGCGACGATCGCCAACGGCCGCCTGGCTGGGAGCTGTCGCCGTGGGCCGTCCGGACGTATCTGCTCGGCGGCACGCTCGAGAGCGGCGTCGAGATCACTCCGAAGTACATCGGTCGCGGGCGGCTCATCGAGATCGCGATCTCGACCCTGGCGACCGACCGCGCGCTCTTGCTTTACGGTCTGCCGGGCACCGCGAAGTCGTGGGTCTCCGAGCACCTCGCAGCGGCGATCAGCGGCACGTCGACGCTGATGATCCAGGGCACGGCGGGGACGCCGGAAGAGTCTCTGCGCTACGGATGGAACTACGCGCAGCTCCTCGCGCACGGCCCGTCGCGCGACGCTCTCGTCCCGAGCCCGATGATGGCGGCGATGGAGGAAGGCAAGCTGGCGCGAGTCGAGGAGCTCACGCGTGTGCCCTCGGACGTGCAGGACACGCTGATCACTCTCCTCTCCGAGAAGACGCTGCCGATCTCGGAGCTCAAGGAGGAGGTGCAGGCCACGCCGGGCTTCAACGTGATCGCGTCGGCGAACAATCGCGACAAGGGTGTCAACGAGCTGTCCAGCGCGTTGAAGCGCCGCTTCAACACCGTCATCCTGCCGCTGCCGGACGACCTCGAGGAAGAGACCCGCATCGTCGAGCGGCGCGTCGAGCAGCTCGGACGAGCTCTCGAGCTGCCGGCCGAGAAGGCGCCTCTCGAGGAGATCCGACGCGTCGTCACGGTCTTCCGCGAGCTGCGCGACGGGCGCACGAGCGACGGCAAGACGAAGATCAAGTCGCCGTCCGGCACGCTGAGCACGGCCGAGGCGATCTCGGTCGTCAACTCCGGCTCGGCGCTCGCGAGCCACTTCGGCGACGGCGTGATGCGAGCCGGCGATCTCGCGTCCGGTCTCCTCGGTGCCGTGGTCAAGGATCCCGTGCAGGACCGCGTCGTCTGGAAGGAGTACCTCGAGACCGTCGTCAAGGAGCGCGACGGCTGGAAGGATCTCTATCGCGCCTGCCGCGAGCAAATCTGACGCGAGCAGAGGAGAGCGGCATGGCTGACGTTCAGATCTTCGGAATCCGCCATCACGGCCCCGGCTCCGCGCGCAGTCTCGTCACGGCGCTCGGCGAGTTCGCGCCCGATGCGATCCTGATCGAGGGACCGCCGGATGCCGCCGACGTGCTGGAGTGGGCCGCGCATGACGCGATGCAGCCACCGGTCGCGCTGCTGATCTATCCGCCGGCCGCGCCCGGCGACGCCGTGTTCTACCCGTTTGCGAGCTTCTCGCCGGAGTGGCAGGCGCTGCAGCACGCGTCGGCGCAGGGCGTGCCCGTCGAGCTCATCGACTTGCCGGCGACGCATCAACTCGCGATCGATCGACAGGAGCGCGACGAGGATGAGGCGCGCCGCCGCGACGAGGAGTCCGACGACGATGGCGGCGAGCGCGACGCGTCGGGCGATTCGGAGGAGCCGAACCGCGACGAGCCCGCGCCGCCAGCGGATGCTGACGCCGAGAGAGACGACGACGGCAACGACGGCAACGCTGCCGACGATCTCGCGAGGGATCCGCTCGGCCATCTCGCGCGCGCTGCGGGCTTCAGCGACGGCGAGCGCTGGTGGGAGCAGATGGTCGAGGAGCGGCGCGATGGAGTCGATCTGTTCGCGGCGGTCGGCGAAGCGATGGCCGCGCTGCGCGAGGAGGTCGAGACGACGCCCGACGACTCGCGGCGCGCGCGACGGACGCTGCTGCGCGAGGCGTGGATGCGACGCCGCATCCGAGCGGCGACGCGCGCCGGGAGCGAGCGCATCGCCGTCGTCTGTGGCGCGTGGCACGTGCCGGCTCTCGTCGCGAAGAAGAAGGTCTCGGACGACAACGCCCTCTTGAAGGGGCTGCCGAAGACGAAGGTCTGCGCGACGTGGGTGCCGTGGACGTTCGAGCGTCTGTCGCTGCGCAGCGGCTACGGCGCCGGCGTCCGTGCGCCCGGCTGGTACGAGCACCTGTGGCTCACGAACGACGGCACGATCGCGAAGTGGATCGTCCGCGTCGCGCGGCTCGTGCGCGAGAAGGGCCTCGATGCGTCGTCGGCTCACGTCATCGACACCGTCCGTCTCGCGGAGACGCTGGCCGCGTTGCGCGAGCGGTCGATTCCCGGTCTCGAGGAGATCTCCGAGGCGACGCGCACGGTACTCCTCGGTGGTGACGAGCTGCCGATGGCGTGGATCGAGCGCGAGCTCGTCGTCGGCCAACGCCTCGGCACGGTGCCCGAAGAGACTCCCCTCGCGCCGCTGGCTCGTGACCTCGAGGGGGAACGGCGACGCTTGCGGCTGAAGGCGAGCGCGGCGGAGAAGGAGCTCGAGCTCGACCTGCGCAAGCCGATCGATCGCGACCGGTCGAGCTTGTTCCGGCGTCTCGGAATCATCGACGTGCCGTGGGCCGCTGGCGGCGAGCGGGCGAGCGGCAAGGGGACGTTCAAGGAGCGCTGGGTGCTCGAGTGGCGTCCGGAGCTCGAGATCAGCCTGATCGAGGCCGGGGTTTGGGGCAGCACGATCGTCGCTGCCGCCGCTCGTCGCGTGCTCGAGCGCGCTCAGGAGACCGACGAGCCTCCGGCGCTCGCGAAGCTCGCCCGGGAGGTGCTGCTCGCGGACTTGCGCGACGCGGTCGACGGAGTGCTCGATCGTCTGCGGGACGCGGTCGCGGTCGCCAGCGACGTCGTGCGGCTGCTCGAGTCGCTGCCGCCGCTCGTAAGACTCCTGCGCTACGGCGACGTTCGGGAGACCGACACGGGTGCGGTGCGCCGCATCGTCGACGTCCTCGTCGTCCGCGTCTGCGTCGGGCTGCCCACGGCGACCAGCTCGCTCGATCTAGACGCGGCCGAGTCGATGTACGGACACCTGCGGGAAGCTCACACGGCGCTCGGTGTACTCGATCACGACGAGCACACCGAGATGTGGCACGACACGCTGCGGCGTCTCGTCGATCAGGCCGGCCTGCAGCCGATTCTGCAGGGCCATTGCGCGCGGCTTCTTCTCGACGCCGAGGCGATCGCGGCCGATGAGATCGACCGCCGCCTGCAGCTCGCGCTGTCGCCGGGCAACGACGCTGCGGACGTCGCGGCGTGGATCGACGGGTTCCTTCGCGGCAGCGGGCAGATCCTGACGTATGACGATCGGCTGTGGACACTCATCGACGGCTGGCTGCGCTCGCTCGCTGCCGAGCGGTTCGTCGAGGTGCTGCCGCTTCTGCGGCGGACCTTCTCGACGTTCGAGGCGGCCGCGTTGCGACAGATCGGGCAGCGGGCGAAGGAAGGCGGCGCGACGGCGATCGCATCGACTCGCGCGGGCAGTGCGGACTTCGACGCCGACGCGGCCGACGCGGCGCTCGAGGTCGTCGCGCAGCTTCTCGGTCTGCCGATGCGGGAAGCAACCGAGGGAAAGGACGCAATCGATGGCTGACACCGAAGCCCAGCGCCGTTGGCGGCTCGTGCTCGGCGGCGACGGTCGCGACGGGACCGACCATCGGCTCACCGGCGACGATATCGATCTCGACCGTTGCCTCGACGCGCTGTACGGCGATGAGCGATCCGAGGCCGATCGTGCAGGCCGTGCAGGCCGTGCAGGTCGCGATCGTCGGGGTGGGCTCGGCTCGTCCGCACCGCGCGCCGCGCGCTGGCTCGGCGACATCCGCAAGTTCTTCCCGAAGAGCGTCGTGCGCGTAATGCAGCGCGACGCGTTCGAGCGTCTCGGTCTCCAGCGCATGCTGCTCGAGCCGGAGATCCTCGAAGAGGTCGAGCCGAACGTCCACCTGGTGTCGACACTGATCTCGCTGAAGGGCGTGATTCCGTCGCGCACGAAGGAGACCGCGCGCATCGTCGTGCGTCGCGTCGTCGACGAGATGATGCGCAAGCTCGAAGAGCCGACCCGCGAAGCGATCAGCGGTGCGATCTGCCGCGCGCTCCGCAATCCGCGGCCGCGACTGCGCGAGATCGACTGGGACCGGACGATTCGCCGCAACCTGTCGACGTACCAGCCGGAACACCGCACGGTGATTCCCGAACGTCTCGTCGGCTTCGGGCGCAAGCGGTCGGGCCTGAAGGACATCGTCCTGTGCCTCGACCAGAGCGGATCGATGGCGTCGTCGGTCGTGTACTCCGGCGTGTTCGCGGCGGTGATGGCTTCGATTCCGGCTGTGCGGACGCGGCTCGTCGCGTTCGACACCGAAATCGTCGACCTCAGCGACAAGCTGCGCGAGGATCCGGTGGACGTGCTGTTCGGCGTGCAACTCGGCGGCGGCACCGATATCGATCGCGCGCTCGGCTACTGCCAGCGATTGATCGAGCGGCCGGACGACACGATCCTCGTGTTGATCTCCGATCTCTACGAGGGCGGCGACCGCGCGCGCATGCTGCGGCGCGCGAAGAGTCTCGTCGGTGCGGGCGTGCAGGTCATCGCGCTGCTGGCGCTCTCTGACGAAGGCGCGCCATCCTTCGACGAGTCGGTCGCCGCGGAGTTTTCGACGTTCGGCATCCCGAGCTTCGCGTGCACGCCGGAGCTCTTCCCGGATCTGATGGCGGCCGCGATCCGCAAGGCAGACGTCGGCGAGTGGGCGTCGCGGCAGGACATCGCGCTGCAAGGCGTCGGGGCAGAGGCTTCAAGTTGAGAGCCCGATCAAAACCATGAGAATCAACCGATTGCTACCGACCCTGTGCCTGCTCCTCGGAGCGACCTTGCCGACGCGCGCGGCTCCCGAGCGTCCCAACATCCTGCTGTTCCTCGTCGACGACATGGGCACGCAGGATACCTCCGAGCCCTTTCACGTCGTCGACGGAGAGGAGGTTCGCACGTCACTGAACGGGCGATACCGCACACCGAACATGGAGCGGCTGGCCGATCGCGGGGCGAAGTTCACGCAGGCCTACGCGTGCTCCGTCTGCACGCCGACGCGCGTCGCGATCATGACAGGACAGAACGCGGCGCGCCATCGGGTGACGACCTGGACCCACCCGGACAAGCCGCAGCACACCGGCGGCGCCACTTTCGGGCGGCTCGCATCGCCCGCCTGGCGTACGGCCGGGATGGATGCGAGCGACGTTCCGCTGCCTCGGTTGTTCGGCCAAGCCGGCTACCGGACGATTCACTGCGGCAAGGCGCACTTCGGAGCCAACGGTACGTTCGGCGGCGATCCGACGGACCTCGGCTTCGATGTCAACATCGCCGGGCACGGTGCGGGCGGACCTGGGAGCTACCACGGCAAGCACGACTTCAGCGCGGCGTGGCGCAAGGGCGGTCACATGTGGGATGTGCCGGGGCTCGAAGCCTATCACGGCAAGGACGTCTTCCTGACGGAGGCGCTGACGCTCGAGATCAACAAGGCCATCGAGCAGGCCGTCGCCGACAAGAAGCCGTTCTTCGCCTACATGGCGCACTACGCGGTCCACGCGCCGTTCGAGGTCGACGATCGATTTCGGGGCAACTATCCCGATCTGCGCGGCAAGGCACTGGCGTTCGCGACGATGGTCGAGGGCATGGACAAGTCGCTCGGCGACATCGTGAAGAAGCTCGACGCGCTCGGTGTGGCGCAGGACACGCTGGTGATCTTCTACGCTGACAACGGCAGCGACGGTCCACCGAACCGCCCCTTGCGAGGTATCAAGGGAATGCGGCACGAGGGGGGCGTGCGCGTGCCGCTGATCGCCGCATGGGCCAAGCGCGATCCATCGAGTCCGCTGCAGCAGCGGTTGCGTATCGCGGCCGGAAGCGTCGAGGACGACATCGTCACGTGCGAGGATCTCTTCCCGACGGTCGCCGCGGCCGCCGGTGTGTCGTTCTCGCACGCGGTGGACGGTCGCAGCCTATTGCCCTATTTCGCGGGCGTCCCGGGAACGCATCGTCCTCAGCAGTTCCTCGTTCACTTTCCGCACAACCACCGCCACCGGCACTTCAGCGCGTATCGCGAGGGCCCGTGGAAGATCATCTACAGCTATGGGCCGAAGTCGTGGGAGCTCTACGACTTGCAGGCCGATCTCGGCGAGACGACGAACCTGCTCGCCACGCGTCCGAGGGTCGCGCAGGCGCTCACGGCGCAGATGGTGCGTCGATTGAAGAGCGCGAAGGCGCAGTTGCCGCTCGACAAGGGGACCGGCAGGCCGGTCGAGCCGGACCTCACGCCGATTCGCGACGCGGTCGCCGCTCTGGCGAAGACGCCGCGACCGGCTCCGCTGCCGAGCGACGATCTCGACCTCCAATCGATGGCGCAACCGGTCTCCGAGGCCAATCTGTTTCGAGACGAGAACTGGTTCACGTGGTGCAACAGCATCGTTCGTGGCGATGACGGCAAGTATCACCTGTTCTACGCGCGCTGGCCGAAGTCGATCGGCTTCTACTCGTGGCTGACGCACTCGGAGATCGCCCGCGCGGTCTCCGATCGTCCGGAGGGTCCGTATGCGCACGTCGAGACGGTCATCCCGAGTCGCGGGCGCTGCGGCTGGAACCAGATCACCGCGCACAACGTGAAGGTCGAGCGCTTCGGAGATCGGTACTTCATGTATCTGATCGGCACCAACGATGGAGGTCGGAACCTCCCCGAAGGGGAGATCGTCGCGACCGCGAAGCGCGGTTACTCGCATCGCTACTGGGGCGTCTTGCGCAACAACCAGCGCACCGGTGTCGCCGTCGCGGAACGTCTCGAAGGTCCCTGGGTGATTTCCGACGCTCCCGTGGTGGAGCCGGGCGGGCCGGTCTCGACCGTGACGGTCAACCCCGACGTTTGGCAAGGGCCCGACGAGCGCTTCTACATGATCTTCAAGGGCGACTACCCCGGCGTCCGGATCGCGCAGGCGCTGGCGATCGCGGACACCCCCACCGGACCGTTTCGCGTACAGTCGGAGATGGTGTACCGGGAGAAGCGCACGGAAGACACGTCCGCATGGCACGATCCGAAGCGCGGACTCTACTACGCGATCTTCCACGATCGGCACGGATTCGGTCTGATCGCGTCGAAGGACGGTGTGCGCTGGCAAGAGGCGCAACACTATCGTGCGGCCGACAAGACGATCGAGCGCGCCGGCGGCCCGCCGATTCGCCCGCAGCGCTACGAGCGGCCGTTCGTGTACACGGAGAACGGCGTCCCCGTCGTGCTCGGCGGCGCGGCGAAGGTCGGCAACGATGCGTTCATCGTGTTGACGCCGCTGCGATAGGAAGACGACGGGGGGGCGGGTTCGCTACCAGGTCGATTTGGCCGGGTACCGCGTGATGAGATCGTCCGGCGTCAGAAGGGTCATGCCCGTCGTGATCGCCTGACAGATCAACATGCGATCGAACGGATCGCGATGTAGATCTGCCGATGGATCGGCCGCCGGCTCAGCTCCCTCGGCCCCCCCTCGGCCACTCGCAGCTCGCGACGACCACCGTCTGCGCGATCTCCGGCGCCGTCGGCGGCCAGCGCAGCGTATCGCCCTCGGTCGTCGTCACCTCGATCCAGTACTCGAGCGCCGTGCCGCTCGCCGGCGGCAGCGTGACCGAGTAGACCGCGCGGCCGACGTGCTCGAGGTCGACGCGCTGGAAGGCCCCCTCGCCCATCGGTCGCCAGTGGAGCACCGCGTTTTTCGGCCGCTTCTCATCGAGCACGATGACCGGAATCGTCAGCGCTTCTCCGTCGGCGACATGCGTGCGCTTCGTCGGCACGATCAGACGCGGCTCGCCCTGATAGTCGGTGCGCGGGTGGATGGTCGCTGGCAGCTCGGCGCCGATCGCTGCCGCGAGCTTCGCGTCGTGGCACGACAGGAAGTGCAGCGCGCCGCCGCGTCGCGGATTGCGTCGCACGTGTTGCTCGAGGTTCGCGATCGTGCCGAGCTCTCCGGGCGTGTCGGTCACGACGAGCTGGGCCGTCATCATGCGCTCCCACGCGCTGGCGAGCTCGATGCGCACCGGCAACGCCTCCGTCGTCGCGAGCGCCTTCTTCTTCTCGACGTCCTTCTCGGCGTCGATGCGCTTGACGATCGCGTCGAGCTTGCCGCGCAAGCAGCTGATGTAGCCGACCTCGCGCAGATAGCGGAATGTGCCGAGCCAATAGTCGAAACGCGCGAGGTTTCCTGCGCCTCGGACTCTCGGCCGCAGCTTCGCCAGCGCGTCGACGAACTCGTAGCGCTTCTTCTCGTCCTCCCACGGCGTCGCGTTGACGATGATGCCTCCCGGGCCGTCGATCCACGTCGACGGGCGCGGCAGGTGGGCGCCTCCTGCCATTCGGTACTCGCCCTCACCGCCGTCGAACTTCGCGAACAGCGCCGCGGCCTCCTCGGCGACCTCGGGTCCGAACCACGCGCGCGTCCAGTCGGCGTAGAAGTCAGCGCTCGGCAGATCGCGCGGTCGCGACGGGCGATCCGGTACGGCCCCGTATGCCGGGAGATCGGCCTCCCAATCGTTCCACGCTTCGCCTCCGCAGTTGATGCGCCGCGCGTACGGCTGACTCTCGACCTGATTGCTCGCCGCCGTCGCACCGACGATCTCGATCGCGCCGATGCACGGCAGCTCGACCTTGCGAACGAAGCGGATCTCGATCTCTTCGTCGGTGACGGCGACCTTCTCGACCGTCGCATCGAACGCGGCGTTCTTGCCGACCTCCGCGAACAGATCGACGGCGTCGACGACCTTCTTGCCTTCGACCTCGATGCCGAACACGCGCTTGCCGGCCTCGGTGTAGTGAACCTCGCAGAGCTTCAGCGTCACGTCGTACGTGCCGTTCGGCACCTTGACGCGGTACGCGTCGACGTCGTAGCGGCACGTCTGGTACAGCACGTCCTCTTCCGTGCCGGCGATCGGCAGCTTCGCATTCTGCGCGATCTGACCACCGACGCGGACGTCCGTCGACTTGCCCGGCGGCAGCCGGAATCGCTCGCCGAAGCGGTCGTTCCAGCCCTCTTGGCTCCACGCGGCCTCGGCCAGCGCGGCGACGTTCGGCGCCAATACCTTCGTGCGCCAGTGGATGCCGATCAGCCCGTCGCAGCCGTACGCGTGCGCGTCAGCGGCGTCGCGACGCATGCGGCCGACCCAGAGCTGCGGAATGACCATCGCCGGGTCGTCCTCCATCCACGGGATCGCCCATTGCGGACGTCCGTCGACTTGCGAGAAGCCCGGCTCGACGAAGCTGAATCCGACCTCGCGGTTGATGCAGCTCAGCGCGACGTCCTTCGGCAGCGTCTCGTCGAAGAGCGTTCGATTGCCCGGCGGCCCAAGCACCCAGCCACACGTCGCGAATCCGAATGGGTAGCCCATGTCGTCGAGCGCTGCGTGCGCTAGTCCGATGTCGCGGACGGTCGCATCGATCTGCTGCTTGTTCGCGCCGCTCCACGTCCAGCCCTCCGGCGTCCAGAGCCAGTAGGTATCGATCGCGTACGTCTTCTCGATGCGGCGGAACATGCCCTCGTAGACCGTGTACACCGTCGACGGGGCGTCCGGATCGAGCCCCTTCTCCTTCAGGCGCTCCTTCACGGTCGCCGGGATCCTGAGCGGCGTTTCGGTGCCGAGACAGATTTTCACGCCGAGCGCGCGGCCGTACGCGAACACGTCGCGCAGGAACGCGCCGGCGCGTTCGAAGACCTCGACCGCGCCCTCGGGCGTCGTCGGCTTCGGTCGGTGTCCGCGCGTCACGGTCGGGCCGTACTCGTCCTCGGGAAACAGCAAGCCGGCACCTGCCGCGAACTCGCTGGTCTTGACGCCGGCATAGCCCCACGCGCCTCCGGCCGTGCTCGCCCAACGCGTCGGCGCGGCGAAGCGCACCTTGCCGTCGTCGCCGATGTCGTCGGGATGACCGATCCAGACGAGCGGTTCAGGGCCGACGCCGCCCTCGGGGTAGCAGTGCAAGCCGAGGAAGTTCATGCGCATCTTCGCGAGCTGCGCGAAGTACGCCTTGAAGTCGTCTGCCTGCCACCAATCCGGCCCCTCGGTGAAGTCGTGGAACGGCTGGATGCCGCGCGTCGCGAACAGCGGCTCGTGCGTCTCGTCGAGCTGCGGGAACTCGAGCGCGACGCGATCGTCCGGCACGACGTCGCCGTGCACGTAGAACCTCACGCCGAGCTGCTCGGCGAGGTGGTACGCGCCCCAGAGTGCGGCCTGTGCGCTGCCGCCGTCGACTTGCAGCACCTGCCGCTCGCCGTCGGAGCGCGTCTTCAGTCGATACGCCTGATCGTCGAGTGCGTCGTCGACGCCGATCTCGATGACGTCGCCGGACTCCGGCGCGTCGGCGACGATCGGCAGCAGCTGTCCCGTGCGCAGATAGACGTATCGACGCACCTCGCGCGCAGCGAGTGTCTCGAGGCCGAAAGAGCCCGCCTTGCAGACGATGGCCGCCGGCACCGTCGGAGTCGATTCGCCGGACAGCGACGCGCATCCGACCAGGACCGACGCGACGGAAACGGTCAAGATGAGTCGTCCCGACATGCCGGATCTCCTACTTCGAGTACCAGTGCTTCTCGATCTCTTCGAGCGACCTGCCCTTCGTCTCCGGCACGCAGCGTATCGTCACGACGACGAGTACGAGGCAGAAGGCGCCGTAGATCCAGAACGGGAAGCCGTGGTTGAACTTCTCGATCAACCACTCGTTCTCGTCCATCATCGGGAACGTCTGGCTGACGATGAAATTCGCGATCCACAGACACAGGGTCGCGATCGCCATCGCGCGGCCACGAATCTTGGTCGGGAAGACCTCTGATAGGATGACCCATGTGACCGGTCCGACCGACAGCGCGAAGCACGCGATGTAGCTCAGGATGAACACGAGCACCCAGACGTCGGCCTGACCGAGGAGCGCGGCGGTGCCGATGGCCGCCAGCGATACGCCCATGCCGCTCGCGCCGATGACCATCAGCGGCTTGCGACCGAGACGATCGACCGTCCAGATCGCGACGAGCGTGAACAGCATGTTGACCGTTCCGACGACGACGGTTTGCAGCATCGCGGCGTCGACATCTTCGCCGGCGATGTCTTTGAAGATCTCCGGCGCGTAGTACAGGAACACGTTGATCCCCGTGACCTGCTGCAGGACCGCGAGCGCGACGCCCACGATCAGCACCCACCGCAGCGGCGGACGGAGAAGTTGCCGGAGAGAGCTGCTCTCTGCCGCGAGAGCGGCCTCGATCTGGGCCATCTCTCGCTTGGCGTGATCCGGGCCGTCGACGCGCGTCAGGATCTCCTCGGCTCTTTCCGTCCGCCCCTTCTCGGTCAACCAGCGTGGGCTTTCCGGGACGAAGAACAGCAGCGCGAGCAGCAGGACGGCCGGAATGGCCTCGGAGCCGAACATCCAGCGCCAGCCCAGCTCGACATTCCACGCGCCGCCGACATCCATGCCGTGCGCGGCGACGAAGTAGTTCACGAAGTACACGACGAAGAAGCCAAACACGATCGCGAGCTGGTTGACCGACACCATGCGCCCGCGGATGCGCGCCGGGCTGATCTCGGCGATGTACATCGGGCTCGTCATCGACGCCGCGCCGACTCCGACGCCGCCGATGAAGCGGAAGACGATAAACGTCGTCAACGTCCGCGGCAGCGCGGTGCCGATCGCCGACACGAGAAACAGCACGGCCGCGAGAATCAGCGTGCCGCGTCGTCCGAAGCGGTCGCTGACCGGCCCGGCCATCGCGGCGCCGAGGACGCAGCCGGCGAGCGCGCAGGATGCCGCCCAGCCCTTCCACGCCGCGTCGAGCTCGAAGTGCGTCTGCAGGAAGCCGATGGCTCCCGCGATGACCCCCGTGTCGTATCCGAACAAGAGCCCGCCCAGCGTCGCCACCAGGCAGACCATGGTCAGGTAGAGAAGGCTGCCGCGCGTGTCCTCTTTCATGGCGTCGTCGCTGTGCTCGTGTTCCGTGTCGTCACGCGCCGTGGCTCTCGCGCAACGCGCGGAACAGAGCCAGGACGTTCTCCGGAGGCGTATTGCCCTGGACGTTGTGGATCGTGTTGAACACGAAGCCGCCGCCGGGACCGAAGATGTCGATCCGCTCGCGCACCTCGCGGTAGACCTCGTCCGGCGTGCCGAAGGCCAGCGTTTCCTGCGTGTTCGCGCCGCCGCCCCAGAACGTGACCTGCGCGCCGAACTCCTTCTTGAGCGCGCGCGGATCCATCTTCGCCGCGGAGCACTGCACGGGGTTCAGAATGTCGAAGCCCGCCTCGATGAAGTCCGGGATGAGATCCCAGACCGCGCCGCAGGAGTGAATGAACGTCTTCCAATTCGTCTTGCGATGGATGAGCTCGTTGACCCGCGTGTGGTACGGCTTGTAGAGGTCGCGGTAGCTCTCTTGCGAAATGAAGAGCCCTTGCTGCGTGCCGAAGTCGGTGCCCGTGATCAGCGCGACCTGCACGACGTCGCCGAACAGGTCGATCAGCGTCTCGACATTCTGCAGCGCGTACTCGCACTGCTTCTCGAAGATCGCCCGCACGTAGTCGGTGCGGATCGCGGTCGACATGTACCACTCCGAGATATCTCGGATACCCTTCGGGTGCTCGAGGAACGGTGCCGGCACGAGAGCGATATCGCCGAACGCGGTGCCCGGGATGACCAGGAGCGACCCGAACTCGCTGCGCTCCTCGAACCAACGCTTCGCGTCTCGGAAGTACGCGAGGTCGGCTTCCTCGAGCAGGCCGAACTCCTCGAGGTTGTCCTGCGGATCGAGCTTGTCCTCGTCGATCGGCTCCTGGCGCACGATGGAGTCGAAGAACAGACCGCCCTTCGGCATGCGGGCCGAGGGCGGCAGCGCCGTGTTGCCCTTCGGGTACATGAGAAGATCGCCCGAGCTCTCCTCGACGGTCGTGTTGAAGTTATGCGGCACGAGGCACTCCGTGCCGTCGAACATCGTGAACGGCTTCCAGCCGTCGCAATCCGTGCCGAGGAGGCTCGTACGCGGTAGTCTGCCGATGACGTCGATGTCGAGCGCGGCGCGCAGCTCGTCGTCGACCTCGGCGAGCATCTGGTAAGGCTCGATGACTTTCGGTGGGTCGACGCGGTCGCCGAGAGTCGCCTTGCGCAGCTTGTCGAGGGCGGAGACGTGAATGCCCGTCACGAACGTCGCGCCGAAGTCGACGCAAACGCGATCGGGCTCCTCGTGGTTCAACGTCGCGGCGAGTCTTTCGCGTGAGTTCATCCTGGGCTCTCTCGCTCTGTTCCGTGTGAGGCGCTGGTCGCACCAGCAGGTGAATTACCGGGCGCCACGAGACTGGCACTCTATCCCGTAGCGAGTCGATCGTGAAGACGGTGTTCCCGCGGATCGCCTGCGACCTGCACGGCTCGATCCACGCGGTCCGTGACGTTCGTCGCGGCATCCGCGGCAAGGACTCGTCGATGCACCTTCACAGGTCGCGCCGAAGCGGTCGATACCCGGGATGAAGTCCGCGGCGCGACTTTCCCGGCCTCTCGGAGACTCTGGCGGTCCGAGAGCCCGCACGTCGCAGGCGATGCGACGCCAGCGGTTGGCAATTCGAGCGGTCGCATGAAGATCGTACGCATAGAAATGACTCCGGTCGCCGTTCCCGCCCGCGAGGGAGCGATCAACTCGCCCGGTCGGGGCGCTCCACTTGATGTGTCGCACGGCGGCACGGATAGCAGGTCACGTCCGCCGGATGAGCTCGTGAAGTGGATCCTGCGCGTGCATACGGACGACGGCGTCGTTGGCGTCGGCGAGAGCCGGGGCGGCGTGCGCCCCGACGCGATGCGGTGGATCGCCGGCTGGCTGCTCGGCGTCGACGTCGCGGCGCTCAACCTGCGCGACTTGCCCATTCCGCCCGCTCGCGAGTACGGCGGCTTCGAGGTCGCGATCTTCGACCTCGTCGGCAAGGCTCTCGGCGTGCCCGCCTATCGTCTCCTCGGGGGCGCGTACCGCGACCGCGTGCACTGCTCCGCCTGGTTCGGCCAGCGCAGTCCGGACGACGCCGGCGACTGGGCCGCGCGGTACCAAGAGCTCGGCTACGACTGCCTGAAGTTCAAGGGCTCGCTGCGCGAGGATCCCGTCGAGACTTGCCAGGCCGTTCGCGCCCGGTGTGGCCCGGACTTCCGGGTCATCATCGATCCGCAGTGCGGCTGGGAGCGCCCTTCCGAGGTCCACCGCTTCCTGCGCCGGCTCGAGGCGGTCGGCAACGTCTGGACGCTGGCGAACCCGATCCCGCAATGGGACCTGCGCAACTGGCGGAAGCTGCGCGACAAGAGCCTCATTCCGCTGTCCCTCACCACGACCGTTTGGCGCGACGACTCGACACAGAAGCCGCAGGACGTGATCCTCGCGCTCCAGCAGGGCGCCGTCGACTCCTTCGGCTTCAGCGGCCCGATGTCGTGGGTGCAGAAGCTCGGCGGCATCGCGGAGGTAGCCGGGACGCCGTTCTGGCACAGTGGCGAGCTCGACCTCGGCATTCTCGAGGCGAGCTATCTGCACGTCGCCGCGGCTTGCAAGGCGTGCACGCTGCCCAGCGACATTTTCGGGCGGCTGATTCGCGAGCACGATCTTCTCACGACGCCGCTCGAGTACGACGGGGCGTCGCACTTCGCGGTCCCCCAGGGGCCGGGACTCGGGATCGAGCTCGACGAGGACGCGGTCGCGCAGTACGCGGTCGGTGACGCTGTCGAGATCGCAGGCGCGTCGGTCGCCGCCAGCGCGTGAGGTGAGAGCCCGTCCGCCAAACACCCCCCCGCCCCCCCCCGGCCCGAGAAAGCAC
>CAYMRB010000186.1:0-902 GCA_964392615.1 uncultured Planctomycetia bacterium | reverse complement strand
GGGGTGGTTGTGCGTTCGCCGGTGCTTTCTGGCGTTCGGGGGGGGCGGTTGCGTTTTGGGCGACGAGCTGCTGACTACCGCTTCGGCGCGAACAGCTGGAACTCCGTCAGCGTCGGCCCGTCGGTCGCTGAGAGGATGTTCAGCCGCACGCGCTGTGCGGTGATCGGCGTGATTTTCTTCGACCAGCGCGGACCGATCGTCGTGCCGGCGAGGAACGTCTTCCACGCTCCGCCGACGAAGTGCTGCAGCTCGAACGACCGCACGCGAGCGTACTCGGTCGGTTCGTCGATCGCGATGCGACCGATGGCCATCGGCGCGCCGAGGTCGACCTCGAGCCACGCCTCGGACGTTCCAACGTCGGTCGCCCAGCGCGTCTGCGGGTCGTCGTCGATCGCCTTCTTCGGGCCGTAGGTGGCAATCTGCTCCCGGTACACGTTCGACGCCGTCGCCTTGCGGTCGAAAGCCAACGAGTCGCTGCGATGCCTCACCGCGGCGGGTTCGATGGCGAACGCGTCACCGTCGACCGTCAGCTCGATCACGGTGGCGATCTCGGTTCGGTCCTTCGTCGGCAGCTCGATCGTGATGCCGTCGGCGCTCTGCTCGGCTCGCACGTCGCCGCCCGACAGCGCCCGCGCGTTGACGATCTTGCGCCCGATGGCCGGCAGCTCGAGCGCTCCCTCCTGCGGCCACCTCATGACGTACAGCCAGATGCGCTTGTCCCTGCACGTCGAGGCGCCCCACTTGCCCGGCTTGAACGGACCGCCACGGGTCCCGTAGATGCCGTCGCCGTAGCGCTTCAGCCACTTGCCCATCTCGCGCAGTCGATCGACCTGACGCGGCTCGATCCGTCCGTCCGCCATCGGGCCGACGTTGAACAGCAGGTTGCCGTCGCCGCCGACCGT
>CAYMRB010000185.1:0-18132 GCA_964392615.1 uncultured Planctomycetia bacterium | reverse complement strand
ATGTAACGCTGGTACTTCCATCGCACGAGCGCCTTGCCCGTCGGCGGATTCGCGAGAAACGCGTCGTTCTCCGCCTTGAAGGCGGCGAGGTACTGCTCCTTCTGCGCAGGCGTCAGACGACCGATCCACTTGAGGTCTTCCTCCTTCTGGAAGAGCATCAGGTCGTACGCCATGCGCATGTGCTTGTCGATGCCCATCTTGTGGTTGGCGGCCGACACGCGCCCCGCGTAGTCATCGAACAGGGACGGGGGCTCGGGCAGTCGAATGTCGCGGTAGAGCTTGAGCTCCGCGAGACTCGGCTTCCAATTGCGGTGCGGCGCCTTGTGCTGGACCATCAGCGCGAAGGGCTTCGAAGTATCGCGCCGCTCGAGCCAGCCCAGCGCGAGGTCCGTGACGACGTCCGTCGAGTGACCCTCGATTCTCCGGCTCCCCCCCTTGGAGCTGAACAGCTCGGGGTTGTAGTAGCTTCCCTGACCGCTGAAGACCTCCCACGCATCGAAGCCGCTCGGCTTCGTCTTCATGTGCCACTTGCCGAAGACGGCGGTCGTGTAGCCGCTGCTGTGCAACGCCTTCGGCCAGGACGGCCCGTTCGGATCCAGCGCACCGCCCAGATGCACGATGCCGTTCTTGTGGCTGTGCAGCCCGGTCATGACGGTGCCCCGTGACGGCGTGCAGATGCTGTTGCCGCAGAAGCTGTTCTCGAACAGCATGCCCTCCCGAGCCAGTCGGTCGATGTTCGGCGTCGGCGGCAGCTCCAAGCCATACCTATAGGACGAGATCGCCTGGGTCGTCAGGTCATCGCTGAACAGGAACACGATGTTCGGTCGGACCGGTTCCGCCGCTGTGGATTGCGCGGCGACGAGGATCAGCAACGCGAGGATCTGTGCTTGAAGTGCTCTCATCTCGACTTTCATGCTCAATTCGTATCGGCTCGGGCGTTCGTTCTCGGGGAGGGGCGTTCCGCGCGCGCACTCGACAGGCAGACTCGACGGCGGTCCGGTGCTCCGGCCCTCTTCCTCGACAACGCAGTAGAACACGTCGAAGGGGAGACTTCGAGCGTCCGGTGGCGGCACGCTGCTACGCGATGGTGCCCCAGCCTTCGGATGGCACGACCGTCTGGAGAAGCACGCAACGGCGACGCTGACGCTCATCGAGCAGAGCATCGACGAGGGCGACGAACTCGATAGCCTGGCGCGATCTCTTCGGTAAGCGGATGTCGGCTTATCGCGCGGGCTGCAGCCCTGCTGCGACCGCGTCCAGGAGAGCCTCGGGGCCAAACGGCTTCGTGAGGCGCTGATCAGCGCCGAGCCCCAGGCACTCCTCGTCGCACGCTCCGGGTCCCCTCAGCGCGATCACGTGGATGGACCGACCGCGCTGTTCCGCACACTGACGCAGGGCCTCGCCAAGGCCGCAAGCATTTCCATCGGCAAGAGCGCAGCCGATCAGAGCCACATCGAAGTCGTTCTGCGTGAGAGCCGTCACCGTGTCACGGCAACAACCTGCCGCCGTGATGCGCAGATCGACGTCCGAGCTCAGCACTGTCGTCACGAACTGCCGGACCGCGTCGTCTTCCTCGACGACGAGGACAGACCGCCTGTTATCCATCGGTGCCCTGCTTCCACCATCTTCTCTGACCGAGCACGACCTCGGCCGACTTCGATTTCGGACGTCCCGGATGAACGGCTATCCGCCAACTCAGCTGGCGTGAGAAGCCTCCCCCGCTAGCGGCGAAGCCGAATCGTCCGGAGACCGTCGATGCGACAGAGCGATCGCATCAGGCTCCAGACCCCGACAGCGTCCTGTTGGATTTCATCGCGCATCACGCCCGCGTCGTCGTCCTCCGTGACGACCTCGGCTCTCGTCCGTTCCGTCGGCGGAGTCTTCTGGAAGTCCAGAAGGACGAGGCGCCGATCAGGATCCGGAACGTCGAGGACGACGATCCGGTCCCGTCGCACTCCGTCATCGTCGAGCGCGGCGATTTCACTGGCGAGCTGGCGAATGCGGTCAAGCCGCACTCCCTCGGAAGAACGTCTCTCTGTCACTCTCTTCTCCTGGTTCCCCCCCCCGAATCGATGCCGATGAGGCTACTTCAGGTGCGGGGGATGATGCCAGCGAAAAACGCGTCCTGACCGGTCTATCTGTAGGCAGCCGGCTTCTTCGGGACGACCTGCAGCTTCTCGTAGTCGAACCCGCTGGCGAGCGGCTTGTAGTCGCCGACGCAGTCGACGCTTCGTTTGCTGTCGATCTCGGGTTCCTTTCCGAGGCACCAGTAGACGGCGTTGATGGTCATTCGTCGCAGGCCAGCACTCTCGAAGTCCTTCGCACTTCCCATGGTGACATGGAAGACGCGAGCGACCTTCCCCTTGCTCGTGGTCCATGTATTGGTCCAAGCGATAGGCAAGGGGATCTTCTTCGGGTTGGGCTTATCGTCGGGTTTGCGGCCGAGCAACGGCTGTCCGTAGACGAGTGCGGTGCAACTCTCGGGCAGGCTCTTTCCCTCGGGGTAGGTGCGGTACACGTCGGAAGGCCCCCAGATGTCGTCGACGCCGGCGAGAATCGGGTGCTTTTTCATCGCCTCGACGATCATTCCGCGCGTCGAGTCGCGGTGCCAATTTCCGTGATGACCGCGAAACGAGCCGCCGAGGATGTCGTCCCCGAAGCGGACTCGCTTGCCGTTGATCTCGTACGGGAAGTTCTGCAGGAATCCGTGATTCGCCGTGCGGATCCCGATGATGGGCTTCCCCGAGTCCAGATAGTCGATCACGTGCCGGATCTGCTCGTCGGGCAACGTGATCAATCGGCTGAAGAAGACGACACAGTCCGCCCTCGCGAGGTACTGCAGTCCCGGAATATCGTGAACGACCGTCTTGTCCTCCCAGCGGATCTTCTGCGTGGGATCGACCTCTCCCTTCGCGTTCATCGCGAACAGCACCGTACAGTCGAAGCCGTTCCGTCTCGCGAGGATCCTCGCCAGCATCGGCATCGATTGCTCGCTGCGATACTCCTGCTCGGCCGCTATGAGCACGACGTGTTTGCCTTGGCCAGGGCCCCCACCGCCCTTGTACGTGAGCCACAGCGGCCCCTCCGGCACGGGGTGCTCGTGAGCGATGCCGGGAATCGTTGCCGACAGCAGGAATATGGAGACGAGAAACTGGCGCGTCACGACGGCGTCCTCTGTTCGGTGTCATCATCATCAAACCTGACCGCGGCGCCCGGCGAGCGAAGAGAAGCCGAGCTCCGTCACGATGCACGGCATCGTCGGGCGAACCGCGATGCGCATCCAGGAGAAACCCTGTCCGGACGTCGCCCGCAGAGGCTACGATTCCTATTGAATGAACCGAACCCCGCCTCGCGCTCGGAGCCCTTCCGCGATGAAACCTCTCACGTCGCTTCTGGCCGCTTTCCTTCTGTCGACGTCCTCCTTCCCGATGTTGTCCGCAGCAGGCGCGAGACCGAACGTCGTCCTGATCATGACGGACGACCAGGGCTACGGAGACCTCTCCTGCCACGGCAGCCCCGTGCTACGGACGCCGAACATGGACCGGCTCCACGCCGAGAGCGTCCGCCTGACCGATTTTCACGTCGCCCCGATGTGCTCCCCCACGCGCGGCCAGCTGATGACGGGACGCGACGCGATGAAGACCGGCTGCACGGCGGTCTGTCAGGGCCGCTCGATGATTCGCACCGACGTCCCGACGATGGCCGACTTCTTCGCCACCTCGGGCTATGCCACGGGTCACTTCGGCAAATGGCATCTCGGTGACAGCTACCCACACCGCCCGCAGGACCGAGGCTTCCAGGAGACGCTGCACCACCGCGCCTGGGGAATCACGTCGCTGGCCGACTACTGGCAGAACGGCTACTTCGACCCGGTGCTCGAGCACAACGGCAAGGACCGGAAGTTCGAGGGCTACTGCACCGACATCTTCTTCCGTCACGCCATGAAGTGGGTCGAGCGTTGCGCCGGAGAGAGGAAGCCGTTCTTTCTCTACCTGGCGACCAACACGCCGCACGTCCCGAACGTCGTCGCGGAGCGCTACTCGGCGCCGTATCGCGGCCAATACGAGGGCAAGCCGATCCCGGGCGAGTTCTACGGCATGATCGCCAACCTCGACGAGAACGTCGGCAAGCTAGAGGCCTTCCTGAAGGAGAAGGGACTCCGGGACGACACGATCCTCGTCTTCCTCACGGACAACGGCACCCAGAGTCGGCAGGCTCAACAGATCTTCAATGCCGGCATGCGGGACCGGAAGACCAGCGTCTTCGAAGGCGGTCACCGCGTGCCGTGCTTCGTGCGCTGGCCGGCAGGTCCGCTGAAGCACGGAAGCGATGTCGACGAGCTGACCCAGGTACAGGACCTCCTGCCGACGCTGATCGAACTGTGCTCCCTCGACGCGAAGAACCCGCGCTTCGACGGTGTCAGCCTCGCTCCGCTGTTGAAGGGGACCGCGAGCGGGCTCTCGGACCGCAAGCTCGTGGTGCAGTATCGCGTCTCCGGGAAGAAGTGGGATCCCGCGGTCGTCATGTGGAAGAAGTGGCGCCTCGTGGGGCCCAAGCGACTCCACAACGTGTCGAACGACCCGCATCAGGACCGCAACCTCGCGGCACAGCACCCCGACGTCGTGCGCGCCATGACCGCCCACTACGACGCGTGGCACGCCGAGGCCAGAGCGCTGTTCGACAAGCCTCGCTGGATCACGATCGGCTCCGCGGCGTCCAACCCGATGATGCTGTACGCGCAGGACTGGGTCGGCGGATACTGTGACAACCGTGGCGGCCTGATGCGTGCGACCGCGACAGGCTACTGGAACGTCGTCGTCGAGACAGCCGGCGTCTACGAGCTCGAGCTGCGCCGATGGCCGGTCGAGGCGGACCTGCCGCTGGCCTCAGGCATCAGCGCCGGCGGACGGGCAGGCGCGCGTCCGATCGCGGCAGCCGTCGTGAAGGTCGCCGACGCCACCTACGACGCCAAGTGTCGCCCGGAGGAAGCGCACGCGACGTTCCGTGTCCGGCTGCAAGCCGGAAGGACGCGACTCGCGACGGCGTTTCTCGACGCGCGCGGGCGCACGCTCTGCAGCGCGATCTATGTCCAGGCGACGCGCCTCGACGGCACACGGGCGACGCTGACCCCGAGGTCCAGCCGTACGTTCGAGATCCCGGGCGAAGCGAAGCCGCCGGTGCGCTCCGCCGAGCGACCGCCGCGCCGGTGAGCCTGGGCGTCGGCTCGGGCTCCCGAAATACTTGCGCTGCCGAACGCGGGCGTGGGAGACTATCATCAGCCTCCGGGCCGCTCGTCACACTGATTCCGAGACGACGCTGGCTGTAGCTTCACGGACGAGTGGCCGTGGGGGAAACAGAACTTCAGTGCCGTGGATTCCGATATGGAATCGGCACAGGCAAGGAGCAATCCGTTGAGTATCGTGCGCGCGTTTCTGTCGATCGCCTGTATGGCATTCTTGGCCTCGAGCCCCGCCCTGGCCGATTTCGAGATCACGGACTTCTCGGACACCGAGATCGAGCTCACCTTCCCACCGACGCCTGCGGGTCCGGAGAACACGGCCGAGATCGCCGGACCGGCCCTCCAGGTCACGCCCGGACTGCTCTCGAACGTCGGCGCCGCGTGGACGACCGAGCAGTTCGAGGTCACTGAGGGCTTCACGACCACCTTCGAGTTCGAGTTCCTCCGCAGCCCGTCCGGGGGCGGCGGAGGTTCGGGAGATGGCTTGGCATTCGTTCTCCACAACGACAGCCTCGATGCGGTAGGCAACCACGCGGCAGCGATGGGCTACGGAGGCTTCCTGAACGCACCGGAGAGGGGAATCAACCATAGCCTGGCCGTCGAGCTCGACGGCTATCGCAACGCCAATTGGGGCGATACCGACGGCAACCACATCAGCGTTCACACGATGTACGCCGAGGACAACAGCCACCACGAGGACTCGTCCATCGGCGCCGCGCCGGTGGCGAGCTTCCGCCAGGGAAGCGGCCCCCACGTCGTAAGAATCGAATACTTCGACGAAGAGCTGAGCGTCTACTTCGACGATCTGGAGGTCCCGGTGCTGACGGTCGAAGTGGACCTGGCCGAAGTGCTCGACGCGGACGACGCCTGGATGGGGTTCAGCGGCTCCGGCGGGGCCGCTTACCAAGTCGAGAACGTCTACTCGTGGTCGTTCACGAACGGCGACGTCAGCGTTCCCGGCCCCGTGTTTCGCCGGGGGGATTTCGACAACGGCGGAGCACTCGACATCTCGGATGCGATCGCCAGCCTCAATTACCAGTTCTCGGGCGGCGCAGCGCCACCGTGTAGGGACGCCGCCGATGCGGACGACAGCGGTGAGGTGAACATCTCGGACCCGATCTACGCACTTGCCTTCCTGTTCTCCGGAGGTGAGGTGCCGCCCGCTCCCGGACCGCTGGAGTGTGGCCCGGATCCGACCGAAGACGAAACGGAAGACCTGGGCTGCGCAGAGCAGCCGGATTGCCGATAACGGCTCGGATGCGTCGAGACGCCGCGCGTCGCGGAGACGCGGCGCTGGCGGGTCGCGGTTCGAGCGAGAAGACCTCGAGGGATCGAGCGATGGCAGGTAGACGCAAATCAGCCCGGGGATCGATGAGTCGGGCCGCCAAGCAGATTCTCAAGAGCAAGAAGCGTCGAGCAAAACACGCTCGTCCCGGGCAGGAGCACGAGCCCGAGGAGGGCGACAGCGGGATCTGGATCGTCGTGGTGGCCGTCGTCGTCGCCGCCTGTTTCGTAGCGGCGTGGTACTTCCTCCGCTGACGAGAACCGGACGAGCAGCCTACTTCGGCATCGCCTCGCCGTGGGGATAGCGGTAGTCGGCGCGCCCGTTCGTCGACACGCGAGCCGTCGACCCGTCCTCGATCGTGTACAGGTAGAGCTTGCCGCCCGCGTGGTACACCACCGCAGCTTCGCCCTTCGTCCAGCGCGGATAGGCGAACCAGACGGGCTTCCCTTCCTCGTTGGCAAACGGCTTGGCGTTCGTGATCGTGCGCTTCTTCGCGTCGAAGTCCGCGATGTAGAGCGTGCGCCCCGCGTCCTTGTACCTGAACCCCTTCTGGTACTCGAAGCAGACCCTCGTCTCGCTCGGTGAGAGGCTGACGCGATCGAGCAGCCCTCTCGTCGCCAGCTCGCAATCGATGCGCTCGAAGCGGGAGTCTCCGCCGACCTTCGGAGTCATCAGGAAGTAGCCCCACCCCTGCTTCGGATGAGCGCACTGCACGAGGATCCTGCCGTCCATGAGACACGTGTACGCCCAGGTGTGATGCTCGCGGTCGCTGATGGCGACTTCCTGACCGGGACGGTTCCCCACCTTGCTCTGCATCACGACGAAACTGCCCTTCTTCGGGTTCTTTCGGTTCCAGATCGGCGTGTTCCGACCGTCGCGCGTCCAGGTCTGGTTGAAGTCGGTGTGCGTACCGTCGGTCAGCTGCTGGAAGCCCGTGCCGTCGACGTTGATCACGCAGATCGCGGTCTTCCAATTCGTCACGACTCGGTCGTTCTTCAGCCTGCGGAAGAAGACGAGCATGTCGCCGGTCTTCGACCACGAGGGCTTGAAATCGGCGTGACCCGATGTCAGCGGCTTTCCTTCCGGTGTGCCGAGCACGTTGACGTGAATCTCGCCGTTGACGTAGTAGGAGGACCGCAGGCCGCGGGCGGCGATGCGCCCCAGGCCCCCCGATTCGACCTCCTGCGCCGTCTTGCCACCGCGCTTGCGGAGAAGGGCGGCTATCTCGGGGCGCGCGGCCTCGACTCTCTTCAGGTCCACCTCGAGCCCGATCGCGTTGCCGATTCCGGTATAGACCCCGCCGAGTTCCGCGCTCCACGGCGCAGAGACTGTATCGAGCGGCGTTTCGTTCCTCGGGCTCCGAGCGTTGACCTTCGCACCGCCTTTGAGAAGGAGCCTGACCGTCTTCGTGTGGCAGAAGAAGGCAGCCGCGTGAAGCGCAGTCGATCCGTCTCCGCCCTTGGCAGCGCCGATGTCGGCGCCCTTGTCGATCAGGAGCTTGGCGGCATCCGACTGTCCGAAGAGCGACGCGACGAAGAGAGCCGTGACGCGCCCCTGATCCTTGGCGTCTACATTCGTGCCGGAGGCCAGGAGTCGCTCGATCGCTTTCACGTCGCCGGTCTTCGCGGCCGTCAGCAGATCTCCGACCGGATTCCCCTGCTCGGATTCGTCGGCATCCGAGGCGGCCGGTCCGCTGACGCATGTGACAAGAGCAACGATCGCGACAGCCGATGCAAAGAGACTCTTCATCCGGATCCTCCTTCCGTGGCAAGCCGAGATTCGCGCGGCGGGAGACAGCATTGTATCCCGGGCCCCTTCCGGGGCGTCCGCCAAAGCGATCCTGAAGAAGCAGTAGCTGACGGAGCGCAAGGTGCCGCGAAAACCGCCGCTCCGATCGCGCCCCGCGCCATCCGACGGCAACGCCGCACAGTCGAGGCCAGAGGCGCTCAGCCCGCTGCGTGTGCTATCGTGACGACTCCACACGTTCGGAGGCTCACATGAACACACGATGGCCCCGCTCTCTCGGCTATGTCGTCTGCCTGATCGCGCTGCAGCTCATCGCCCTTCCGGCCCGATCCGCTCGACCCGACGAGCAGCCCTCAGCCACCATCGTCTGCGCGCCGGCGCCGGGAGACTGCGAGATCCTGGCGGCGCGCGAGATCCGGCGCTACGCACTCCTGCGTACGGGCGCGTGCCCACCGATCCTCACGACCGGCGCGCTACCGCCACGCGGCGACGCGATCGTCGTCGCGACTCGAAACCGCGCGATCATCACCGCGCTGACGCTGACGACGAAGACCCGGGAGACCATCGCGTCACTCGCACCGCAGCAATACGCGCTCACTTCTGTCCCCGACCGCGGCCGACGCGTCATGCTGGTGGTCGGCGGCGACGACGCGGGGCTCCTCCGCGGCGCGTACCGACTCGCGGAGCATCTCGGTGTCAGATTCTTCCTCCACGGGGACGTCGTTCCCGATCGCCGCGTCGCATGGAAGCTCCCGGAGGTGGATGAGGTCGGCAAGCCGCTCTTCCGTCTTCGCGGTCTGAATCCGTGGGGCTCTCATCCTTTCGGGTTCGACCAGTGGAGCGCGGACGACTACATCGCGCACATCGGACAGTTGGCGAAGATGGGGATGAACTTCATCGGCATGCACTGCTACCCGGAAGGCCATCCCTACGCAGAGCCGACCGTGTGGCACGGCCTGGCCGGAGACTTCGACGATCGCGGCCGCGTCGAGCAGAGTTACGTCGCTCGGTACTTCAACACGAGCCTGCAGACCGCGTGGGCGATCGCCCCCAAGAAGACGTCCGACTACAGCTTCGGCGGCGCACTGCTGTTCGAAACCGATGCGTACGGCCCGGACGCGATGCGCGGCCTCACGCCGGTTCCCGACACGCCGCAGGAGTGCAACGAGCTGTTCGATCGCATCGCCGAGCAGTTCCTCCAGGCCTTCTCGTTCGCGCGACTCGTCGGCGTGAAGACCTGCGTCGGCACCGAGTCGCCGCTCGTCCTGCCGCGCGCGCTTCGCGACCGGATCGCAGCGCGCGGTGACGATCCGACCCACCCCGAAGTCATCCGCCGCGTGTACGAAGCGACGTTTCGGAGGATCCAGGCCGCCCATCCGCTGGACTACTTCTGGCTCTGGACCCCGGAGAGCTGGACGTGGCGTGGCAACACCGAACAGCAGATGAAGGCAACCATCGACGACATCAAGATCGCGCGCAACGCGCTGAGGAACGTCGGTGCGCCGTTCGAGCTGGCGACGGCCGGTTGGGTGCTCGGCCCCGGTGACGACCGCGCTGCGTTCGACCGCTGGCTGCCGGAGGACATCGCGGTGAGCGCGATCAGCCGACGCCTCGGACACGATGCGATCGATCCGGCGTTCGATCGCATCGACGGTCGATCGAAGTGGGCGATTCCGTGGCTCGAGAGCGATTCGTACCACGGCCTCGCCAACCCGCAGCTCTTCGTCGGCCGCATGCGCCGCGACGCAGCGGACGCGCTCGCCTACCGATGCGATGGCCTCATGGGACTGCAGTGGCGGACTCGCGTCCTCGGGCCCAACGCCTCAGCTCTCGCCCAGGCATGCTGGACTCAAACCCCGTGGAACCCCACCTCGGGCCGACTGCCCTCCGGTCCTGGAGTTCGCGCGGGCGAGGCCCTCGGCGCGCTCGGTGGTCAGATAGCCGACTATCCGGGTCGAGAGATCGCCGATACGGATGACGACACCGTCTACCGCACGTGTCGTTACGATCTGCGCGGCTATCGCCTCGATGTGCCCGACGGCACGTACCGCGTCACGCTGCAGTTCTGCGAGCCGCACTTCAACGCGCGCGGCAAGCGCGTCTGCGACGTGCAGCTGCAGGGCGTGCGCGTCTTGGAGCGGCTCGACATCTTCGGCGAGGTCGGCCAGTTCGCCGCGTACGACCGCAGCTTCGCAGACGTCCAGGTGCGCGATGGCCTCCTGCGCATCGACTTCGTCAAGATCGTCTCCTTGCCGTGCATCTCCGGCATCGTGATCGAGAACGACGACCTGACCAGGAAGATCAACTGCGGCGGTCCTCGCGTCGGCGAGTACGCGGCCGATCCGGCCCCGAAGCCGGTGCGTGCCGGGTTCGCGAACCGCGGCCTTCCCGTCGATGATTTCTACGTCGATTGGTGCCGCGCCTCGTTCGGAGTCGAGGTCGCCGGCGACGCCGCGACGATCTTCTCGCGTCTCGACGGCCGGCTGCCCCTGTCGATCGGGAACAGCTGTCCGTCGGGACGCTTCCGGCCGAACTCGGCACCGTGGAGCGCGGTGCGGGATGAATTCGCGTTCGTCGGACAGCTGGAGGCGGTGCGTCCGCGCGTGCGCGGCGCGGGGAGTCTCGAGCGATTCGACTACTGGCTGAACACGTTCCGCTACTTCCGTCAGCAGGCGCTCGTACAGTGCCTGTACTCGGACTTCGTTCGAACGATGGCGCGCGTCGAAAAGGAGCCGGACGCTTCACGCCGCAGCGCGCTGGCCGAGCGGGAGGCGTTGCCTCTCTTGCGTCGCATCGTCGAGGAGTACGGACGTATGTACGGCCACCGCCTCGATGCGGTGACGACGCACGGCGGCATCATGACGATCGTCAACATGGAGCAGTGTCGCGGCTGGTGGAAGGCGGTGATCGACGATACGCGCACGCGGCTGGAAACCGCGCTCGGCCACCCGGTTCCCGATGACGCGAAGCCGACGAGGGCGTATCGCGGCGACATGCGCGTCATCGTCCCGACGGTCCGATCGTGCGGCTACGCTGGCGAGTCGCTGCGATTGCGCGTCATCGTGCTGTCGCAGCGTCCGCCGCGCCGAGCCGTACTCCACGTACGCCCTCTCGGCTCGACCGAGGCATTCGAAACGACTCCGCTCGTTCACGTCGCACGCGGTGTGTGGAGGGTCGATCTGCCGCCGCTCGGCGTCGACCGCGGACTCGAGTATCACATCGAAGCCGTCGCCGAAGACGGTGGAAGCACGTACTTCCCCCCCACCGCGCCCGACGTCGGCCAGACCGTCATCGCCGTTCCGGGTGGACCGTGGTCCGAACGCGCGTCCGGCCGCTGATAGATCAGCGCCGCCCCTCCCACACGGCCGCGTTGCTGTACGGGCCCGGCCCCTCCGCTCGCAATCGCTTCGCGACCGAATCGTCGAAGACGCCGAGTCGATCCAGCATCGCGCCGCCGGGGCGGTTCCAGACGCGCACCTTCCACCAGAAGCGCACGGCTGCTGCCTCGCGATCTCGTCCGAACGGAACTCCCGTCGACTGCTGCGATACGACCCTGCCGCTGTCCCAAATGTCAGCCTCGTCCGCGGCGAGCTTCTCCTCGCTGCTGGCGACCAGGATCTGGTACGCGGACTGCTCCTGACCGCACGAAGACCGACAAGCCCACCTGAACGTCAACTGAGACGCTTCGTCCTTCGGCTCGCAGGCGAGGTCGACGGGGACGATCCGCAGCCGGCGGTCGATCGGTGCGAACGGGTCCTCGGGAACACTCCGTCGGTCGACCCACCGCGCCAGGTCGCGCATCGCGATGGCTGTGAAGCCCTCGTCGCGCAGATAGTCCATGTACCGCCGGAACGTCTCCGGGTCCGTGTGCACCCATGGGTGCAGATCCGTCGGAATGCCGTGGAACGTCAGAACAACGATGTGGCCGTCTTTCGCCTGGTTCACGATCGAGACGAACTCCTCGAACGCGGTCCAGCTCGGTCCGGAGGCGCCGGTCGTGGGAATCAGCAGCGGATGATCGGATGCCGGCGAGTACGTCGGCCCTCGATCGCCGCGATCCGTCATGTGGAACTCCGGCGACACGCCTCGGCGGGCGAAGAGGTATCCGCGCTCCTCGAGGACGTTGACGGCGTCCCGGCTGACGCGGTATCCGCAGAAGCAGAAGCTGGTCGGTCGCGGGATTCCGTGCTCCGCGCAGCCGACCTCGACCACGTCGAGCTCGGCTGCGAACTCCTCTCGGGACAGATCGCGGACGTCGCGATGGTTCGCCGTGTGGTTGCCGATCTCGAAGCCGGCGTCATGGAGCCACCGGACGTCGTCCCACGTCATGAACCTCTCGGGGTGGCCGAACGCACCGCCCGACTTGTTGACGAAGAACGTCCCGCCAAACCCGAACTCCTTCAGGAGCGGCCCGACGAAGTCCCGATCCGTCTTGTTGCCGTCGTCGAAGGTCAGGACGACGAGCTTGTCCGGCACTCGCGACTCGGTCGAACAGGACGAGCTCGCGACGGCCAGCAATGCAGCGGCGACGCAGCCGAATAGCCGTGAAGTCATGCGATGGCCCCTACCTCAGACGAACGACCGTGCCGTCGTCGAAGCTGGCGATGATGCCGCAGCGATCGACGGCGAGCCCGTTGAACGCGAGCTTGGCGCCGAACCGCTTCTCCCATACGACTTGGCCCTCTTCGAGACCGATCGCACGGACGAAGCCGCGGTCCGTCTCTTGATCGAGGATCGCGCCTCCCTGGAGCAGCACGTTGTCGCAGACGACTAGCGAGGTCGCCTGATACTCCCGCGGCGTGCCCGGCAAGCCGCGCTTCTTCTCGGGGGACGCCAGCGCGATGAGCGTGCCGCGGCTCCTGCCGGAGGTCGCGACGTACTCGTCACTCCAGCCGACGGTATCGCCCTTGAACTCGCCGTAGCCGATGTGCATGAACTTGCGATGACCGAGCCGGGTCCAGTTCCAGCTGTGTAGCCCTTCGAGCCCCATGACGACGGTCCGCCCCTCGGGCTTCGGTGCGATCTCTCCGGTCTCGAGACGCAGCCAGTGCCCCATGACCGTGATGAACTCGCCGTGCCGCGCCAAGGCGTCGTTGCGCTTCGGCTTCTTCTCGACGACGCCGTTGCCCTGCTGCGGCAGGGCACGCGCCCACAGAGGCTCGCCCGTCTCCGGCTTGAAGGCTCGCACGACCAGCCCGCCGTCCGATCCCTGCGTGCGCCCCGCCGACGCGTACGCCTTCCCGTCGGCAACCATCACGCCGCCGACCACAGGCCAGACGGATTCCACCCGGCCGTACGAGACCATGCGCTTCTCGGCCGGCGCGATGCGCAGCTTGTAGATCAGCGCGCCGCTCTTCACGTCGAGCGCGTGCACGTAGCCCGCATGGTCGCCGACCAGACAGATGCCCTTGGTCACCGTCGGAGGCGAGTCGACTCGACCGCCGGTCGCGTAGCGCCACTTGACGGCGCCGTTTCCGATGTCGACGGCGACGACCTCGTTGTGGTCGATATCGCCGAGCACCGCTGTTCCCCCTGCGATCGCGGCAGCCGTCAGGCGACTTCCGAGATAGGAGCGCCGATCGCGCTGCACGGTCCCGCTCTTCACCTCGCCGGCAACTCGCGTCGACCAGGCGACGTCGACCGAAGTCGGCGCGTCACACTCGACGCTGCTGCTGCGCTCGGCATTGCCGCGGAACGTCGTCCACAGCGCGGCCGAAGAGTCGCCTTCCGCGTCGTCAACGTACTCGGCGTAAGCAACCGGCCGCGCCGGCGCCTCCATCTCCTCGGGCGTCGGGATCGTGCCGATCGGCGCGACCGCGAGCAGACCGGAAATCTGCCCCGGCGAACAGCGGCACCAGTTCTGGGCGATGTAACCGGCACCGTACGCCGGGATGGTGCCCGTCAAGCACGCGGCTCTGGCTCCACCAAAACGTGTGTTCGTGCCCTCCTTGCGCAGATTGCCGCCGCGGTTGTTGAGGACCACATCGCCGACTCGCATGACGGGAGTGCAGATGTGGTTTCGGTAGCGGAAGAAGTGCTTGCCGGCCTCCTTGGCGGCAGCCGGATCGAGAGGCTTGCCGTCTCGAGTCGACAGAAAAGCGACCTTCGCGCGTCCCGTGAGCCCGACGACCACCGCGCCGTGCCCTGCGGCTTCCAAGCTGATCGCATGATCCGACGCGTCGAACTCGCGATCCTCGATCTGCCAGCGGATCGCGCCGTCGGCCAGAGCCATCGCGATGACCTTCTGCGGCGGGCGCTTGGTCGTGTCGCCCTTCCGCCTGCGGCTGTGGTTCTTCTCGAGCGCGTCCTTCTCGGTCCGGTTGACGATGTAGACGGTGCCGTCGGCGATCACGAGCGAGGTCCCGAGCAGGTCTCTCTTCCACAGCTGCTTGCCCGTGGCGTCGTCGTATGCCTCGATCGTCCCCGCGTTGATCTCCCAATCCATGCGGCGTCGATCGTACCGCCGCACGGATCCCATCTGCTTGCCGTCCCTCCACGTCGCGACGACGACGGTGCCGTCGGCCGTCGCGATGACACCCGGTATGTTGGCAGTCGGCAGCTCGCGCGCGGTCTCTCCCGTTCGCGTGTCCACGACGAGCATCTTGCCGTTGCCGCCCGCAAGGTAGAGACGGCGCCCGGAGGACACCAGAGGCGCCATGTTCTCGATGTAGAGGCCGCCGTAGTACGTGTCGCCGATGCGCTTGCGCCACAGCATGCGGCCGTTGAACGCGTCGCGGCACGTTAGGTACTGGTCGGTTCCGTATTTCGATGTCCACCCGTCGCCCAGGTTCTCCCAGACCGCCGTCGAGAACGTGAAACACCTCGCGTCGTCGACGACCATCGCGCGCGTCGACGAATAGCGGTTGGCCGAGCGCTGCGGATTGTCGAAGTTCATCGGCAAGCCGGCGTTCCACTTGAAGCCGACCGGAAGGTCGAAGACCTCATCCTTCGAGACAGGGACGCCGCTCGCGTCGTAGTAACGGTGCGTCCAGACGTCCATCGCCTCGGACGGCGGCAGTAGCTCCATTCCGCCCTTGCAGCCGCTCACATGGAGAATCCGTCCCCCCGGAGCGACGCACCTACGCGCATCCTCGATCTCGAGCCCGGCCTCCTTCGCATTCGCGACATCCATGATGACGAGCGCGTTCAGCAGGCGGTCGCGGTACGGAAGCAACGCGAGATCGAGCTGCTCCGCGCTCACGCAGCCCTTGACGGCGGTCGCCGCGATGGCGGCGTGAAATCGAGCCAGCTCCTGCGCGCTGCTGGCGATCGCGTGCACGACCCAGTCGCCGCTCTTGCCGAGCTCGGCGGCGACCTCGGGGGCCTGTTCGTGGCCGCAACCGAGAACGGCGACCACGCCGCTCTGTTGGCCGACAGCCGCGGCGATCTCCTCGGCCTCGTTCGCGGCAAGACGCGCTCCCGTCGAGAGCACGGCGAGACAGATCAGCGCGAGGGCCACGCCTGGAGGAGTCCGGCTGTAGGAGCGGTTCATGAGTAACGACTCCGATTCGACTGCTGCGTTGAATCCCCGACGACTCCCTCACCGTCCCTGCCAAGACGGAAAGAGTCAACCCATCGCGTCCCGGTTCAGCGCCGATAGTCGACGACGACGCCGTCGACCAGAAGCTTGCGGCCATGACGGCTCTGCTCGCCGCCCGCCGGCGCCATCACGAGCAGGACCGCGCTGTCGGCCGGGACGCTGATCGCGACGGCTCCACGGGCGTTGCGCCGGACGAACGCGCCGGCACACGCGTCGTACAGATCGCGCGGTCGGGCACCGACGTCGACACGCACCTCTCGAGACTTCGGATGCGGGTTGTAGTACAGGAACGTCGGATAGGCCGGTCTGCGATAGAAATCCGTCGCGAGGCAGTCGAGCGCGAGGACCCCGTCCACATCGGTCGCGCGGACGATCGCCCCGAGGAGACCGACGTAGCCGGAACCGTAGAGCCCGCGATCCGTCGCCGGTCCCCACTTCATGACGACCGGATCGCCGGTCGCGTAGGGGCCGCGCCCGTCCCACGAGTACCTCAGACCTTCGTATGCGATCACTCCCTGCGGGTCCCCTTTCCAGGACGCGCTCGACTCGTGCCCGTCCGGAAGCTCGCCGGGATAGAACAGGCGAGCCGCGTTCGCGAGGTTCAGCATCCACTTGCCGATCGCGCGGGCATAGCGGTCGTCATACCGCGCCAGCGGAACGAGCGCAGCTGCTTGCGCGAAGGTGTTCATCGCAAACGCGTAGCCGCCGCGGTTGTCGATGCTGCCCAGGAGACCGTGGCAGTCGTAGCCATTCCAGTGCGTCGCGATGACGCCCCAGCCGCCCCGGCAATCGCTGATGCCGAAGCACCAGTCGAGGAGCTTGTCGACGTCGTAGCCGCGATCGAGCTCGGCGTTCATACGGGCCGCGATCAAGGTCCCCCATGGCAGCAGGACCTCGTAGTACGGGTTCGCCTCGCGCTCCTCGAGAAACCGCACACACCAGTCGGCGGCCTGCAGATGCCTCTCGCTCCCGTGCTTCGCCCAGACGGCGTACTGCAACCACGCGATGCCGGCCGCGGCGTCGGGCTCCCGCCACTTGCCGTTGTCGACGGGCTGCATGTCACGAAAGCGAAAGGCCGTGTGGTCGAAGTCGGGAACGCCGCCGTCAGCGCGCAGCGCCGCGCAGGCCGCGTACCAGCGGTCCGCCGTCGATCGAACGATGTCCTGCAGTCTCGACGCGGACGGATAGCGGTCCGCGACGGCGTAGAACACGACGTGCGGCCAGATCTCGTACCAATACGACCCTCCGGTGCGGCCGTGGACTCCGTTGAGCACCAAGCGCTCGCCGCTCTTCACGGTGTAGTACGCCTCGCACATCGACACGAAGTCGTGTTGCTGACGGCGCTTGTCGATGCCGACCAGCGTGGCTCCGAGCACCGCGCCCATCGTCGTGATGCTCTCGTGCGCTGCACCGCTCCTGCGATGCGGATCGCCGACGTAGCTCGGCAGGCCGAAGGCGGGTCGGGCGATGTTGACCATGGTGTCGTCGATCCAAACGAGCGGCAGATGCTGCCCGCGCGCGTCGAAGTCGAAGACGAAGCGATCGTACGCACGCGCCTTGGCGCGCCAATCGATCATCTTGTACGGACGCGGCAGGTTCGGCATCAGCCGGACGCACGCGATGTCCCGCTGCCCCGGCTGGAAGACGGTGCGCCCGGCCTCACGCGGCTCGCGCCCGGGAAGGAACTCGAGCGACTCGAACACGACGTAGTCGCCCGGCTTGCCCTCGAGACCGAGCTGCAGCTGAAATGCGCGGCCGTCCCGTGGCAGGAGGCGTGGGTCGAGCTCGAGCTCCACGACTCCGGTGCGCGTCTCGTCCTGGAAGAGTCCTGCGGTGCGCACGCGATCGCCTGGATCCGACTTGCCGTACGTCCGCATCAGCCAGCGAGCCGTGCCGCCGATCTCCGCCACTCGGAGGCGCAGCGCGCCACCTCGATTCGGAAGCTTGATGCGATCCGCAGCGGCGATGCGCCACGTACGCCCGGGCGGGATCGAGACCTTCAGGCCCTCCTCGATGCACTGGATCGACGGGTCGTTCGGCTCGCGGCTCCAGCGCGTGGGGTCGCGGAGGAGATCGGACGACCAGGGCACGCTGATCTCCTGAGCCGCGAGACCAGCCAACTTCTGCACGAGGAGCACGAGGAGCACGAGGAGCAGACAGGCGAGGCCTCGAATTCGCGTGGTCATGACGACAGAGACGAAGAAAGAAGTAGGCACGAGGATTGACTCACCACAGAGTCCTAGCCCGGGCCTTGCCCGGAACCCAAAGTCGGAGGCCGCCGAGAGGAAAGAACTCTAAGGAACCCAGGAACCCAGGAACCCA
>CAYMRB010000184.1:0-18132 GCA_964392615.1 uncultured Planctomycetia bacterium | reverse complement strand
GTCGTCGCGAGTCGGGGTGGAATTGCTCCCAGGCGCGCGTGAACGACACGATCGCCGCCCGTTGCGTCAGTCGCTTGCCGCGCAGCGGGCCGTCGAGGGCGAGGCCGGTCGTGCGGCTCCAGGTCGAGCCGGTCTCGCGGTCTTCGAGGCGTCCGTCCTGCCGCGATCGAAACGACAGCGTTCGATCGCCGACCCGTCGCGAGTAGAGGAGTGCGGACGTCGTCTGCGGATCGAACGTGACGAGCAGGGGCTCGTCGCCGCAGCGGGTCTCGATCGTCGGCGCGCGTTGCAGCACCTCGAACGAGGCGGAGTACGATGTTCCGTCGACGACCCAGCCGAGCAGGAAACGCTTCGGATCGCGGTAGAAGTCCTTCGCGTACTCCCGGTGCGTGCGCGACATGTCGAGCACGGTCGTGTCCGGGTGCTGCTTCTTCCACGCTGCCCAGCTCAGCATGTCCGACGGGATGATCTCCAGCCGCGCACCCTTCAGGCTGCCTTCCATCGCTTCGCCGAGGATGTGGCTCCACAGGGTCGAGGTCTCGAGGTCCTGCATCACGAGACTGCGGTTCCACAGCATGCCCGAGACCCGGAACGTCAACTCATCGCCGTCTACCTTACGGGCGTAAACTACGCCGTTGTGGCACAGGTGTCACCAGGTGGCGGCGATCGCGAACCCGCCGAGCGTGTCGTTGATGATCTCGCGACGCGGACCGCAGAGCATGTTGATCGGGTACGCGCGCGCGACGCCGTCGACCACGACGCCGAGCACCAGCTCGCCGTCGGACACCTGGTCGTCCACGTCGGCTGCCCCTACGTGGGGAGCGTCGACGATGGCGCGTATGGGCGGCACGACCCGACGCGGTCGGAACTGGCGATCGTCGTCCGCCGCCCCGATCGGGGCGAACGGCGACAGGAGCAGGAGGGCGACAGCGGCGGTGTATCTCATGGGTTCCCTCGCTTTGGTGGGGCTGCGCGGCGGCAGCCCCTCGGCCCGACGACGACGCTGCGCCGCTCGGTTCAACTGGCTGCGGTTCAGACGACGTTCTGGTGGCGGATGTCCTTGCCCTTGACCACGAAAACGACCTCCTCCGCCATGTTCGTCGCGTGGTCGGCGACACGCTCGAGCGATCGCGCGATCAGCAGAAGCGCCAGGGCCCGCGTGATGTTGCGCGGGTCGGACATCATGTACGTGAGCAGCTCGCGGAAGAGCTGGTCGTTGAGCGCGTCGACCTCGTTGTCGCGGCGGATGACCTCCACGGCGCGCTTCGTATCGCCCTCCCTGAACGCCTGCAGTGCTTCACGCACCATCGACGAGGCAACGTCCGCCATGCGCGGCAGATCGACCGGTTCCTTCAGAGCCGGTTCTCTGAGGAGGAGCTGCACGTTCTCGCACATATTTACCGCCTGGTCCCCGATGCGCTCGAGCTCCGTGTTGATGCGGGCGACCATGAGGACGAAGCGCAGATCGAGAGCGACCGGCCCGTAGGTCGTCACCAGGCGGATGACGGCGTCGTCGATCTCGATCTGGAATTGGTCAACCTGCTCCTCGTACTTCTGGACCTCGTCGAGCCGGCTGGCGTCCCTCTGCACGAGAGCGCGCATGGCGAGCTGGAACATCTCCTGGGCGCGCTCGCCCATGTCGACGATCGTCTCCTTGAGTGCGTGCAGCTCGTCATCGAACTTTTTCGGCATCTCTCGTCCCCTGGCTCTCGGGACGCGACGGAGTCGCGCGTATGGACAAAGGGCAGCCTGATCGGCCCTACGACTTGTTCTCGGCCTCTCCCCGCCACGGCACTTCGGTGGGGCACCCTTGTATGGCAGCAGAATGTAATCGCAGTGTTCAGCATAGGCGAAGATTGTGTGAAGACGGAGCCTTCCTCGAAGAGCTCGGCGAAGCCGCTCCCTTGCGCACGCACCCTCGCGACGCTTCAATGGCCTGGAAGTCCGCGGATCCCGGTTGTCGCAGAGGAGGCTCGATACCGTGCGTTTGACGCCACTCTCTCGCGCAATGGCCGCAATGCCGACGCGCGCGGCTTGCACAGCGCTCGTCTGGCTTGTCGCTCTCGCAGCGACGTACGCCGCGCCACCCGAGGCGAATCTCGTGCTGCGCGTGGTCGAGAAGAATAGCGTGGGGGAGCAGGAGCCGATGCCGGCCCGAATCCACCTTCAGGGGCCGGACGGTCGGCCTCTCCGCGCTGACGATCAGCCGTTCTTCAAGGACCACTTCGTCTGCGACGGCGAAGCGCGCGTGCGTGCGCCGCTCGGCACGTGTCGGTACACCGTCGAGCGCGGTCCGGAGTACCGACGCGTATCGGGGGCGGTCGAGGTCGTCGCGGGCAAGGTCGTCGAACGTAGGGTCGTCATCGAGCGCTGGATCGATCTCGCCGCGCGCGGTTGGTACTCCGGCGAAACGCACGTTCACCGCGCGCTGGAAGACATCGCGCTGCTCCTGCGGGCGGAGGACCTCCATGCAGCGCCCGTGCTGACGGTGTGGAACCGCAACAACCTGTGGAGGCACAGGCCGCTGCCGTCTCGCGATCAGCTGGTCGTTCGAGTCGACGCGACGACGGTGTACCACCAGCTCGCGATCGAGGATGAGCGTCGCGGGGGCGCGCTGTTCTTCCTCGGGGTGAACGAGCCGCTCGATTTCAGCCGGGACGGACCGGAGTTCCCGTCGCCCGTGGCGCATCTCGAAGCGATGGTCGCGCGGCCCGGTGACTGCTGGGTCGACATCGAGAAGCCCTTCTGGTGGGACGCTCCGGCGTGGGTTGCCACCGGCGAGGTCGACTCGATCGGCCTCGCGAACAACCATATGTGTCGCTCGACGATGTACGCGAGCGAGGCCTGGGGCTACCCGCGTGACGCGAAGCGCCTGCCTCCGCCGCGTGGCAACGGCTTCTACTCGCAGGAGCTCTACTACCGCTTCCTGAACTGCGGCTTCCGCATCCCGCCGTCAGCCGGCTCGGCGTCGGGCGTGCTGCCGAATCCGGTCGGCTACAACCGCGTCTACGCGAAGCTCGGGAAGAACGAGGAGTTCTCGTGGGATGCGTGGCGGCGCGCCGTGCTCGCCGGACGCTCGTTCGTGACGAACGGGCCGATCCTGCTCGTCGAGGCGAACGGCCGCGGGCCGGGCGCGGTATTCCGCGGTCGCGATGTCGCGACGATCGATCTCGACGTCCGCGTCGGCTCGAACGATCCTCTCGAGGCGGTCGAGGTCATCCGCGACGGCGTCGTCGTCGAGAGGCTCGAGGCGCGGCAGGAAGGCGATTGGCTCGGGCCCCGCGATCTCGTCTTCCGCAAGAGCGGGTGGTTCCTGGTGCGAGCGATCGCGGCCTTGCCGCACACGTTCCGGTTCGCCAGCTCGGCGCCGTTCTGGGTCGAGGTGGGGGACGAGAGGACGACGATCCACAAGGCGGATGTCGAGTTCTTCCTGCGCTGGATCGACGCGCGCATCGCTGTGCTCGAGGCCGACGAGAAGGGCCACCTGGCCCGAGTCGGCGCGGAGAAGGAGTCCGTTCTCGCGCCACACCGACGCGCGAGGCGGGTGTTTCAGGGATTGCACGACGCAGCGGCGCGGTAGTCGGCTCGGATCGCGAAACTCGAGTTGACCAACCGGGCGCGGTCCGATCTAATCCACCGCGATGCCCAGGATTCTCGATGACAAGGTCGCGATCGTCACCGGCGCGAGCCAGGGTCTCGGCGCCGTCATCGCGAAAGCGTTCGGAGCCGACGGCGCGAAAGTCCTGCTCGTCGCTCGACGTGAGGAGCAGGTGACTGAATCGGCCGTTCAGGTCGAGGAAGCGGGTGGCACCGCGGCCGCGTTTGTGTGCGACTTGACGCAGGGGGCGAAGGTCGCGACCGAGGTTGTCGACGTCGCCCTGTCGAGCTTCGGACGGCTCGACATCGTCGTGAACAGCGCCGGCGTCTTCGTCTGGAAGAAGCTGTTCGCCCTCGAGGCGGCCGATTGGGAGAGGACCATCGCGACGAATCTGACGGCACCGTTCTTCGTGACGCAGGCTGCGGCGAAGGTCATGGCCGAGCAGGGAACGGGCGGCGCGATTACCAATATCGCGTCGATTCACGGTCTCGTAGGCGACGGAAACGTCGTGCCGCACTGCGCGTCGAAGTTCGGCCTCGTCGGGCTGACGAAGGCGGCGGCGGAAGCGTTGCGCGAGCACGATATCCGCGTCAACGCGATCGCTCCTGGCGCCATCGAGCCCAACTCGGCCGGCCGGTGGGGTGGTGCGCCGTCCCAAAAGGTCACGCAGGCTGACGTTGCGTCCATGGCGGTGTATCTTTCTTCGCACCTCTCGAAGTCGGTCACGGGCGCGGTCATCGAGATGTTCGGTAGTACGCGGGACGTGATCAAGGTGTGACGCGAAACCGTCGTTCGAGCAGCGCTGCTAACAGAGGAAAACCGAGCGGTTCATGGCCACGACGACACAAGAGGCGCTGGCGCGACTTCAGCAGGGGGAGGAGATCCGGGACGAGGATCTCCGCGAGTTCTTTCTGGAGAAGGCGACGCTCCTCGCGCCGCAGCTCGTGAACTGCGACCTCGGCGACGCGCGCTTCATGGGCGCGGAGCTGCGGGAAGGGGTCTTCACGGGCTGCGACTTCGACGGCGCCGATCTGCGCTACTCGGACCTTCGCGAGGGCCGATTCGCCGGGGCGAAGCTCGTCAACGCGCGATTGGCGAACACGCAGCTCGACGGCTGTGACTTTTCGCAGGTCGACTTTTCCGGCACCGAGCTCGAGAAGGCCAGCCTGTCGGGAGCGATCCTCGTCGGAACGCGCTGGAACGAGGCCGTTCTCGGCGATCTCGACTTCAGCAAGACGAGCGACATCCGCGGCGCGGACTTCACCGAGAGCGATTTGGACTCGGTCCTTTTCGCCGGGCTCGAGAGTTCAGGGCTGAAGTTCTGCGACGCGAGCCTGCGGCTGATCTCGTTCCTGAACGCCCGCGTCGAGGACTGCGACTTCACCGGTTGTCGCGTGTCGCGACTGACGCTCGACCGCAGCACTTGCCAGCGGATGGTGTTCCGCGAGGCGCGTATCCTGAACTCGACGTGTCGCGAGGCGCGGCTCGTCGAGGCAGACTTCGTCGGCGCGTACTTCGAGAACTGCGAATTCGGCCGCGCGCAGATTCACGGAGCGGATTTCAGCCGGGCCAGCTTCAACCGCTTCTGCTCCCTCAAGGAAGCATCGTTCGACGGCTGCAACTTCGGCGGCGCCGTGCTCGACGGCGTGGATCTCAGCGGCTCGTCGCTGCGGAGCGTCGATTTTCGAGGCGCATCGCTCGTCGGCGCCAAGCTCTGCTCGTGCGATCTCGAAGGCGCTGACCTGCGCGACGCGCGACTGGAGAACACGGACATCTCGGGTGCCCGGCTGTCCCGCGCGCACCTGTCCGGCGAGTTCCTGCAGCAGAAGGGCATCGTCGTCGAGGGGCTCGATCTCACCGGCGTCGAGCTGCGCGGTGGCGCGTTCGACGGCGTCAACTGGCGAAGCGTGGTCTTGGCCGGAGCCGACCTGGCCGGCGCGAGGTTCCTCGACGCCGATCTCGCCGGTGCGGATCTCAGCGGTGCGACGCTGACGGATGTCGACTTCACCGGCTGCGATCTGAGTCGTTCCGACCTCAGTCGAGCCGACCTCGAGGGGGCGGAGCTGCGGGGGGCGAAGCTCGACGGAGTCGACTTGCGCGGCGCGAAGCTCGCGGGCGCCAACGCGTCGTGGGTGGACATCCGCCAGACCGCATTCGACGTCGACACGCTCGTCGGGATGATTCTGCACGGCGAGATCGCCGGGCTGCCGCAGAAGAACCTCCCCGGCTCGTTCGAGGTCAAGAAGAACCTCGCAGCGCTGCTTCACCGCATGCAGAAGTGATCGCGGCGTCTTTCGCGCCGGCGGCTTGCCGGCGTCCTGCCCTTCGCGCATACTGGCCTTCATGGCACGGCCGAGGGGACAGCGAGTCGTCGCGTGGGCAGGTGTGTTCGTCTTCGTGCTGCTTATCGTCGCGGGCTATCTGCTCCGGCATCGCATCGTCGAGGCCTGGTGCCTCCACGAGCTGGTGTCGACGACGGACAACGACGCGGCGTTTGCCCTTGCGGGGAATCTGATCCGCAGCGAGTCGCCCGGTCGGCGCGGCGCCGCAGAGCGGTGGTTCGTCATCATGTTGGCGGAGGGGGATCGGAGCGAGCAGGCGCGCGCGTTGGGCCAGCTTCGGACGACCTGCCCGCCGCGCGGCATCGGCGAGTTGCTCGCACTGGCGGTGGAGTACCACGAGTGCGACGCACGAGGAGGCGACACGCAGTCGCTCGACCTTTCGCTGCAAGCGGCCGTGCTGCTGCGAGAGATCGGCGTGCGACACGGGGAGCCGCCGATCCGCAGGCTTGTCGCGATCGTCGCGAGCACCGACGAGGCGAGCGAGGTGCGGCGCACCGCCGCGCGGACGCTCGGGTGGATCGGCGAGAACGCCCTCGGCACGATCCACGCCGCGATAGGCGAGGCCGAAGTCCAAGCGCGAGCGTACTTCGTCTACGCGCTGGCGATGATGCGCAGCGAGGAGGCGATCACGACGATCGCCCGAGTCGCGAGTGAGGATCCCGACGAGGCGATACGCGTGTATGCCGTCGGGCAGTTGACGGTCGTGTCGCGGCGGGATCCTCACCGCGCGGCGACCGTTCGCCGTGCTCTGGAGGAGGTCGCGGCAACCGACGACCTGCCGGTGGCGCGCGCCGCGACCGCCGCGCTCGCGAAGTTCGGAGACGTCGGGGCCGAGTCGGAGTAGGGAAGCTACCTCGACGCGCGCTGGGTCTGCCGCAGGATTCCGTCGGCCAGGGCGGCGTGTTTCGCAGCATCCGTCTCGCGCCCGAGTCGCCTGTACACGTCCTGCAGCCTGCGGTGAAAGCCCCATGCCGAGTCGGTGTCGGCGTGGAAGAGACGCTTTTCGCGTGTACAGATATCGAGGCCGCGCAGATAGTCCGCCGCGGCGCCCTCGAGGTCGCCGTGCAGGAAGCGGCAGAAGCCGCGATTCGTGTAGACGTTCGCGAGCTCGCTGTCGGCTGCGACGGCGCGGTCGAGTTCGGCGAGTGCCTTGGCGATCCACTCGGTCCTGCTCTCCGGCTCGCCGCGCGATTTCGCGAGGTCGCCGCGCATCGCGAAGCAGACGCCGCGCAGGTTTCTGACTTGAGCTTCGGAGGCCCCGATCTCCATCGCGCGGTCGAGGTCTGCGAGCGCGGTGTCGAGCGCCGACGTGGCGCGCGCGAACTCGCCCGCTGCGAGGAGCGACTGCGCCTCCCTGAGACCGGCAAGCCCCGCGTTGTGGAGCTCGTTGGTCTGCAGCGGCACGTCCGCGTCGAGGCAGAAGCGTACGTACTCGTCCATCGCGACACGCGCGTCGGCGAAGCGGCCGAGGCGCAGAAGGTCGCGCGCCCGGCTCAGCAGGAAGAGCGGTTCAGACTGGTCCTTCGCGGCGAGAAGATCCCAGCCTCGCTGCCACTCCACGACGGCGGTCGCGAGAGCCTCGCGAGCTGCGCCGACAGCGCCGCGTTCGAGCAGCATCTGACCTCGCGCCTGGAAGGCTTCCGCGAGGCGGCCGACTGCGCGGCCATTCTCGGGGTCGATCTCGATGGCGCGTTCGGCGAGGCGCTGTGCCGCGTCGATATGGCGCGCCTTCACCGCCGGGTCGTCGGATCGTTTCGCAGCGAGGAGCTCGGCCCGTACCCCCATCGTCTGCGCGCGAGTGCTATTGGGGGAGGTTCGCGCCGTCGCGGCTAACAGCGTTCGTTCGTCCTGCCACTCGAGGCTGCGGACGACGCTGCGCGCCGAGTGCATGCCGATCAGCAGCACGAAGACGACGGCGATCGGTGCGCGGCGTCGCATGCGCACCGCGACGGCCGCGAGGAGGAGCGGCAGCGCGAGGGACGGCAGGAACGCCAGGCGCTCGGCGAAGACCGTGCCGATCGTCAGGACCGCGTTGCACGTCACCGCGAATGCGAGCGGGAAGAGCAGCACGGCGAACGCCCACAGCGGTCGCTTTCGCGGCAAGCAGACGAATGCGCCGGCGATGCCGACGACCACCACGACTCCGAGAGCCGCGGCCCACAGCGCCGCATCGGACAGTGGCCGTGCGGGTAGCTGCGCGTAGGAGTAGTCCGCGGACAGCGTCCACGGGAAGATCGTCTTCCACGCGTAGAGCGCCAGGCTCGCGAGTCCGTTGACGGCGGCCGTCAAGCGATCGACCTCGATGAGCGGGTTGTCGACGCGCGATGCGAGCGACGCTTTGCCGGCCGCGACGAGCGCGTGGTTCTCGGCGGTGACCGCCAGCCGGAGCGACCAATACGCTCCGAACGCGACCAGCGTGGCGAGCGTCGTGCGCCACGGAATCGGACGACGCAACGCCCAGGCAGCGATCGGCAGGAGCGGCACGACGATGACGGTGCTCTCCTTCGAGCCGAGGCCCGCGAACGTGACGGCCGCGGCGAGGACGATCGACCACCAGCGCCGTTCGTTCGCGTCATCGAGCGCAAAGCGCCAGACCGCGAGGACTGCCAGCGCGGCGAGAATCTCGGCTCGCCCGACGATGTTCGCGACCGCCTCGCTGTGAATCGCGAGCACCGTCCACAGGCAGGCTCCGAGCGACGCGAGCCAGCGGTCGCCGAGCACCCTCTCGAGCACGAGGAACGCGACCCACGCCGCGAGCGCGTTGAGGATCACGTTGACCGCGTGAAACGTCCACGCTGCGTTGCTCAGGCGGTACTGCAGAGCGTAGGAGAGCAGGACGGTCGGGCGGTAGTTCTCATCGACGCGAGCGTCGCCCCAGTACGTGTCCGCGAAGATGCGCTGGAGGTCGAACTGCTGCAGCCGCGTGTCATTTTCGACCAACGGGATGTCGTCGAAGACGAAGTCGCCGGGCAGCGTGCTCGACCAGACGACAAGCGCCAAGATGGGGGGCAGGAGCGCTGGCAGACGTGAGGATAAGTGCGGCCTTTCACAGATCATTGTGCATCAGCCGGCTTGCCGGTCGACCTCCGTCGCGGAGGCTTCACTTCGCCGACACAGCCGACTCGAGCAGCGCGACTCGCTTCGCCGACGCGTCGAGCCGTACGCGCAAACCGACGGGCAGTGTGACCTGATCCGAGATGTGTCCCGTCGGGAATCCCTTCAAGACCGGTGCGCGCAAGCGGCCGAAGTACTCGTCGAGGACGTCGTCCACCGTCACGCCCGCGTTGCCGCGACAGCCGCTGAAGCTGCCGAGGATGACCCCCTCGAAACGGGCGAGCTTGCCGCTCAGGCGCAGTTGATTGAGCATGCGGTCGATGCGGAACGGCTTCTCGCCGACGTCCTCGAGGAAGAGGATCGCGCCCTCCGCGCGCACCTCGTACGGCGTGCCGATCGTCGCGACGAGCACGCTCAGGTTGCCGCCGACCAGCACACCGTCGGCTTGCCCCGCCACCAGCGTGACGAGTCGCGACCGACCGGCCGGGCCGCCACGGCCCCAATCATCGAAGAGTGCGGTGCGCGGTGCGAACGCCGGCCAGAAGTAGTTCTCGGCATACTTCGTGACACCACCCCTGCCGAAATCGACCGCCATAGGGCCGTGGAACGTCACCAGTCCCGATCGCTGGTGGATCGCGTTGAGGAGCGCCGTGATGTCGCTGTAGCCGACGAAGATTTTCGGGTTCTTCCGGATGAGGTCATAGTCGATGCGATCGAGAATTCGCGGGCTGCCATAGCCACCGCGCAGGCAGACGATCGCGTCGACTTGCGGGTCGGCGAAGAACCCGTTGAGCTCCGCGGCGCGCACCTCGTCGTCGGACGCGAGGTAGCCTCGGGCCTGGCGGTAACCGAGCGAGAGCTTCACGCGGTGGCCGCGCGCACGGAACTTCTGCACGGCGCGCTCGACCGCCGCCTCATCGAGCGGGCTCGCGGGCGCGACGATGCCGATGACCGCGTTCTTCGGCAACGCGGGAGGCTTCGTCGTGGCCGCGCGCGGAGAATGCCCTGCGCTAGCGCTAGTCACCGGTCGTTCCCGGGACGCCACTCGATCTGCAGCGATGCCGCGCTCCTGAACCGCCGCGTTCCGTGGCCCGATCTGCCCCTGTGCCTGCGTCGCGACCAACACGCAGCAGGCGATCCATACGTACTGCACGTATCGTCTCTCCCCTTGTACTCTTCGTCTCTCACGTTCCTTCTTCGAGCAGAGCCGCTTCCGACTAGCGGTTCCTCAATTGCGCGAGCATCTTCAGGAGCTTCGGATCGTCCTCGAAGCGCGTCAGCCCCTCTTCGAGCAGCTGGCGCGCGGGGGCCTTGCCGGAGCTCGCCTTGAGGAAGAACTCGGCGGCGCGCAGGCACCCATCGACGGTCGGCTTGAGGTAGTACGCCTCGCGGTAGCTCTGCGCGGCCTTGATGTATTCGTCGAGCGCGACGTAGGTCGCGCCGAGGTTCTCGTAGAGCGCCGTGCTCTGCAGGCCCTTCTTCTTCGCCTCGCCGAATCGGTTGACCGCCCTGCGGAGGTAGTTGTCGCTCTCGTCGATCAGGCCGACCTGCAGATAGCACTCGCCCAGGCGAAGGTAGGCCTCTTGCTCGAGGTCCTCCGGCAGCCGGCTCACCTTGAGGAGGTTCAAGAGCCGAGATTTGGCGAGGCTGTAACATCGCAGCCGCTCTTGTTTCGCACGCTTCTTGCGGGCGAGCTTCTGGAACGCGCGCGCTTGCACGTAGATGAGCTCGGCATCGCGGATGTCCTTGGTCGGACCGAACTCATCGTCGACGCGCCCGATGTCCCTTGTCGCCTTCGCCAACGCGAGGCCGAGATACGTTCGCGACCACGCCCAGATGTCCGGGGACTTTTTCTTCGACGACAGCGCCTTCACCTTGTCGAGCTTGACGATCGCCGCGTTGTAGGAGGCCTTCTTGCCCGTCTCCTCATAGTGAATGTACGAAGTGAGCCCCTGGAGATAGGGCAGGCGCAGCTGCCACTCCTCGCTCTTCGTGAGCTCGGCGTCTGCGGCGACGAGCTCCTCGACGATCGCGAGCGACGACCGCGCGCCGCCGGAATCCTCGATGCGACAGCGCGACTCGTGCGCGATAAGCGCGATATCGAGCGCTTTGCGCCTTTCGAGGGCCTTCGTCGCCTGCATCGCCGCAACGGTCCAGTCGCGCTTGTCGTACGCCTCGCGGGCTGCCGCGGAGAGCGTCTGGAACTCCGCCTCGGTGCGCGCTGCGGCCTCGACCACGAGCTTCTGATAGAGCGCGGCGACGACCTGGTCCTTCACCTCGCGTTCGTGGCACGCCTTCAGGTGCGCCAGGAGGTCGGCCTTCCGACCGCGATCGCGGAGGAACTCCGCCATGCGCCGCGCTGTAGCGGCGTGGGTCGGATCGTCGCGCAGGATCGAGGCGAGTTGGCTCTCCACATTGTCCCACCGCGGCTTGGCAAGCGCCGCGTTCGCGTCGGCGAGCAGCAGTCGCGCATGGATCGAGTCCTCGCGACGGAGCTCCGCGAGCTTGAGGACCGGCTCGAGAGTGCGGATCGCGTCGAGCGGTTGGCGGAGGCGCAGTTGCACGGTTCCGCGCAGCAAGAGCGCGCGCGCGTCGTTCTTGCGGACGGCCAGGACGGCTGCGGCGTTCTCCTCGGCGGTCTTCCAGTCCTCCTTCTCGATCGCGGCGAAGCCGGCGCGGAGCATATCGTCGAGCCTGCGCGCGGCGGCTTTCTTCGCGGCGAGAACCTCGTCCTCGGCGCGTCCTGAGCCCTTCGGACCGCCCGTCTTGCCGGCGTCCTTCGGATCGCCAGTCGACGACTTCGTCCCGTTGCTGCCAGACGTCGCGGTGGCGGGACCGCCGCCGTTCGTCGCGCCGCCGTTGGGGTCGCCCGGCGAGCCGCCGGGCTTGCCCGGAGCACCCGCGGGCTCGGCCATGCCGAGGGACTCGAGGATGCGGTCCTTGAACACGACGCCGACGACGGCGATCGCGACGATCAACAGGCTGACCATGAACGCGGGCACGGGAGACGCCTTGCGCGGCGGGGCGACCGTCGGTCGTCGCGTGGCCACCGGTCTGCCGCGTCCTGCGGCGAGCGATCGACGCGGTATCGATCGCGCCGGCGAGCGTCGTCCCGGCGGCGGCGTGTCGCCTTCTCCCTTCAGGATCCCGTTCAGGGTCTCCATCATCTCCTTGGCGGTCTGGAAGCGCTTCTCGGGGTTGCGCTCCAGCGCCTTGCGGATCGCGTCGGCGAGACCGGGATACTCGTCGACCTCGGGAGCGAGGTCGACGATGTCGATCGGCGGGCCCTTCTTCAGGTTGTCGTAGACTTCCTGCGGCGAGTGACCCGTGTACGGTCGCCGCCCCGTCAGACACTCGTAGATGATCACGCCGACCGAGTAGAGATCGGTGTAGAAGCCGAGCTCCGTGCCGAGGAACTGCTCGGGTGGCATGTAGTACGGACTGCCCGCGAAGCCGGTCTTCTTCCCGCCGGTGCCGGTGCCGGTGCCGGCATCGTCGCCTCCCTCGCCGCCGATCGCCGTCGCGATGCCGAAGTCGAGGACGCGGGTCGTTTCCTTCCCGTCCTGTTCGACGACCATGACGTTGGCGGGCTTGAGGTCGCGGTGGATGATTCCGGCCGCGTGTGCGGTGCGCAGAGCCCGCAGCACTCGCAACACGTACGCCATGGCGCGCGGCACGGAGAGCGTGCCGCGCTCGCGCAGGACTGCGGCCAGCGTCACGCCGGGCACGTAGTCCATCGTGTAGTACATCAGACCGCGCGCTTCGCTCTGGTCGGCCTCGTCGATGACGCCGACGTCGCGGATCTGCACGATGTACTTGTCGACCATCTTCATCGCGACCCGGATCTCGTTGAGAAACTGGTCGCGCAAGAGTGCGTTCTCGCTGAGCTCGCGCGGCAGGACCTTCATGGCCAGCCGGTCGCCGACCATGCCGGACGTCATCTCGACGAGGAAGACACTGCCGAACCCCCCCTGGCCGAGGAGGTCGAGGACGCGGTACTTGCCCGCGACGACCTGCCCGATCAGGTCCCGGTCCTTCTCCTTGTCGCGTTTCGCCGGAGTACGGGAGGATTGCCCGTCGGCACTCACGATGGTCCTACCTCCTGGGCCGCGCCGCTGCGGCCGCGAGCTGCCACGAAGTCACAAGTTATTGGGGTGATTGGTCTAAGGTCGAGGGAAACATCCATTTTATCCGTCCGTTCACCGGCGCGGAAAGGTTTTTCTGACGATGCGGCCGCGTCGGGCGGCCCACTTCCCAAACCCGTGCTGTCGCGGTACCTTTGTGCCGCCTTTCACAGATCATTGTGCCTATCGTCGGCGCCTTCGCCTGGCGAGAGGCACGAGCATCCGCGAAAGACGGCACGTTGGCCGTTTTCAGGGGCGAGGAAAATGAGGAAGACATGGCGACCGCACCGATCCGCCGGGCTCTCCTGAGCGTCTCCGACAAGACGGGCCTCGTCGATCTCGCACGCGCGCTCGCGGCGTTCGAGATCGAGATACTGTCGACGGGCGGCACGGCCCGCACCTTGCGCGAGGCGGGAGTCGAGATCATCGACGTTGGCGAGTTCACCGGGTTCCCGGAGATGCTCGACGGCCGCGTCAAGACGCTCCACCCGCGAGTGCATGCCGGCATCCTGTATCGCCGGGACGTACCCGAACATTGCGCGGTCATGGACGAGCACGGGCTGGTGCCGATCGACCTCGTCGTCGTGAACCTCTATCCGTTCGAGGCGACCGTTGCGCGGCCGGACGTGACGTGGGACGAGGCGATCGAGCAAATCGACATCGGTGGACCGACGCTCCTGCGGAGCGCGGCGAAGAACCACGCGGCGGTGACGGTCGTGTCGGATCCAGCGCAATATGGCGATTTGCTCCTCGCGATGCGCGAGAACGGCGGCGCCACGACGCTTGAGTTGCGCCGACGTTTCGCGGCCGCGGTGTATCGACGCACGTCCGAGTACGATCGCGCGATCACCGCGTACTTCGCGCGCGCTGGCGGTGAGGGAGACAGTGGCGCCGGCCGCGCGGCGGCCGAGGCCCTGCCCGAGACGCTCGAGGTCCGCCGCGATCGTGCGAAGACGCTGCGCTATGGCGAGAACCCGCATCAGCCGGCGGCGCTCTACGGCAGCTTCCTCGACCACTTCGAGAAGCTGCACGGCAAGGAGATCTCATACAACAATATCCTCGACATCTCGGGCGCGATGGACGTCGCTGCGAGCCTGGACCGACGCGGCGCGGCGGTGTCGATCATCAAGCACTCGAATCCGTGCGGTGCCGCGGTCGACGCGGGCGGTGACGTTGCAGCGGCGTGGTGCAGCGCGCTGGCCTGCGATCCGCAGTCCGCGTCGGGCGGCATCATCGCGTCGAGCCGGCCGATCGACGCCGCCGCCGCCGAGGCGATGGCAAAGCACTTCATCGAGGTGCTGATCGCTCCCGAATTCACGCCCGAAGCGCTCGAGGTGCTGCAGCAGAAGAAGAACCGCATACTGTTGCGCCTCATCGATGGCGTCGACGGTTGGCGCCGTGCGGCGGGCGACCTCGTCGTACGCAGCGTGCCGGGAGGTGCGGTCGCGATGCGGCCCGACGACGTCGTGCTCGACGAGACGAAGCTGCGCGTCATGACGAAGCGAGAGCCGACGGACGACGAGATGAGCGCGCTCCTGTTCGCCTGGGAGGTCGTGCGATTCGTGAAATCGAACGCGATCGTCTACAGCGGTCCCGATCGCTTGCTCGGCGTCGGCGCGGGTCAGATGTCGCGCGTCGACTCGGCGCGCATCGGCGTTACGAAAGCCGGCGACGCGGGGCTCGATCTCAACGGAGCAGCCGTCGCGTCGGACGCGTTCTTCCCGTTCCCCGACGGTCTGCTGGTCGCCGCCGACGCCGGCGTGACGGCAGCGATCCAGCCCGGAGGCAGCGTGCGGGACGCCGAGGTCGTCGCTGCTGCCGACGAGCGCGGCATGACGATGGTGTTCACGGGACAGCGGCACTTCCGGCACTGAGCGAGCGCGGACAACCGACGGTCTTGGTCGACGTTGCCTCTTCAGGCATCATCGGCTCACGCTGAGACACAGCCTCCCGATCACGCCCCACGTGATCGGGGGCTCCATCGTCATCGAGGAACCGCGCTATGCTTCCCCTTGCCCGCGTACTGCTCGTTGTCGCTTCGTGCGCCTCGCCTGCTCTCGCCGCACCGTACGTCTGGCTCGAAGGCGAGCAGCCCGCCAGCCGTCCCGAGGTCGACAAGTTCGCCGCCACCGCCTGGGGCCTGGAGTCGATCGTCTCGGGTGGCAAGTTCCTGCACGTGAGCTTGACCGCGCGGGAGGTCGAGGAGCTCATGCCCGCCGAGGGCATGGTCTTCGGATACGATTTTTCGGTCGATCAGGCGGGCGGGCATAAGCTGTGGGCTCGAATCGGGTACGAGTGGGTGCGGTCGGACTTCCAGTGGCGACTCGATGGCGGGCCGTGGCAGACGGTCGAGAGCACCGCTGCGACGACGAATATCCAACCGCTGCAGCGGTGGAACGAGCTGGCGTGGATCAAGCTCGGGGAGAGAGAGTTGGCTGGCGGCATGCATCGACTCGATGTCCGCTGGCACCGGTACGAGACGGACGATGGGAGGGGCCACAAGAAGACGGCGCGCGTCCTGGGCATGCTCGATTGCGTGTACATCGGAACGGACGAGCTCCGTCCGGACGGCAAGTGGAAGCCGGGGGAGGATCACCGCGACGCTGCGGATCGCGACGCCGAGCGGCACCTGTTCTTGATCCACGCCGTAAACGGCCCGTCCGAACGCGCCGAGGTGCGGCTCGACGGGCCGTGGACCACGGCGGCCTGGGAAGAGCAGCCGGTCGACGAGGCGATGCGTCTCGGCCCCGTGACGGAGCTGCCCGACCTGGACCAGCTGCGGTGGTACGCGTACGAGGTTCCCGGCGATCGCGATGCGCGACGACCCGAAATGGGCTTTGCGCATCGCTACCTCGTACGAGCCAAGCTCGCTGTGACGGCGGCGCTGGCCGGTCGCGGTTTCTTCCTCGACGTGCAGCGCTCGAACCTGATCGTCAGCGCGTTCGTCAACGGGCAGTTCTGCGGATGGACCAAGACGTTTCACACGGCGTGGCAGCTCGACCTGACAGGAAAGATCGAGCCCGGGCGGGTCAACGACCTCGTCCTCTGCTTCAAGGATGCCTACTACGCGCTGAATCCGGCGGGCGACGCTCGGGCGCAGGAGCTCGGCAACCGGCAGTACTGGAACGTTCCGCGCGAGTACCTCGTCGACAACCAAGGCGTCTGCGGTCGGTACGACATGCCGTGCGCCTCCGACCCGCGGACGGGCATTCTCGAACCGGCGACGTTGGTCGTGTGTGGACCCGTTTACACCACGGACGTGTTCGCGAAGCCGTCGGTGAAGCAGAAGCGCCTCGATCTCGAGACCACCATCCACAACACCGGCGCGAAGTCGGTCCGCGCCGTGCTGACTCACCGCGTCGTGCCGTGGAACGAGGGCCGTGGTGGCGTTGCCGAGCTGACGCTTCCCGAGCGGGCGGTGCGGCTCGATGCCGGCGAGACGAAGACGTTCGACCTCGCGGCCGACTGGAGCGATCCGCACCTGTGGTGGCCCGACGATCCGTTCCTCTATCAGGTGGTCACCGAGCTCTCGGTCGACGGCACGACCGTCGACACGAAGCGCACACGCTTCGGCTTCCGCGAGTGGGACTGGAGCACTCACATGTTCCGGCTCAACGGCGTGAAGTGGTCCATGTGGGCCGACACGAACTACACCCGCTCGCCGCAGAGCTTCATGGAGCTCTGCGAGACGAGCCACATGAACCACATGCGCTACTGGCGCAGCGGCGGCTGGGGCGGCATGACGCGGCGAGAGGTGCTCGACTACTTTGACGAGACGGGCATGCTCGTCCGCTCGTCCGGCACGTTCGACGGCCAGCGCGCCAATTACGGCGGCGGCTTGAGCGAGCCCGATCCCGATGCACGACCCGACGAGCGAGGTCGCCGGCCGAGACGAGCGAAGAAGGCGCTTTTCGATAATTGGTACGAGCAACTCGCGGCGTGGGTGCAGGAGGAGCGCAACCACCCATGCGTCTACATCTGGTCGCTGGAGAACGAGATCACCTACATCAACTCATGGAACCTCGGGCAGTGGCAGGCGGTGGAGCCGGCGATGCGCGTAGCCGGGGAGCGCGTCATGGCCGTCGACCCGACTCGGCCGGTGATGGTCGACGGCGGCAACTGCCTGCACGACGAGTCGCTTCCGGTGAACGGCGCCCACTACACCGAGTTCTTGAACGTCGACTTCCGCGACTTTCCCGACGCCGCCTACACGCGCGAGCACTTCTACGACGCCGAGCGTCCTCAGCGCGGCGCATGGCGCATGGTGCCGGATCGGCCGATCATGAAGGGCGAGGTCTACTTCGCCAACGGCTACACTACCGATCGCTTCGCGACCATCGGCGGCGACCGCTGCTTCATCGGCGTGGGCGAGACGATGGAGGCGCGCGGGCTGTGGGGGAAGATGCTCTCCGAAGGCTACCGCTGGTGCGAGGTCAGCGCGTGGCAGTTCTGGATGACTGACAGCCAGCGGCAGTACTACAACGCGTGGTCACCCGTCGCCGTGCTCTGCCGGCAGTGGAACTGGACCTTCGGCGCCGGTGCTCGTGTCGAACGCACGCTGAAGGTGATGAACAGCACGCGGCACGCCGATCCGATCGAGGTCCTCTGGTCAGTCGTCGTGGACGGCAAGAAGATCGCCGGCAAGACGATGATTCTCGATGTGGCGCCGGGCGAAGGCGAAGTGGTCAACGTCGCGTTCACGGTGCCACCGGTCACCCAGCGTGCAGAAGGCGCATTCGTGCTCACGGCGCGCCGTGGTGGCAGCGAGGTCTTCCGCGACGAGAAGCCGATGAGCGTCCTCCCGCCGGTGCGTACTGCCAGACCGAAGCTCGCCGCCGAGCAGCTCGCGGTCTACGATCCGCACGGCTCCGTCGTCGCGTACCTGAAGCGACACGGCATCCCCTATGCCGCGATGGACGCCGCGACGGACGCGCCCGCCGCGGCCGAAGTCGTGATTCTCGGCAAGGACGCTGTCGGCAAGGGCCAGTCCACGGACACGACGTGGTACAGCCTC
>CAYMRB010000183.1:5127-18150 GCA_964392615.1 uncultured Planctomycetia bacterium | reverse complement strand
GTCGCTGAAGGGATTGGGGGGCGGGGGCGGTGTCGGTGGCGGTGGCGGAGTCGGGGGCGGAGTCGGTGTCGGAGTCGGGATCGGAGTCGAAGTCTCACGCCCTGTTGACAGCTGCCCCCTGTCGCTGCGACAACGGTACGCTCTGCGAATCGCAACGCACGACAGGGTGAGAGCGCATGACCGCGATCGACTACGTCGTCCTCGTCGCCTACTTCCTCGTCATGGCGGGGATCGGCTTCCTGTGCATGCTGAAGGTCAAGAAGCAGGAGGACTACTTCCTCGGCGGTCGCGCCTTCGGCAAGATCTTCCAGACGTTCGCGGCGTTCGGGGCGGGGACCGGCGCGAACGATCCGGTCGTGGTCGGGCGCGCGACCTACACGAGCGGCTTCGCCGGCATCTGGACCGTCTTGTGCTGGCTGCTCGTCACGCCGTTCTACTGGATCGCGGCGGTCTGGTATCGCCGCATGCGCCACCTGACGCTGGGCGACTGGTTCGTCGAGCGCTTCGAGAATCGGGGGCTTGGCGCGGCCTACTCGGTGTTCGGGATCGTCTACTACATGATCTATCTGTCCGTCGCGTTCGCGGCGGTCGCGAAGGTCTGCGAGCCGTTGATCGCGCCGGACACCGTCGAGCTGGACACGCTGCGATGGATCCTCGTGCCGGTGATCGCGTTCGTCGTCATCGTCTACGGCGTGCTCGGCGGCCTGCGTGCGGCGTACTGGACCGACCTCATCCAGGGCGTGTTCATCATCCTGCTGTCGGTCCTGCTGATCCCGTTCGGTCTCGAGCTGCTCGTGGAGCGCTATCCCGATCCGGCGCACACCGGGATTCTCGATGGCTTCAAGGTGATGCACGACCAGGTGCCCCCGCGCTTCTTCGAGATCACCGGCAACGAGTTTCCGCTCTACTACGTGGTGTGCATTTTCCTCCTCAACCTCGTCGGCATCGTCGTCCAACCGCACTTCATCGCGACCGGCGGCGGCTCGGCAAAGACGGAGAACTCCGCGCGGGTCGGGCTCGTTCTCGGGAACTTCCTGAAGCGCTTCTGCACCGTCGGCTGGGCGCTGACCGGCTTGATCATGCTCGCGCTCTTGTCGGCGAGCCCGGAGCTCGGCAGCGATCCGGACAAGGTCTGGGGGCTGGCGGCCGTCGAGATCCTCGGCCCACTGAAGATCGGCCTCGTCGGCCTGATGGTCGCGTGTTTGCTCGCGGCGCTGATGTCGTCGGCGGACTGCTACATGCTCGTCAGCTCGGCGCTCGTGGTGCGCAACGTGTACGCGGCCTACCTGCATCGGGAAGCGAGCGAGAAGCAGTGCGTTTTCGTCGGGCGCATCGTCGGCGTGGTCATCATCGTCGGAGCGGCGGCATTCGCGCTGAGTTCGTACAACGTGCTCGACCAGCTCAAGTTCGCGTGGGAGATCCCACTGCTGTTCGCAGCGCCATTCTGGATCGGCATGTTCTGGCGGCGCGCGACGACCTGGGCCGCCTGGGGGACCGTTCTGTTCTCGACGACGGTCTTCTTCGTGCTGCCGATCGTGCTGCCGATCGCGGTGCCCGATCTGCGCGGTGATCCTCGCTTCGCGGTGACCAACGACATGGTGACGACGAAGGTCGAGCGCACCGCGAGCCCGTCGGACGTCGCGCACCGCGAGGTGGCGATCGCGAGCTGGAAGAAGGCCCGCGAGGCGGCGGTGGCGGAGACCGACGTCGCTGAGCGAGACGAGGCTCTCGAGAAGCTCGGCGCCGCGCCCGAGCCGCTTGCTCTCGGCGCGACATTCACCGAGACGAAGAAGAAAGGCGGTCGCGCGGTGTTCTGGTTCGGCGGTCTAGATCGCGACCTCGCCGCGGAGGCGCCGAAGGAGACCGTCAGCAGCGAGAATGGCGTAACCGTCGAGCGGTACGTCGACGGCAGTCGACAGCACGGCAAGGGGATCTTCAACCTCGACTTCATCCTGTGGGAGGCCGTCGGCGTCAAGCTCCGCTCCCTGCCCGATCCTGCGATCGACGCGCTGCGGCTTCCGACTCGCGTGGTCGTGCCGTTCTTCGTGATGGTGTTCCTGAGCTTGATCACGCCGCGGAACCGCAAGGAATCGCTCGATCGTTACTACGTGAAGATGAAGACGCCGACCGAGCCGGATCCCGAGGAGGATCGCCGCGAGCTCGAGCTCTCCTACGAGGACCCGCAGCGCTTCGATCACAAGAAGCTGCTGCCGAACACCGGCTTCGAGCTGCAGCGACCGACGACCGGCGACGTGGTCGGCGTTGTGCTCAGCTGCCTCGGGGTCGTCGGCATCATCGCTCTCGTCGTCTGGGTCGCCGGCATCGGCGCGTAGCCTCCGATCCGGAACCTAGCGCGCGAACAGCCCGTTGAAAAAGGCAATCCGGCGCAGAAGCGGCCGTTTCGCCCAGACTCTTCGTTGCCACGTGAGAGAGTGCGAAGCGGAACCGTTTGGGATATATTCGACGCCATGGCGTCTCAGGGGTGAATCGCCCCAACCACCTGTTCAACACCTACGGTCCACGCACGCCGGGAGCCCTGGTCGATGCTTCAGCACGCGCTCCGTGTCCTCTCGACGTTCGCCATCGTCTCGGCGGGGGGGGCACTCGTTGCGAGCGATTTCGACGTCGTCATCAACGAGATCCACTACAACCCGGCTTCCGAGGTCGGCGACGACGAGTTCCTCGAGCTCTACAACCGCGGCGGCACCGAGGTCGATCTGAGCGGATGGGCGCTGAGCGAGGGTGTGTCGTACGTCTTTCCGTTCGGTACGACGATTCCTCCGAAGGGATATCTCGTCGTCAGTCCGAACGCCGTTCACTCCGAGGCGCGCTATCGTCTCGACAACGTCGTCGGCGACTGGACGGGCCGTCTCGACAATGGCGGCGAGATCGTCGCGTTGGTGAGCACGGCCGGCGATATCATCTCGCGCGTACACTACGGCGATGGCGGCATCTGGCCGTCGAGTCCGGACGGTCTCGGCCCATCGCTCGAGTACGGCGACCCGTTCGGTCAGATCGACGTCGCCCGCCATTGGCACGCTAGCGCGCGCGTCGACGGTTCGCCGGGCGAACGAAACTCCGGCGTCTCGCGCACGGCCGTTCCTACGGACGAGGTCGTGCTCATCGAGGAGGGGGCCAGGTGGCACTATCGCAAGGGGACTTCGCCCTACCCGGCCGGGTGGCGCGAGCCCGGATATGACGACGGCGCGTGGCTGTCCGGACCGACCGGCATCGGATACGACGATGACGACGACGCGACCGTGCTCGACGACATGCAGGACGGCTACGTGTCGTTCGCCGCGCGCTACGAGCTCGATCTCTCGGCGGACGAGCTCGAGGCGCTCGGCACGGTTCTGCTGATGATCGACTACGACGACGCGTTCGTCGCGTGGCTGAACGGCGTCGAGATCGCCCGCGGCAACATCGGCGCCGCCGGAGAGGTTCCCGCCCACGACGACGAAGCGGACGACTCGCACGAGGCGGGCACGTCCCAGGAGTTCGCGGTGCCCGTCGGCCTGTTCCAGATCGGGGGCAACGCTCTAACGGTACAGATCCACAACGCCGGCATCGGAAGCTCCGATGCGAGCTTCTTGCCGCGTCTTCTCAGCACGCCGACGTCTGTGGACAACGTGCCGCGCGACGATCGTGCAGCGGTCGTCATCAACGAGCTCGCTCCGACGGAGGGCGAAGCCGTGGGCTTCATCGAGCTGTACAATCGCTCCGCGTCGGCAGTCGACCTCGAGGGCTGGACGATCGGCACGACGGCCGGTGATGTCTTTGCCCTCGCGGCTGACACGTCGCTCGATAGCGGTGCGTTCCTCGTCTTCGACAGCACCGAGCTCGGCTTCGACTCGCCGGTCGGTGGGACGCGGTACTGGCTCCTCGATGCGAACGGCGACTTCGCGGACGGCATCAACCCGCGCGGGGGGCGCGCGGACGAGACGGGCTTCTCGTTCGGGCTGTTTCCGGACGGGGATAACGACGGCTTCGTTTTCGAGGCGCCGACCCCGGGCGCGCCGAACTCGATCGATCTGCCCACGTCGGTCGTCGTCTCGGAGATTTACTTCCACCCGCCATACGTGCCTCCGTCGGAGGGCTGCGACCTCGATTGCTCGGACGCGCTGCAGTGGATCGAGCTCCACAATGCGACGGACAGCGACGTCGACCTCACCGGATGGGACATCACGAAAGGAATCCGTTTCGCCATCGAACCGGGGACGACGATCGCGGCGAACGGATACCTCGTCATCGCATCCTCGCGGGACGCGTTTCTCGGCGCGCATCCGGGCGTCGCCCCCGCGATTGTGCTCGGCGATTGGAGCCGTGATCTGAGCCACGGCAGCGACACGATCAACCTGCGCGACGACCTCGACAATCTCGTCGACCACGTCAAGTACGGCGATGGTGCGCCGCGCAACGACGAGGAGCCGGAAGACGACGTCGATGATCGTACGTTCCGGGGCACCGAGTGGCCCATCGATGCCGACGGCTCGGGCCGCACGCTGGAGCTGGTCCACCCGGCGCTCGACAACCGCCTCGGCGGCGCGTGGCGCGCGAGCGAACCGGGTGGCACGCCAGGGGCACCGAATAGCGCGGCGCAGTCAGCTCCGCCTCCGGCCGTCGGCGACGCCTCGCACTGGCCGACCGTGCCGAACTCCGGCGAGGAGGTCACGGTGACGTGCCGCGTATCCGCTGTCGGCCCCATCGAATCCGTGGAGGCGCTTTGGCACATCGACGGCGGCGGGCCATCCGGCGTCGCGACGCTGCGCGATGACGGATCGTCGGGCGATCGGCTTGCCGGCGACGGCGTGTTCGGCGGTTCGATTCCCGCGCAGCCGTCCGGCGCCATCGTCGCGTTCCGCATCGAGGCGCGCGCGACCACGGTCGGCTTGACGGCCGTTCCCGTGCCACCCGAGATCGCGCCGTACGATGACTTCGAGGGGCCTTTCTTCCTGTACCAGGTCATCGACGCGGCGCCGCCGACGAATCTGTCGCAGAACTACTACATCGTGATGACCGCGGCGGATCGACAGGAGCTCGAGGATCGCGACCTCTACAGCAACGTGTTGTTGCCGGCGACGATCATCTCCCGGCCGTCCGACAGCAGCGCGCGCGTGCGCCACCTGGCTGGCATTCGCTACCGCGGCTCCGGCACGCGCAATGAGGATCCGCGTTCGTTTCGGGTCGAGTTGCCGCCGGAGCGACCTCTCGACGGAATCGAGCGATTCAACTTCAACTCGCAGGAGATCGAGCACGAGATGCTCGCCTCCGACCTCTTCCTGCGCGCCGGGATGCCTGCACCGCTGAGCGTGACGGTCAATCTGACCGTGCAGGGAGCCACGAACCGACGCTACGTGAGGAAGGAGCGCATCGACAGCAGCTTTCTGAATCGGTACTTCGGCGGGGCGAGCGATGACGGCAACCTGTACCGCGCGTACGATCCGAGCGGCTTCCCGGACGAAGGGGACTTGACGTTCCTCGGGGAGGATCGGGAGGAGTACCGGCCGTACTACGGGAAGCGGACGAATCGCGAGGAAGACGACTACTCGGACCTCATCGAGCTGGCGCGTGCGTTCGATCGTGACGAAACGCCGGATGACATCTTCGCCGATCGAGTCGTGGAGCTGATCGATCCCTGGCAGTGGGCACGCTTCTTCGCCGTTCAGGCCTGCTTGACGAACGACGACGGCGGCATCTGGAATCGCTCCGGGGAGGACTACTTCCTCTATCGTGTGCCGGAGTCATCAAGACGCCCGAATGCCGGGAAGTTCCTGCTCATCGCGTGGGACCACGAGGAGACGTACAACGACGCCGACGATCCGTTGATTCGCACCGATCTGGCGACGTTCCGGCGCTTCCTGCTGCATCCCCGCTTCGCGCCGCTGTTCTACTGCAACGTGATGAACCTGCGCTTCGGGACGTTCTCTCGCGCGCAGATTCGCCTGCGATTCCGGCTCATCGACTTCCTGTTCAGCTTCTCGACGATCGACCGCATCGATGCGTACATGACCCGGCGCATCGGGTACATCGACGAGACCGTGCCGACGTCGCTGTCCGCCGGAACGGCGACTCTCCCCGGCGAAGAGCTCATCCGCGTCGGCGACACGTGGCGCTACTTCAAGGGGACGGAGGAGCCTTCGGGCGGCACCCTCGCGTGGACCGAGCTCGACTTCGACGACGGCGATTGGCCGGCCGGGCCGTCCGGCTTCGGCTATGGGGACGACGATGACGCCACGGTGCTCGACGACATGGAGGATCGCTACGCGTCCGTCTACGTTCGTCGCGCGTTCACGGTCGCGGACCCGGCCTTGCTGACGGCCCTCGAGCTCGTGATCGACTACGACGATGGTTTCGTCGCGTACCTGAACGGCGTCGAGATCGCCCGGCGGAGTCTCGGGGATCCCGGAACGACAATCGCCTTCGACGAGACAGCGATGGACGATCGCGAAGCGGGGTCGTCGGAGATCATCGACGTCAGCGCATTCCTCGACGAGCTCAGCCCGGGGCAGAACGTGCTCGCTTTGCACGGCGTCAACGGATCGCTCGGCTCGAGCGACTTCTCGCTGGAGCCCGTGCTTCGCGTCGGTGGCGTCGTCGAAGGCGGGATCGGATGCGGTTCACTGATCTACGCGGCGTCCGATGTGATCGGCATGTCCGGCCTCGCGAACGCGTGCGGCACGGTGCGCGTCGAGATCGACGGCGTGGAGGCGACGTACGATCCGGTGGACGCGAGCTGGCAGGGCACGGCTAACGTCGGACCGGGGGACACCGTCGTGACGATTCGGTCGTTCGACGCGTTCCAACAGGTCACGGAGGAGCTCGAGGTCACCGTGCGGCGCTTCGGTGGTGAGCAGAGCATCGTCGCGGGCACGTTGACGGGAGACGTGACCTGGGACGCCGCGGGCAGTCCGTATCTGATGACGTCGACCGTGACCATTCCGGACGGATCGCGCCTGACGATCGAGCCGGGCACGGTGATCTACGGCGAGCGCGGCGCGTCGATCGTCGTCCACGGCCTGATCGAGGCCGAGGGGACGGCTGCGGATCCGATCCTCTTCCGTGCGTCGAGCTGCTCCGGCCGCTGGGGCGGTGTCGCGATGGAGGGCACCGGAATCGACGCCGGCGACCCGACGCACGTGTTGCGACATTGCGACTTCGAGTTTGGCGACAACCCGTCGGGCTTCGGGGGCCACGTCGCGCCGGTCGACGCGAAGGCCCTGATCGACGGTTGCACCTTCCGCCAGCTCACGGCCAATGCCGTCGACGGTACCGATGCGAAGGTCGAGGTTCGAAGCAGCCTGTTCGAGAACATCCACGAGGGCGTTCACTGCACGCGTTCGGTCGTGCTCGTCTTCGATTCGACGTTCCGCAACATGGTGGGGGACAAGGACGCGATCGACTTCGATTTCAACGCGGATGAGCGCAATCGCATCGAGCGCTGCGTGTTCATCAACGGATCGGACGACGGCATCGACCTCGGCGACACGACGGTCGATATTCGCGACAACGTGTTCGTCAATATCCAGGACAAGGCCTTGTCGCTCGAGGACGACGGACCGTTCGGGCCGCCGATCGTCACGGGCAACCTGATCTACAACTGCGGCACGGCGATCGCGCTGAAGAGCGGCGTCGATGTTCGCGAGGGCCACCACAACACGCTGGTCGGCAATCAGGAGGGCATCAGCCTGTGGGCGAAGGATGGGGCGTCGGACGGCGGACACGGCACGTTCCACAGCATGATCATCTGGAACAACGCGTTCGACGTGAAGCTCGACGCCCTGTCGAGTATCGAGCTCACGCATTCGAACATCTCCGACCGGCTGTGGCCGGGCGAAGGCAATCTCTCGCTCGACCCTCGCTTTCGGGACGTTCTGGCGGGCGACTACGGATTACGTTCCGAGTCGCCGTGCATCGGCACGGGGCACGATGGAACGGACATGGGTGCGATCCCGTTCGACGCCCTCGCCGGCCTGTTCATCCGCGCGGACACCGACGCGGACGGCGACGTCAACCTGACGGACGTCATTCGCACGCTGTCGTTCCTGTTCCGCGGCGCCGAAGGGCCGGATTGCCGCGACCGCATGGACGCGAACGACGACGGCCGCATCGACGTGTCCGATCCGATCTACACGCTACGAGGCCTGTTCTCAGGTGGCCCCAATCCACCGGCGCCATTCCCGGAGGCGGGAGAGGATCCGACAGCCGACGCGCTGCCGTGTCGGTAGCCGCCCGCTGAAGAAGGTACGCGGTCTCTCAGTATCGTTCCGGCTGGTTGCTAGCGACCTCGTCGTCCGACCCGCCCACGGCTTCGCCGGTGATGCACAGATAGATGTACGCGTTGCCGATCGCGATGATCGGTGCGGCGACGATCGCGCCGACGCAGCACGCGAGCAGACCCAACAGCATCACGGCGAAACAGAGCAGCGCGTAGACGAACAGCATCCACTTGTGGCCGGTCGTGATCTGCCAGCTCGAGCCCATCGAGTCGACCGCCCCCTCGCCCCGGTCCACGATGCGATACGCGTAGAACTGCAGGCCGATGGCGACGATGATGCCCGGCACGATCAGCAGGATCGTTCCGGCGAGCGTGGCCAGGAAGGTGAGGATCATCGCCCCGAGCATGCTGCCGTACGGACCTCCCGAGAACAGTTCCGAGATGTCCGCCCGCTGTCCGCGGGCGACGCTCAGCAGGACCTTCACATAGCCCAGAGTGATCCAGGCAGCGACGAAGACGTTGAGTAGCGTGAAGAACAGCCGGATTACGGCCCCGACGAGCGCGAGCTCCGGATCGTTCGTTGCCATCATGCCAGCTTGGATGAACCCCCCGAGCATGCCGACGGCCTGCATGCACAGGCCGGCCACGAACGCGATCAGGATGATCATAGGGTCGCGCGTTACCCCGTACCCTCCCAACACGATTGCGTCGACCGGGCTCCAATCCTGGCCTCCCGTGAACGAGGCTCCCGGCGACACGCCGCCGGGTCCACCGGCCGAAGGGGCCTCGAACGGGTTGTCACTCTCCGGGCGATTCGGGTCGTCTTCGTACTGCATGCTCTCCTCCGTAGCCGACATACGCGTGCCAGCAGACTATCCCGCGAAGGGCGCGCTCGCAACCTGGCGTCGAAGAGAGGCTGCGCTTTCGCGGCTGGATCGCCGCTTCGAGGGAGCGCGCTCAGCCGCTTCGCCTCGCGACACGCCCGAGCGCGTCCGTCGCGAAGATCAGCGGATAGAGTCGTTCGAAGTACCACAGGTTCGCGAAGTAGAACCCGATCGGCGTCGGCCGCTCCACACAGCCTTGCTCGATGGCACGGGCGAGCCAGTCGACCCCGCGGGCCGTGGCTTGCCTCGCGTCGCCTGGCGCTTCCGGCCCTGCGGCCGCCAGCGCTTCGACGGCGAGCGCCGTCTCCTCTAGCGATGACTCCACGCCTCGAACTCCGCCCCAGCCGCCAACGTCGTTCTGCGCGGCGACCAGCCACGCGGTGCCGCGAGCGCGAAGGTCGTCGACGCGGCCGCGCGACCCGACCGCGTCGAGGCCGACGAGCACCTTCGCGGTCCCGTAGGTCAGATTCAGGTTGCCGTCGGCGTGTTGGTTGCCGAACCACAGCGGCTGCCACGCCCCGTCGTCGCGCTGCGTCGCGCGCAGGAAGCTCACGCCCGCTTCGATTGCGCGGTCGACCTTTCGAGCCAACCCTGTGCGCCGCGTTCGTGACGGCAGGTGGTCGCGCCACGCGACGAACGCGCGCAGCGCATGCGCGGTCAGGTCGGCCCCGCTGCGGTCGAACGGCAGCTTGCCCCAGCCGCGGCAGAAGGTCGGTACGCCGCCGTCGCGGTTCTGAAGATCGAGCAGCCAGCGCACTCCGAACGCCGCGGCCTGGCGCGTTGCCTCTTCGGGAGGCTCGAGGTGACGCAGCGCGAGAAGCGCGCCGGCGGTGTCGTCCGCGTCCGGAACGCCGCCCGGCAGATCGGTCCAGGCCCAGGCTCCCGGCGGCGCGTCGGTGTAGGAGTGCACGTCGCGGTACTGCTGCGCCAGAAGCCAGTCGCGCAGTCGAAGTCGTTCGGCGCCCGAGAGGAGCCCCTCGAGACGTCCCGACGCCGCGAGCGCGTTGATCGACAGCGTCGTCACCCACGTCGCGAGATTCGTGTCGATCGGCCAGCTACCGTCGTGGCGCGCGGCGGTGGGGGGGGAGGCCCCCCCCCGCGGCGTGGCCGCCGGGGGGGGGGCGCCGGCGCCGCGCTGCGTGACCGCATGGTCGGCGTCGCCGGCGCCTGCGAGGCTCATCGTCACGAAAGACGTCAGCGGCGTGGCCTCGAGGAAGCCGCCGTTCGTCGGCTGGATCGAATCGAGCACGCGCAGCGCGCGCGATCGCGTCACTGCACGCAGAGCATGCGCGAACGGGTTTCCGGGACGACGACGGTCCCGCACGTGGCCGATGGCGATGAGCGCCGGCAGGGCATAGCTGACGACCGGCAGGCCGAGGAGACGGAACGAACGCCGCGGCAACGCGGCGAGCTCGAACGGCAATTGACGCACGTGGCGCCAGCACTCGGGCTCGTCGCCGAGTTGACCCGCGAGCGCGGCCATCGTCAGAATCGGCACGCTGAACGTGCGGTCCTCGCCGTACACGTCGGTGATCGCCGCGGCGAGCGGCGCAGCCTCGACGCTGCCGGCGCGCGCGACGATCCACTCGCGCGCGCCGGCGATCGTCGCGCTGTAACGTTCGCGCCACGGCGCCGCAGCGCTCAGGGCCGAGAAGCACAGCGTCGTCGTGGAGATGTTGCTCAGCGACCGAGTCGTGTCGCCCCAGCCGCCGTCGGTGTTGACATGGCGAACGAGCCAATCGAGGCCACCCTCGACGAGGTCGCGGTGTCGCTCGTCGCCGCGCGCACGGTCCACCGCGTAGAGCGCGAAGCTAGCCGTCGCGGTCGACAGCGCGCTCGTCGAGAGCTCGCCCTCCCAATGGCCGCTCGCCGTGCGCTCGTCGAGGAGCCGAGACGCGACGCTGTCGAAGAGAGTCGCGGCGTCGGTCACGATCCGGAGTCCGTTGCCAGGTGCAGGTGGCCGAGCGCGAGCAGGCCGTAGTAGGTGTACTCGCAGTCGAGCACGTCGTCGGCCCAGTGGCCGTAGAAGGAGCCGCGGTTCGTCCACAGCGTGTCGATGAAGTCGAGGCAAGGTTCGGCGAGGTGCGTCAGAGAGCGCTGGAGTCCTGCCAGCGCGTGAAGCGCCGTGGCGGTCGACAGGAGGTCCGGCATCGGCGCGCGAGGCATGGCACGGAACCCGCCGCCCGGAGTGAACTGCGCCTCGAGCCAATCGCCGGTTTCGGGCCGCGGGGCTGCACCGATCTGCCGCAGCAGCGCGCACGCCGCCGAAACCGCCGTGGTCGTGCCGACGACCATCGATCGATCGTTCGCGTAGCCGCCGTCCGCCGTCTCCATGGTGCGACAGAAGTCGACGAGGCGTTCCGTGTCGGCGGCGTTCACGCCGAGATCCTGCAGCGCGCCGAGCGCGAGAAACGCCGCGTAGAGCGTGCCGTTCTCGGCGCCGAGGGAGTTGGCCCAGCCGCCGTCAGCGCTGCGGTGGTTCTCGATCGCCGCGATCACGCGGTCGCGCACGGCGGCGTCGGGCTGCGCTCCGAGGCCCGCGTAGGCGCGAGCGAGACAGGCGATGTGGACGAAGTCGAGACCGCCCTCCTCACGGGGAGCCTCGTCGCAGTCGGAAAGGCTCGCCGCGAGGCTCTCGAGGTATGGCAGGACGCGCGCACGCGGCGGTTCCTCGCGCAACGCGACCAGGCACTCGATGCCGAACACCGTGTAGTACAGATCGGGCGCGCCGTCGCGATCGCGAAAACCGCCGGTGTCATCGAGCTCGGAGAGGACGAAGTCGCGGACGAGGTCGCTCGAGTCACGCAGCAGGCCAGGCGCCGTCCTCGCGACCTGCAGCATTTCGAGTCTCGAACTCACCGCACCAGCCTTTGATCTCGGTGTCGTTGAAGATCTTGCCGATCACGCGACGCAGCAGTCCCTTGAGGCTCGGATTCTCCAGATCCCAGAGCGAGCGGATCGCGTCCTCCTTGTAGGCCTCGAGAAGCTCGTCGACGCGCTTCTGCACGCCGAGCTCCTCGAAGCGCGCGACGAGCTTCGCCACGTCGAGGTCGGCCGGCATGTCGCGACGCCACAGCCTCTCGACGAGCTCGCGGTCTTCGCCCTTGGATTTCTGCGCGGCGATCGCCAGCGGGAGCGTCGGCCGCAGCCCGAGAAGGTCGCCGCACTCCGTCGTCTCCGCGAGGTCATCTCGGTCATCGCGGATCTGATACGCGACGCCGAGGGACTCGCTGTATCGGGTCAGCAGCCCGCGGACCGACTCGTCCTCGCCCGCGAAGATCGCTCCGAGGCGCAGGGCGACCTCGAACGCCGGCGCGGTCTTGCGACGGAAGATGTCGAGGACCTCCTTGCTCGAGAGCTTGCGCGGGTCGCGAGCCCATGCGAGCTCCGCGCCCTGTCCGAGGCACAGCGTCCGGTGCCCCTGCGCGGCAACGAGGACCATCGCGCTGCGGGCTTCCGCGTCCGCGCCGCATTCCGCGAGCAGTCGGTATCCCTCGCCGATCAGCCAATCACCGACGTTGAGCGCGACCGGCATGCCGTACTCGGCGTGCAGCGTCTTCTCGCCGTAACGCAGCTCGTCTTCGTCCTCGATGTCGTCGTGAATCAGCGACGCCTTGTGGAAGCACTCGACCGCCACCGCGACCTTCTCGAGACCAGCCGGAGTCTCGGCCTCCGGGTCGGGCGATAGCGACTGGTGGACCGCGACGGTCAGGAACGGCCGCCAGCGCTTGCCCGCGCGCGCGAGCCAGGCATGGCCGACCTCCTCGGTCGCGGTCGTCGGAGCGCCAAGAGTCGCCGCGAGGCGTTCCGGCTCGAACCACGTCTCGACGGTCGTTCGCAGCCCGGTCAGATCGAGGCGTCGGGGCCAGTAGGGGGGGGGGAACTAGATGATATTGACACAACACAACAACACCGGCCACCGGG
>CAYMRB010000183.1:3696-5117 GCA_964392615.1 uncultured Planctomycetia bacterium | reverse complement strand
GCGCTCGTCAGGTGAATGACGTCCCAGATCCAGTCCTCGTCGACCGTCGTGTCGGCGCAGTCGTCCTGCAGGAGCGGAATCGCGCCGCCGGGCACCGCGGCCGCCTCCATGAACGGAAACGCGCGCTCGAGGACGCTCAGGCAGCTCACGCCGACGATTGCGTCGATCTGGCCGGTCTCGATGATCCCCATGACGACGGGCGAACCCTCCGCGACGAGAACGGCGTAGCCGAGCTTCTCGGCCGCGTCCTGGAGATCCTGAATCGAGCACATGCCGCATCTCTTGCACAAGAGCCCGAGCTCATCGAACGGCGCAGGGCAGTGCGCTTCGACGCGCAGGCACTTTGGCAAGAGCAGGAGTCGACGCTCGTATGGGATCGCGGCGAGCGTTTCCCGCCAGAGCTCGTTGTTCAGAAGGACCGCGGTGTAGTCGAGGTACTTCGCGTCGATGTCGGATGACTCGAGCAGCGTCTCGGTCACGCTGCGCAGGTCGGCCATCGGGATCGGCGGAACCAGAGTGCGCTCGGTCGAGAATTCGCGAACGCGGTCTCGGATGCGCGTGCGTTCGAGCTTCGTCTGCGGAATCGTCTCCATCGGGGGACGGAACTGCGGAACCGGCACGAGTCGCGGCAGAGCCGGCAGCGGATCCGGGGAAGAAGAGGCAGGGGAGGAAGAGGATCGTGGCGCCACGTGTCCGTTCTCCGTTCGATCGTCAGGTCTCTTTGTCGTTGCGTTGCGCCAGCGCGTCCCGGGCCTTGGCCGCGGCCTCCTCGGCCTTGGCGCGGATCTCGTCCGGGCTCGGCAGGGCCATCAGAACCTCCGGCGGGATGTCGCCGAGCTGGCTCTGCAGCTTCTTCAGGCAACGCTGTCGTTCCTTCAGGGCCTTGTCCTCATCGCGCTCCTTCGAGAAACGCGAGTCGGCACGCTCGCTCCGCTGTCGCAGTAGGGAATAGACGTCGCCGCCGAGGAGCGCCGAGACGTCGATCTTCATCTTCTCGCGATCGATGTCCTCGCCCTGGATCTCAGCGCCGTTGATCGGTCCCTGACCGTACTTCGGGAACAGGATCGCGACCTCGGGGCAAACGCGCGAGCAGGCGGGGCAGTTCGTCTTGCACTTGTCGGCGTTCGCGACGCGGATACTCTGCTCGGCGTCGACGCCGTACACGTCGAACAGGCAGAAGCTCAGGCACTGCATGCAGTTCGTGCAGCGGTCGAAATCGATGACCGGGAACCACGGCTTCCATGCGCCCGGCTTCGCCGTGCCGGAGGTCTGGCGCGTCTCGTCGACGAGAGCTGCGATGTCCGTGCTCGAGCGCTCGGAGATGTCGCAGACGCGGACGTGGTCCTGCGCCCCGTCCTCGAGCGCCCGCGGTCGGTCGTCGCTCCCGTCCGGCTCGTGCAAGAGCAGCAACGAAGCGTCGT
>CAYMRB010000183.1:1429-3686 GCA_964392615.1 uncultured Planctomycetia bacterium | reverse complement strand
CCGACGGGGCGGCGCGCGGCGCGCCGGCGCCGGCGCGCGAGCGCGTGACGGGGTAACCGCTCTGCAAGAGGCGGTCGAGGATCTCGAAGCGTCGCTCGGTCTCCAGCGGGTGGCTACCCGCACCCTCGTGGAGGACGACGCGCGTTAGAGTAGGCACTTAGTCGTCTTCCCCGGGCAGCAGAGCTGCAAGGACCTCCTCGGCCGTCTCCTGTCGCATATTGCGAATCTCGACTCCGGCTTCCGGCCGCGGGTTGCCGGACGCGGCAAAGCGCCATTTGACCGCACGCGGGTAGCACGCCGCAATCTTGATTTCGGCGCCGTCGGCCGCCAGCCGAGCAAGCGCTGGGTCCCGGCGTGCAGACATCTCGCAAAGGTCCGGCACCGCGTCGAACGCGACGTCGGATGCGCTGAGCCCTCGGAGCACGCCCTCCTTGACCTGAGCCGAGATCACGTTGGCCCACGCGCAGTGGCAGTACAGGATCCGCGTCTGGCGCGGCGAGTCGTCGGTTGGAGCGCTCACGTCGGATCACCTGTCGCGGACAGACGGTGGGTCGGCTCCGGCCGGCCCGGGCGGAAGCTCTCGACGTGATCGAGCGTCGCGCGGACTCCCGGACGGCGCGAGCTCACGGCGGCTACGGCAGCCTCGACCGTCGCGCGCAGCGTTTCCGGAGCGGCTTCCGCGCGGAGGTTGATCACGAGTTGGCCGGCCGCGAGCAGGTCGCCGAGCTCCAGGCACACCTCGGGAACCCAGTCGTTGCGCACGAGGCTGATGACCGCGATCTCGCCAATCGGGTCCTCATGCGGCGAGAGCGTCATCTTGAGGTGCGCGACCTCTGCGTCGAGCGCCTCGAGACGGTCCTGGATGTCGCGGGCCAGCTCTCGAACGATCGCGTTGCCGTCGACCTCGTCGGTCGCGTCGAGCTCGACGGTCGCGTTGAGCCAGCCGAGAAGGGCTTCGCCCTCGGCGTAGAGGTCGTAGTCGATGTCGAGCGTCTTTCGCTCGCCCATCGTCTCGGTCGTGATGCGTTCGAACCACTCGTCGACACCGACGCCGTCGCGAGCGCCGACGCACAGAACCTCGGCGCTCGGAAAGCGCTCCGACAGCGCGTCGGTGAGCCGTGCCGTGCGGGCCTCGTCGAGAAGGTCGACCTTGTTCACGACGATGAAATCGGCCTCTTCGAGCTGCTTCTCGAACACGTAGAGAACCTTGGACGAGAAGCTCCGGCCAGAGCACTCGAGCCCGAGAACGCGCTCCGCGCGCAACGGGTCGACGAGAACGCTGAGCGGCGCGATGTCGAACTCGTCACCGTAGATTCGCCGCAGCGGATAGCTGACCGTGGCGACGAGGTCGGTGCAGCTGCCGACCGGTTCGGCGAGGAAGACATCGGGGCGCTCCTGCGCGGCGAGCGCGCGAGCCGCCGTCAGCAGAGAGTCGAATCGGCAGCAGAAGCAGCCGCCGGCGATTTCCTCGACCGCGAAACCCTGAGCGCGGAGGTTCTTCGAATCCACGAGACCGGCGCCCTGATCATTCGTGATGAGCCCGACGCGCGAGCCGCCATCGGCGAGCCTTCTGGCGAGGTGCCCGATGGCGGTCGTCTTGCCGGCTCCGAGGAAGCCGCCGACCATGATGTAGCGGGCGCGGTTCACGAGGGCTCGTTCCTTTCGGCTTCTGCGGACGCGTCGGTGGCGCTCTGCCACGGCTTCTCGAGCATCTTGTCGATCGTCCGGTCGAGATGCGCGATGTATCCGTCTACATCGACGATTGCCGCGTCCGGCGTCCCGGTTACCTGATAGAGCCAGCCTTCCGCGAACGGCTTTCGGCAAATCACGGCAGGATCCGCCGTCGCCGCCGGATTGGCGCTGTCGAAGTCGCCGTCGAGGACCGAGATGACGTCGGAGACGGCCTTGAAGCCCTCGATCCACCCGATCGTCTGGCCGACGCTCACGGTGTCGCCGAGGTCGACCTCGAAGTCGAACTCGACGATCTCGCCGAGCATGCGCGTCGCAAATCCGGTCAGGCCGACTCGCCAGGTTCCGCTGCCGGCGCCATCTTTCGCGACGAGTTCGCGCAGCCAGAAGTGCGACAGACTGTACTTGCAGGCGACCGGGAGGCGGGCGGAGAAGTGGTTGCGCCGGTAGCGCACGACGTCGTCAGGGGCGGGCATCCGAGAGTCGGCTGTCCTATCGCTCGACAGCGGGAAGTTCTCCGCGGGCGTAGGGGGGCTCGGGGACGCACACCACCGGGGGGGGGGGGGGG
>CAYMRB010000183.1:0-1419 GCA_964392615.1 uncultured Planctomycetia bacterium | reverse complement strand
ACGAACAGCTCCGGCGGCGCGGATCGGAGCCGCGCCGCCGGATCAACGCACTATTAACGGTGCGGGTCGACGCGAGGTCAAAGTCTTTCGAGAGCCGGATCGAACTCGGGCCGACCGTCCGTCCTTCAGCATGAAACGTCGCAATCGCCGCTAGACGTCGCGCTCGGATCGTTGCGCACGCGCTCGATCGCGGCTGCGACGCGCCGGCCTGCCGTATCGACATCGGCATCGCCGGTCCCGCGGCCGAGACCGAATCGCAGCGCGCCCAGCTCCGGCTGGGGCGCGCCGATTGCTCGCAGGACCCACGAGCCGTCCTCGGACGCGGTCGAGCACGCCGCCCCGGACGAGATCGCGACTCCATCGATGGCGCGCAGAATGCGACGCGCGTCGAGATCGGGGACGCTCACGGAGAGGCTGTTGGGAAGGCGCGCGGTCAGCGAGCCGTGCACGACGAGGTCGGGGACGGCGCCGCGCAGCGCGTCGAGCAATCGATCGCGCAGCGCCAGGACGCGAAGGCGGTCGCCGTCGCGCTCGTGCCGCACGAGTTCGCACGCGCGGCCGAATCCGACGATGCCCGGCGTGTTGAGCGTGCCGGAGCGCACGCCGCGCTCGTGACCGCCGCCGTCGATCTGCGCCGCCAGGCGAACCCGAGGTCTCCGCCGCCGCACCCACAGCGCGCCGACACCCTTGGGGCCGTACATCTTGTGGGCGGACAGCGACAGGAGGTCGAGGCCGAGCGTCTCGACGTCGCACTCGAGCCACGGCAGCGCCTGCACGCCGTCGCAGTGGAACAGGACGCCGCGCGCCTTGCACAGCGCGCCGATCGCGGCGACCGGCTGAACCGTGCCGATCTCGTTGTTCGCCCAGTGAACGGAGACGAGGACGGTATCGTCGGTGATCGCCGCTGCGATGTCATCGGCTCGCACGACGCCGTCCGGCTGTGGCGAGACATGGGTGACGCTGCAGGCGCCTCGCCGCTCGAGCCCCGCACACGCGTCGAGCACGGCGCGGTGCTCGATGGTCGTCGTGACGACGTGGCAGCGCGCATCGGGCCCGCGTCTGCGTCGCTCCGCCTCGACGACGCCCTTGATCGCAAGATTGTCGGACTCGGTGGCCCCGGAGGTGAACACGATCTCGCGCGGATCCGCTCCGATGAGCGCCGCGACCTGCGCGCGCGCTGACTCGACCAGCTCGGCGGCACGGGTGCCGAACGCGTGCGACGAGCTCGACGGATTGCCGAAGTCCGCGGTGAAGAGCGGCAGCATCGCATCGACGACGCGAGGATCGCAGGGCGTGGTGGCGTGGTGGTCGAGGTAGATCACAGTCGTCTCGGAGTCGGAGTCGGTGTCGGAGTCGGAGTCGGAGTCGGAATCGGAGTCCCACACAAAGACCCCCACCGCGCACCAAACCGCAAGGAAC
>CAYMRB010000182.1:0-18159 GCA_964392615.1 uncultured Planctomycetia bacterium | reverse complement strand
AGAACGCGCTACGCGAGCTCTACCCGAGCTTCGATCGCGCCGTCGAGACACTGGAGGCCGAGAAGGCCACAGAGATCGAGGTCGCGCTGCGCAAGCTCGAAGGCGACACCGAAGGCGCTTGGCGCAACGTCTACCTGCGCGCGTACGTCGGCCTGTTGCGCGCGGAGCTCGACCTGCGCGCGAAGAAGTATGACGACGTGATCAAGCGCTGCGAGGCGCTGACGCGCGACCACCGTCAGCACATGATCGCCGATCACCGCGTGTGCGAGCTCGTCGCCCTCGCGTATCACGAGCTCGAGCGTCCGCTGATGGAGTTCGCGCAGTGGGCTCTCCTGACGACCGACTACGAGGAGCTCCCCGAGGAGGTCCGCAGCCGTGCGCAGAAGCGCGTGGCCGAGCTCAACAAGGAGGTCGGTCGACCGCTGCACACCGTCGCCGGCTGGATGAACAAGGTCGAGAAGCTCCTGTCGAAGGAAGTGACCAGCACGGAGCCGACTCAGGAGAAAGAGGGCGAGATCCTGGTCGCGCTCGACAAGCTGATCGAGCTCCAGGAAGCGCTCGAGCGCAAGTCCTGCAAGAGCTGCGGCAGCGGCAACTGCAAGGGCTGCAAGAACGGCAACCCGAACGGCAACAAATCCCAGTCCCCGGCGCAGGTCTCGAAGCTTCCGTCGCGCGGCGATGGCATCGTCCGACTGCGCGGTGTGTCCAGCGCCGATCGCAATACGATCTGGGGTCTCCTGGAGGAGAAGGACGCGTCCCGCGCCTTGGAGAGCTTCGGCGGCAAGCTCCCCGCTCGCTACGAGAAGCTCCTGAAGGACTACTACAAGGCGCTGTCGAAGGAAGAGTGAGGCGTTGTCCCGTATCGCGTGCGCCCTCCTTTTCAGCCTGACCTCCGCGGTCGCGGTCTGTCTCCACGCTGACGAGCTGGAAGGAGAGACCGACGCTGCGAAGCCGGACCCTAGCTCCGCTCCAGCGGCGGCCGGCGTGACGCTGCTCGACGGCCGCGTCGTTCCGGGCCGACTGCGTGGCGTGTCGAAGGACGGTCTCCTCATCGGGACGCAGAAGGTACCGATTCCGACGTACGAGGTGCAGGAGATCCGCACCGGCAGCGTGGTGAAGAAGGGCGGCGCCGGGAAGGACGTGCCCTTCCACCGGCACCCGCTCGTGCGTTTTCGCACCGGCGATCAGATCGCGGCCCGCGTCCTCGATCTGCCCGACGATGGTCCGCGCAAGAACGTCGCGCGCATCCGCCTGGTCGCCGAGCACGGCGCGGGTCCACAGCCGCTCGAGATCGACGTCCCGCTCGCACAGATCGCCGGCTTCCGGCTGCGCGAGGCGCACCCCTCCGACGGACTTCTCGAGCGCGACCTCGCGGCGACACCGCCGGAGGTCGACACGCTCTATCTGCGACGCCAGGGCTTGTTCCGATTTCGACGGCCGTTCCGTGCGGTCGAGGCCGAACGCGTCTTCGTCGAGGACTCGGGCCGCCGCCGCGCGATCAAGCGCCAGATGATCCAAGGGCTCGTGCTCGCACCGGTCGCATCGACGCGACAGGAGCCGGACCCGTCCGCGACGTTCGATCTGCCCGGCGTCGGCCGGCTGCCCGCGTACCTCGTCGGCTTCGAGCGCTCGGATGACGTCGAATACCTCGTCATCCGCCTGCCGGGCTCGCCGCCCGACTCGCGCCAGCGTCTGCCGATCAGCGCTGTGCGGCGCATCTCCCCCGCCAGCGACCGCGTGCTGTTTCTGTCCGCTGCCGAGCCGACGCTGGTCGACGAGGCCCCGGTCCTCGGCGCGCCGCTGCGCTACCGCAAGGATCGGTCGGTGAACGGCGGCCCGCTCCGCATGGCCGGAAGGCGCTACCGCCGCGGCCTCGGTGTCCACTCGCGCTCGGTCCTCGAGTTCGCGCTCGCCGGGCAGTATGCGTCGTTCGCCACGGTGATCGGCCTCGACGAATCATCGCGAGGCAAGGGCGGCGTGACGTTTCGAGTGCTCGCGGACGGCAAGGAGCTGTTCGCGAAGAACATGACCTCCAGCGATCAACCCCAGCCGGTGTCCCTGCCGATGGATGGAGTCGAAGTGCTGCGTCTCGAGGTCGGGTACGGCCCCGACGGCCTCGACTTCTCGGATCACGCGAATTGGGCGGACGCCCGTGTCACGAAATAGGACCAGCCGATCGATGCATCGACGCCTGATTTCGCTCCTCGCCGCGCTCTTCGTCGTCGTGCCTGTCGCGACCGCGCAGGAGGCCGATGAGAAAGCGGCCGAGAAGAGCACCCCATCGAAGGAAATCGTCGAGACAACGGCCGACAAGGTCGACGCCAAGTCGGAAGGCGCCGAGACAAAGGGCGCCGCGGAAACCGGGGCACCCGCGAAGGGCATCCCGTGGGCCGCGACCTTCGAGGCGGCGATGGAAAGCGCTGCGAAGACGCGCCGCCCCGTCCTCGTCGACTTCGGCGCCGAGTGGTGCGGCTGGTGCAAGAAGCTCGACCGCGAGACGTTCAGCGATGCGCGTGTCATCAGCCTCGTGCGTGAGTTCTTCGAGGCCGTGAAGGTCGACACCGATGATCGCAAGGACCTCGCGACGAAGTACAAGGTCCGAGGACTGCCGACGATTCTCGTCCTCAGCCCGGAAGGGAAGGTGCTGCAGGACATGTCCGGCTTCCGCCCCCCGGAGACGTTCCTCGAGGAGATCCGCAAGTCCGCGTCGGCTGCCGGCTCGCTCGAGAAGCTCCGGGAAATCGCCGAGAAGAGCCCCGACGACGTCGACGCGCAACGCGCCTACGCACGCGCGATCTTCGCGGCGGGAAGCGCCGAAGAAGCGGGCAAGGTCCTCGAGAAAATCCTCGCGAAGCACGGGGACAACCCGGACCTGCTGCTCGATCTCGCGGAGATCGCGCGCGGCCAGAAGCAGTCGGCGCGAGCCCGAGAGCTCTACGAAAAGGTGCTCTCGCTCCCGAAAAAGAAGGGCTCCGATAGCGCCGAGAAGGCCCTGCTGCCGCTCGCGCGCCTATTGATCGGAGCCAAGGAAACCGACGCCGCGATCGCGCGGCTCGATACATTCGTCAAGGACCACTCGAAGAGCCCGAAACTCATCGAGTGCCTATTCCTACGAGCGTACGCTCACTCGATCAAGGACGACGCGGCGCGGTCGATCGCCGACCTCGGCGTTGTCGTCGAGCTCGCGCCTGAGAGCGAGTTCGGCATCCACGCGGCGTACATCCTCGACATCGTCCAACGAACCCGATGACGCCTCCCACCGAACGCCGCTTTCCGACCGCCCGCGACGACAAGGCCCACTCCGAGAAAACCGCGGACACGCCGCAGACGCGGTCGCATGCGTATCGACTGTCGTTCGTCGATCAGGACTTCATGCTGCGCGAGGAGCTGCGGCCCGTACGGTTGCAGCTCGAGCTCCTGAAGCCGGAACTCCTGCAGGAAGAGCAGGGCGTTCACTCGACGATCGTCCTCTTCGGCTCCGCGCGGATCCCCGCCCCTGAGGACGCCGAGGCGCACATCGCGCGAGCCGCTGCCGCTACGGCCGACGATCCGGACGACAAAACGCTCGCGCGCGACCTGACCGCAGCCCGGCGCCTCGCCGCCAAGAGCCGCTACTACGACGACGCACGCAAGCTCGCACGGCTGATCTCCACCTCGTGCCAGAAGACGAGCCGGTGCGACCTCGTCGTCATCACGGGCGGCGGCCCCGGCATCATGGAGGCGGGCAATCGCGGCGCGTTCGAAGCCAGCGCCAAGAGCGTAGGGCTCAACATCGTGCTGCCGCACGAGCAGGCCCCCAACCGCTACATCACGCCGGACCTGAGCTTCCAATTCCACTACTTCGCCATCCGCAAAATGCACTTCCTGATGCGGGCGCGAGCGCTGGTGGCCTTTCCCGGCGGCTTCGGAACGCTCGACGAGCTGTTCGAGGCGTTGACGCTGATCCAGACGAAGAAGATCAAGCCGGTGCCGGTCATCCTGTACGGCAGCGAGTTCTGGAAGCGTCTCATCGACTTCGACTACCTCGTCGAAGAAGGGACGATCTCCGCGCGCGATCTCGAGCTCTTCCGCTTCGTCGACGACGTCGACGAGGCCTGGCGCATCATCGCCGAGGCGGAAGACCTCCAGGGTTGAGCTGACGACCGCGTGAAGCAGGCGAACCGGATGGCGTGCGGCCTCGACAAGACGCGGGCGGTGATCTTCGACTTCGATGGCGTCATCGCGGACACCGAGACCCTGCACTTCGCGACGTTCTGCGCCACTCTCGGCGAGGAGGGCATCGACCTCGGCCCGGACGCCGACAACGCGCGTTTCCTCGGCGGCCACGACCGCGCGTGCTTCGAGATCGTCCTGCGCGAAGCCGGCAGGCCGGCGAGCCCGGAGCTTCTCGAAGACTTGGTCGAGCGGAAGTCGCGCCGCTACCGCGACGGACTGGCCGATGTCGTCCTGTTCCCCGGCGTCCGCGAGCTCATCGATGCCGCCGCGCGGCGCGGGCCCTACACGATCGCGAGCGGCGCCCGGCGGGCCGACCTCGCGGGCGTCCTCGCGCATCACGGTCTGCTCGATCGATTCCCCCGCTTCGTCAGCGGCGATGACGTCGTCGCGCCAAAACCGTCGCCGGAAGCCTACCTGCAAGCCCTCGAGCTGTTGCGCTCGTCGGGCGCCCCCGACCTGACCCCCGACGCGTGCCTCGTGTTCGAGGACAGCCCTCGCGGCGTCGCCGCCGCCAAGAACGCGGACATGTGGTGCGTCGCCGTGACCAACTCGAGCCCCGCGGCCGATCTCGCCGGCGCCGACCGGATCGTGTCGTCGCTGGAGGGCTGGACGTGGTGCTGACCGGCTGGTAATCTGCCCGGCTGCGAGCGTCCGCCCCTGCCAGTCCGTTGAAGAGCGCCGCCATCGTGCCGGATGGCCTTCCTCAACGGGCTGCCATACGAAAACCCCCGGAACGACCGGAGAACGTCGAGATGCACAGTAGGACGATCGGGCTCCTGGCCTGTCTCATCACGGCATTGGCCGCTTGCAACGGCACCCAGCCCGAGACCTCTCCGCCCGCTGACAAGAAGACGAAAGAGGCCCCTGTGACGGACCTGAAAAGCGACCCCGCGATCCGCGCCATCGACGAGTTCATCGCGTCCCAGCAGATCGACAAGACCGCCCCCGGCTGGCGGACGCGACTCACGAAGCCGCCGAAGGTCGAGTTCGACGCCAACAGGTCGTACTTCTGGGACGTCCGCACGAACAAGGGCAACGTGCGGGTCAAGTTCCTGCCGGACGTCGCGCCGATGCACGTGTCGAGCACGATCTACCTGACGCGCCTCGGCTACTATGACGGCCTGATTTTCCACCGCGTGATCCCCGGCTTCATGGCGCAGGGAGGTTGTCCGGAAGGAAAAGGATCGGGCGGGCCGGGATACGAGTACGACGGCGAGTTCAGCCCCCAGGTGCGTCACGACCGCGGCGCGCTTCTCAGCATGGCGAATCGCGGTGCCGGGACGGATGGAAGCCAGTTCTTCCTGACGTTCAAGGAGACACCGTGGCTCGACGACAAGCACACGATCTTCGGTGAGGTCGTCGACGGCACGAAGACTCTCGAGGTTCTCGAGTACTTCGGCACACAGGGCGGCGCACCGAAGACCGAGCTGTTCATGGAATCCTGCAGCATTTCGATCGAGTGAGCCGACCGCCGATGCCCTTCGACGACAACCTCCTCGATAAGCGCCGCGACCTCCTCGAGCGTGGCGTCTCGCTGTATCCCTACTCCTTCGATCGCTCCCACTCGCTCGCCGCGGTGCGCGAGGAGCAGGAGTCCCTCCTCGGCAGCGACGTTCGCGTCGCCGGTCGCCTTGTCGCCTATCGCGGCAAGGGCAAGATGATCTTCGTCGACATCGAAGACTTCGACGGCCGCCTGCAGCTCATGCTGCGCAAGAACGAGTTCGACGAGACCGCTTGGAGCGTCATCCGTCACGGACTCGATCTCGGCGACCACATCGGCGTCTCGGGCGAGCTCTTCGTCACGAAGATGGGCGAGCTGTCCGTCGCGGCGAAGACTCTCGAAGTCTTGTCGAAGACGGTCGTTCGCGTGCCGATTCCGAAGTCGAAGGACGACCAGACCTTCAACCAGCTCGTCGATCCGGAAACGCTCTATCGCGAGCGCTACCTCCACTGGATCACCGACGCGGCCGCGCGCCGCAAGATGGTGCTGCGCGGCAAGATCATCGCGGCGATCCGTCGCTTCCTCGACGACCGGGACTTCCTCGAAGTCACGACGCCGACGATCGAAATGAACTACGGCGGCGCCGAGGCGCGCCCGTTCGAGACGTCGATCCACGCGCTTTCGGACCACGCGGCTTTCCTGCGCATCTCGCCGGAGCTCCCGCTCAAGCGCTTTATCGTCGGTGGCTTCGAGAAGGTCTACACCGTCTGCCAGAACTTCCGCAACGAGGGCATCGATCGGAGCCACAACCCCGAGTTCACGATGCTCGAGTGGTACGAGGCGTACACCGACTACCGCTACCAGATGGACCAATTCGAGGCGCTGGTCTCGACGGTTGCCGAAGAGGTCTGCGGCACGACCCGAGTGCCCTACGGCGACAGGGAAATCGACTTCGCGCCGCCGTGGCGACGGATGACGGTGCTCGAAGGCTTGCTCGAGATCGGCATCGACGCGGCGAATCTCGATGAGGCCGCGCTGCGCGAGGAGTGCGAAAAGCGCCACCTCGCGCCGCCCAAGCCGTTCACGTGGGGCCACGCGGTCGCCGAGCTCTTCGGCGAACTCGTCGAGCCGAACATCGAGCAACCGACGTTCGTCTGCGATCACCCGCTCGAAATCTCGCCGCTGACCAAGCGCAAGCGAGGCGACGACCGTCTGGTCGAGCGATTCGAGCCGATGTGCATGGGAATGGAGATCGGCAACGCGTACTCCGAGCTCACGGATCCGGTCGAACAGCACGAGCGGTTCGTCGATCAGCGCGCCCTCGGCGAGGACGACGAGGGCGTCGCGAACCATCCGATGGACGTCGACTTCCTCAAGGCCGTCGGCTGCGGCATGCCGCCGACCGGCGGAGTCGGGCTCGGTGTCGACCGCATCGTGATGCTGCTGACCGACGCGCGCTCGATCCGCGACGTCATCGCGTTCCCGATGATGCGCAGCAAGCAGGATTCCGAATCGGACGCGTCGGACGACACCGGCGCCGACGACGATAGCTGACGGCACGACGACGCCCTGACGCGCGTCGGGAAGCCGCAGGAGAACCAGATGCTGGCAGGTCAGATTCGCGCTCCCGGAGAGATCGCGCTCGTCGACGTTCCGGAGCCGACGCTCGGACCGGACAGTACCGGTGAAGTTCTGTTCGAGCCCACGACCGCGTGCTTGTGCGGATCGGATCTGCCGTACTTCGACGGCCAGCTCGGCGGACTGGAGGAAGGCTCCGAGTATCCGCTGCGCCCCGGCCTCTCGCTCCACGAGATGGTAGGCACGGTCATCGCGACCACGGGGAGCAAGTTCCGCGAGGGCGACAAGATCCTCGCGGTGCCGGTCAATCAAGTCGGCCTCTTCGAGCGTTGGGTCACCAGCGAGGATCGTGCCATCTTCGTGAACCCGTCGCTTCCGGAGAGCATCGCGGTACTCGCTCAACCCCTCGGCACGGTGCTCTACGCTCTGAAGAAGGTCCCGGTGGTGCTCGACCTCGACGTCGCGGTCGTCGGTCAAGGCCCGATGGGTCAGATCATCGCTTGCTGCCTGCGCCAGCTCGGAGCACGCCGCGTCATCGCGATCGACCCGCTCGCGTCGCGGCTCGCGAAGAGCCCGTCGTTGGGCGCCACGCATGTCATCGACAACTCGCGCGACGACCCCGTCGCTGCGGTCCGTGACATCACCGATGGCGCCATGCCCGACCTGGTCGTCGAGGCGGTCGGTCACCGCGACCAACAGTTCAATCTCTGCGTCGAGCTCTGCCGCACGAACGGGCATTTCCTCTACTTCGGCGTGCCGCCTGCGATCCTCGACGGGATCCGGTGGTTCGACCTCGCGTTGAAGAAGGTGACGGTCCACACGAGCTTGAACCCGGACTTCGGACGCGACTTCCCACTCGCGATGCAGTGGATCTCCGAATGCCGGATCGACCTGTCACCGCTCGTCACGCACACGTATCCGCTTGCACACCTCCAGACGGCGTTCGAGACGTTTCACGAGCGACGCGACGGTGCGCTCAAGGTCATCCTCGAGTTCCCCGCGTTGCAATGAGCCTCGAAAGTCATGGGTAGGGTCCTGATCATCGGCGCCGGCGGCGTCGGGACGGTCGTCGCGAAGAAGTGCGCTCTCGTCCCGGAGGTCTTCGAGGAGATTTACCTGGCGAGTCGCACGGTCTCGAAGTGCGAGGCGATCGCCACCGACATCGCCAGCGCGGGAGGACCGCCGATCCGCACAGAACGCGTCGACGCCGACCGCGTCGAGGAAACGGTCGCTTTGATCCGCGACTGCACCCCCGACCTCGTCGTCAACGTCGCGTTGCCGTACCAGGACCTCGCGATCATGGACGCGTGTCTCGAGACCGGCGTCCACTACCTCGACACAGCGAACTACGAGCCCCCGGATGAGGCGCGGTTCTGCTACCAGTGGCAGTGGGACTACCACGAGCGGTTCTGTGAGCGTGGGATCTTCGCGCTGCTCGGCTGCGGTTTCGATCCGGGCGTCACGAGCCTCTTCTGCACGCACGCGCTCGCCGAGCACTTCGACGCAATCCGCACGATCGACATCCTCGACTGCAACGGCGGCGATCACGGGCACCCGTTCGCGACGAACTTCAACCCGGAGATCAATATCCGCGAGATCACGCAGCGCGGCAGATACTGGGAGAAGGGCGCGTGGATCGACACCGATCCGCTGTCGGTTGCGGACACGTTCGACTTCCCGGAGGTCGGGCCGCGCAAGATGTACCTCCTCTACCACGAGGAGCTCGAGTCGCTCGCGAGGTTCATTCCGGGCATCGAGCGCATCCGCTTCTGGATGACGTTCGGCGACGAGTATCTGACGCATCTGCGCGTGTTGCAGAACGTCGGCATGACGCGCATCGACCCCGTCGAGTACGAGGGACGGGAAATCGTGCCACTCAAGTTTCTCAAGTCCGTGCTGCCCGACCCCGGCAGCCTCGGCGCCGGCTATACCGGCAAGACGTGTATCGGCTGCCTGATCGATGGTACCCAGGACGGCCGAGACAAGCGGATCTACATCTACAACGTCTGCGATCACGCCGAGTGCTACCGCGAGGTCGGCGCGCAGGCGGTATCGTACACGACAGGCGTGCCGGCGATGATCGGGGCTGCGCTCATCCTGCGCGGAGTCTGGGGCGGTGAGGGCGTGTTCAACGTCGAGCAGATGGATCCGGCGCCGTTCATGGCCGAGCTGCCGAAACACGGCCTGCCGTGGGTCGAGGAGGAACGATGAAGCTCGACCCGCGATCCGTCCCATCTCCGTGCTGGGTGATCGACGTCGTTCGGCTCGAACGCAACCTCGAGCGGCTCGCCGCGGTCCACGAACGGACCGGCGCGCGCCTTGCTCTCGCTCTGAAGGGATACGCTGCATTCAGCACGTTCGATCTCTGCCGCCGCTACCTGCACGGAACGGCCGTGAGCTCGGTCGACGAGGCGCGGCTCGGCAAGGAGGACTTCGGGGGCACGGTGCACGCGTACGCCCCGGCCTATCGCGACGAGGAGATGCCGGCGTGGCTGGATCTCGCGAGCCACCTGACGTTCAACTCGTTCGCTCAGTGGAAGCGGTTCCGGTCGCTCGCACGGCGCGCGGCGCCCCATATGTCCTTCGGCATCCGCGTCAATCCGGAGCACTCGGAGGTCGAGCCGGCGATCTACGATCCGTGCGCCCGATACTCGCGTCTCGGTGTCACGCGCGCGCAATTCCGGGCCGCGGAGCTCGGCGGAATCGATGGGTTCCACCTGCACGCGTGCTGCGGCCAGGGCGCCGACGTCCTCGGACGCGTGCTGGCGGCATTCGAGGCGCGGTTCGGCGAATGGCTCGTCGATCGCAGCTGGGTCAACCTGGGCGGTGGCCAGCGCATCACGGCGGACGACTACGACCTCGACGAGCTGTGTGACGCAATCACCCGATTCCGCGCGCGCTGGGATGTCGAAGTCTGGCTCGAGCCGGGCGAGGCGGTCGCGCTCGACGCGGGGGTGCTCGTCGCGACCGTGCTCGACATCGTCGACAACGAGAAACGTACGGCGATCCTCGACACTTCGGCCGCAGCCCACATGCCCGACGTGCTCGAGATGCCCTATCGACCGGAGATCGCCGGTGCCCGCAAGCCCGGCGAGTGCCGGCACGACTACCGCCTCGGCGGGTTGACGTGCCTCGCGGGCGACGTGATCGGCGACTACTCGTTCGAGCAGCCGCTCGCGATCGGTGATCGGCTCGTGTTCCGCGACATGGCGCACTACACGATGGTGAAGACGAATACCTTCAACGGCGTGCGGCTGCCGTCGATCGCGCTGTTCGATTCGCGCCACGGCGACGTTCGCGTCGTGCGGGAGTTCGACTATCACGACTTCCGCAGCCGGCTCTCCTAACTGCCCGTTGAAGAAGGCAATCCGTCGCGATCACGGCCCGGTGACGAGCCGCCGCTCCAATGCCTCGATCCTCTCGAGTACCTCTTCGGGCGAGATGCTCGTCATGCATCGGTGGTCGAGCGGGCAGACCTGCAGGTGACAGGGCCCGCACGGAACGTCGTGGCGGACGACCTCGGAATGCTCGAGGTTGGCGTGCGTCCACATGGGATCGGTCGGTCCCATGACGACGAGAGTCGGCACGCCGAGCGCGGCGCCGAAGTGTCGCGGACCGCTGTCCATCGTGACGAGGAGCGACAGGTCGCGCACGAACGGTTTGAGCAGGTCGAGACCGAGCGGATCGTGCGACGTGTCGATGGGCGTCGTCTTCATGTGCGACGCGAGGTCGCGGGCGATGCCATCCTCGCCCGGGCCGGCGAAGATGATCGTGCGCTGACCGCGGGTTTCCGTGAGCAGGTCGGCGAGGCGACCGAACAGCTCCGGCGGCCAGAGCTTGCTCGCTCCGAACGACGCTCCCGGAGCCAGCCCGATGAGCTTCTCGCCGTCCGCGATGTCGAACTCGCGCCGCTTCGCGGCGGCGGCCTCCTCGAGCGACGAAGGCACCGCGAGGCGCGGACGGCCGTCACCGCGTTCGACGCCGACCGCAGCGCACAGATCGGCGTAGATCTCCGCCATGGGGCGCGGCTTCCACCGATTGCACGCGACGCGCTCGTCGTCGTCGAGGATCGGCTCGATGACGTGCGTCAGGAACAGCTCCTGCCCGCCCTTGCGAAAACCGACGCGACGCGGCAGGCCGGCGAGAGCGGTGACGAGCGCTGTGCGAAACGAGTTCGTCAGCAGGATCGCGGCATCGAATCGGCGCGTGCGGAGATCGCGAATCGTAGCGAGAAATCGGGCCCGTCCCTTGTGGCTGTAGTCGATCAGGATCTCATCGAACACGTCGAGCCCGTCGAGCAGGCGGTCGCGCCCGGGGCGCACCCACAGCGTGATGTGCGCGGCGGGGAAACTCCGGCGGATGTCCGCGAGGCACGCGGTCGCCATCACGAGATCGCCGACCGGGTTCGGGCCGCGGACCAATATCCGGCGCAGGGAATGGGCAGAATCGACCAGGACGCTCATGGGAGCGAGGGTAACGAATCCGAAGGCGCGCGCAAGAGCTCTGCGCGAGAAGCTCCCCGCGGGCGAGAACGTCGGGTACGATGCTCCCTCTGGTTCGTGCTGTAGGATCTTCCCCGATCGACGAGAGGCTGCCGTGACCGCTTCCCGCGCTATCGCCTGGACCGTGCTTGTCGCGTCGTCGCTGTCGCCCGTCGCCCGCGCGGACGACAAGCCCCGACCGACGGCGTCGGAGCCCCCACCGTCCTTCGACGCGACGATCGACGCGTTCCGCGCCGGTTGGACTCGCCAGAACGGTCACATGCGCAAGCTCGACGATGCCGGCTGGAAGGTACGCATGCGCGCCCTGCGCGACATCGTGCGGATCGGCTCGCCGTGCATTCCGAAGCTGATCGCGCTACTCGACGCGGAGGACGGTGAGCTGCGCGTTTTCGCGGCGCAGGCGCTCGCGTTCGTCGGCGATCCGCGAGCCGTCGACGCGCTGACGAAGACGCTCAACACCGATGGCGAGGCGGCCGCGCGGCTCTATGCCGCCGACGCGCTCGGCAAGTTCGGCGGTCTGCTCGAGGAGCCGAGGGGTTTCGGTCTGACGAAGAAGGAGCGCAACGGCGACGTGCGCGCTCATGTGCGGTTCGCGCTCGAGCGCAAGGGCAAGCGAATGCCGCCGGCGGTGCGCAAGGCCTTCCGCGATCTCGACCCCGCGGCAATCGGTAGCGCGAAGCTCGGAGGGGCCGCGCCGGACTTCACGCTCCGCGATGCGAGCGGCAAGGCGCACCGGCTCAGCACGTTGCGTGGCAAGAAGAACGTCGTCCTCGTGTTCATCTACGGCGACACGTGACCGGTGTGCCACCGGCAAGTCGCGCAGTTGCGCGGCCGACTCGACGCGCTCGCGAAGAAGGACACGGCCCTGTTCGTCATCGATCCGCACGAGGTGTACCGCGTCCGCCACATGCTCCGCGAGGCGGGCGAGAACCCGGACGAGCTCAACGTGACGGTGCTCGCCGACCCCGCCCACACCGTGAGCGCGGCGTACGGCGTCGCGTTCCAGATGAGAATCCACACCGAGTGGTCGAATCGCCCGGCGACGATCGTCATCGACAAGCAGGGCGTCATCCGCTACGAGCAACGCGGTACGAAGTACGCGGACCGGCCGACCGCGGACGAGGTGCTGGCAGAGATCGACAAACTGCGCAAGCGGTAACGCAGCAGACTCCTGGCGACAGGGTGCGTCCGCGCCCGGAACCCGAAGTCGGAGGCCGTCCGAGCTGTTGGCGTCAATCGTCGATCAGCGGACGAGCCGGAACCGCGGATCCACGCGAATGAACGCGAATCGGAAACCAGGAGGGCGCGCTCTGACGAAACTGCAGCCCGCGAAGGCCCGGTCGGGCGCCTCGTGAACCCGCCCCGACGGACAGGTTCGACTACCGCCGATTCGCTCCTCTTCCGATCCGCGTTCATTCGCGTGGATCCGTGGTTCTTCCTTCCACCGTCCTCGGATCGACGACCGCCCGAGGGCCAGCTGCGGTGCCGATGGCGGCTGGTTCCACTGTCCTGATCGGCTCCGAGAGTCAGTTGACGAGTGTCATCGCGCGATCCCCCCTCTGGACCACCGCGTCGTCGGGAAGGAGAATGCGCGCGCCGCTCAGATTGTCGTAGGTCTTGGTGACGCGGACCTTCGCGATGAAACGATCGCCTCGATACACGGTGAATTCGTAGCCGGGCTTGACACCGTCGTTCTTGCCGACCGAAAGGACGACGAGGCGGAGCTCCGAGTCGACGTCCTCGACAACCCCTTCGATCGGTGGCGGGAGCGGCCCCCGAGCCGTGTAGAACAGCCCCTCCCGCGCCTGGAATCCTCCTGACGGCGTCTCCACCTCGGAAGGCGGCTCCCACCTCTCCGCCACGCGCCAGACCACCGCCGCCACACACACGACGACGCCACAACCGAGGACGCCGAGAAGAGCCCGTTTCGTCGCTGTCATCGTTCAGTTGATCCGCGTCGTCACTCGGTCGCCCTTGTTCACCACCGCGTCGTCGGGGAAGAGGATGCGGGCCCCGCTGAGGTTGTCGTACACCTTGGTGACCTGGACCTTCGCGATGAAGCGGCTCCCCCGATAGACCGTGAACTCGAAGCCGGGCTTCACATCGTCGTTCTTGCCGACCGACAGGACGACCAGACGGAGATCCGGCTCGATGTCCTCGACGAACCCATCGATCGGCGGCGCGACCCCGCGCAGCAGAGGCGCTATGCTGCCCGAGTAGTTCTTGAGTCGAATGGCCGACATCGTCTCGGGCGGCTCGGCAGACGACGGAAGCACGTCGGATTCGACCGCCGGCTCCCCACCACCCCACCTCTCCGCGACGCGCCAGACCACCGCCGCCACACACACCACGACGCCGCAACCGAGGACGCCGAGAAGAGCCCGTTTCGTCGGTGTCATCATGCGACCAGTATCGCAGAACGATGTCACCGCCGCGTCACGGCCCCCGAGTCGTCGGCTCACCGCAGCCGCGCGTTCTCGCGCCCCAGCACCGCCGGGTTGACGAGGCTCTCCGGACGCTCGCCGCGCAGCACTCGTGCGACCTCTTGTGCCGCTCGCCGCGCGAGCTCCTCGATGGCCGCCGCCGAGTAGAACGCCGCGTGCGGCGTGACGATGACGTCGTCGCGTCGAAGGAGAGGGTGGTCCCCCGGAGGCGGTTCGCGGCGCAGCACGTCGAGGGCGGCGCCGGCGATGCGCTTCGACTCGAGGGCCGCGGCGAGGGCCTTCTCGTCGACCACCGCTCCACGCGAGGTGTTGATCAGCCGCGCGGACGGCTTCATCCGGTCGAGCGCAGCGGCGTCGATCAACCCCTCGGTCCCGGCCGTCAGCGGCAGATGCAGTGAGATCCAGTCCGAGCGCTCGAGGAGGTTGCCGAGGTCGCTCGTGACCTCGCCGCCCGCCGCCGCGACGACCGGATCGAGATCGGCCGCCGTCAACCGAGGCGTGTACGCGAGGACGCGCAGCCCGAAGCCTGCGGCGCGGCGCGCGACGGCCCGGCCGATGCTGCCGTAGCCGACGATTCCCAGCGTCTGACCGCGTAGCCTCGGAATGCTCTCGGCGCCGTGAAGTCCCCACCCACCGTTCGCGGTGCGCGATGCGAGCGGCACGATGCGACGCGCCAGCGCCAGGAGCAACGCGATCGTGTGATCGGCCACCTCGTCGACGCAGTAGTCCGGCACGTTCGCGACCAGAATGCCGAGCTCGGTCGCGTGCTCGAGCGCGATGTTGTCGAGTCCGATGCCGTAGCGACCGACGATGCGACAGCGCGTCGCGGCGTCGAGAACAGCGGGCGTCACCGGCTTCCAGCACGTGAGGATCGCGTCGACATCACCGGCCAACGCGACGAGCTCGTCCTCGCAGCCCGTCTCGGCGACGACGAGTTCGACATCGACGTCCGCGAGCACGGAGCGCTCGACATCGAGCGTCGGCCACGCGTAGTCGGTCACCAGCACCTTCGCGGAGCTCATGACATCGTGCGAGGCGTCACGCGCCCGTCTTGCGGTCCAGGTGATCGAAGCGCTTCTTGTTGAACGCGTACAGATACGCGGTCTCCGCCGAGATCATGCCCTCCGTGTAGCGCGCCTCGATGGCGTCGTCCATGGACAGCATGCCCTCGCCTTTTCCGGCCTCGATCAGCGAGTTGATCTTCGCGACGTTGCCCTCGCGGATGATGTTCCCGAGGCCAAACGACCCCATGAGGATTTCGTTCGCCGCCACGCGGCCCTTGCCGTTGGTGTGCGGCATGAGGATCTGCGCGCAGACGCCCTTCAGCGTCGCCGACAGCATCGTCCGCACCTGGTTTTGCTGGTCCTCGGGGAACACGTCGATGACGCGGTCGACCGTCTTCGCCGCGCTGTTCGTGTGCAGCGTAGCGAACACGAGGAAGCCCATCTCGGCTGCAGTGATCGCCAGGCCGATGGTCTCCGGATCGCGCAGCTCGCCGACCAGAATGACGTCCGGATCCTCGCGCGTCGCGGCCCGCAGCGCGTTCGCGAAGCTATCGGAATCGACACCGACCTCACGCTGCGTGAAGAAGCACTTCTTGTTCTGGTGGACGAACTCGATCGGCTCCTCGATCGTGATGACGTGCTTCTCCTGGCGGCGGTTGATGTAGTCGAGCAGCGCCGCAAGCGTCGTCGACTTGCCGCTGCCGGTCGGTCCCGTGATCAAGACCAGCCCCGCGTTGAGCTTCGTGTACTCGAGGATGACCTCGGGTACCCCGAGCGACTTGAGCGGCTTGATCTCCTCCGGGATGTGACGGAAGACGACACCCGGACCGATGCGCGTCACGAAGGCTGCTACGCGGAACCGCGCGACGCCGGGAATCTCGTATGCGAGGTCGAGGTCCTGCCGCTCGCGGTAGAGCTTCTTGCGGTGCGGCGTCAGAATCTCCTCGATGATCTCCCGCAGCTGGACCGGATCCACCGGCGTGTCGTTCAGCTTGCGCAGCCGGCCGTGCACCCGAACCTTGGGCGGTACACCGGAAACCATGTGGAGGTCGGATCCCCCGACCTCGTCGAGCTTCTTGAGGTAGACGTCGATTTTCGGCATTACTCGAACCGACTCTTGGTCTCTGCGAAGTACCAGGCGGTCTCGCGGGTGATGAGCTTCTTCGCCAGAAGGTCCGCGATGGAATCGTCCATCGTGACCATGCCCTCCTTGGCGCCGGTCTGAAGCACCGAGTTGAGCTGGAAGGTCTTCCTCTCGCGAATCAGGTGGGCCACGGCGGACGTTGCGAACATGATCTCGAGCGCCGGCTCGCGCCCGAGCCCGTCAGCGCGCGGCAGGAGCTTCTGGGAGATGACGCCGCGCATCGATTCCGACACCATGGCGCGGATCTGCTCCTGCTCCTTCGGCGGGAACACATCGATGATGCGGTCGATGCTGCGAATCGCATTGGTCGTGTGCAGCGTGCCGAACACCAAGTGACCGGTTTCGGCCGCGGTGATCGCCATCGAGACGGTCTCGAGGTCGCGCATCTCGCCGACGCAGATGTAGTCCGGATCGGCGCGCATGGCGGACCGCAACGCGCTCGCGAACGTCTTCGTGTGCACTCGCACATGACGCTGGTTCACGTTGCAGTTGCGGCTCGGAAGGATGTACTCGATCGGCTCCTCGACGGTGACGATGTGGTCGCGCTGCTCCTCGTTGATGATGTCGACCAGCGCGGCCATCGTCGCGGTCTTGCCGCAGCCCGCCGGCCCCGTGATCAGCACGATCCCCTGGCGATACTTCGTGAACTTTCGAAGCACGTCGGGCAGGTGGAGACCCTCGAGCGTCGGGATCTCCTCGGGAATGACGCGGAATACGGCGTCGACTCCCTTGCGCTGGTGCAACACGTTGGCGCGATAGCGACCGTGATCGGCCTCGTAGCAGAAATCGTGGTCGTTGTGCTCTTCGAACGTCTTGAGGCCCTGCTCGTCGAGGATCTCCTCGACGCGCGGCCGCGTGTCCTCGCGACGCAGCACCGGGTGCTTCAGGTAGATGATCGTGCCGTGCATGCGGAAGAACGGCGGCGCGTCGACCTGGAAGTGAAGGTCGGAGGCTCCGATCTTGCGCGCCTCCTGGAGGTACGCGTCGATCGGTTGACCCGAGAGGTGCGAGTAGTCGCGGTTCGCGATGTCTCGGATCGAGATGCCCAGACCGCTCGGCGGCCGGTCGGCGTCCATCTCACGGCGTCGCTCCGATCGTGGCGAGGCGCTCACCGAACGCCGTTTCGAACGCTTGGGGAGCGCCTCCGGCGCCGGCGCCGCGGCCGGCTCGGGAGGGACATCGCCACTCTTCCCCCGAACGCGGCTGGAGATCGCGTCGAAGTGGGCTTGCGAGATGAAGCCCTTCTTGAGCAGAAGCTCGCCGAGACTGATGCCGTTGCCGTTCTTCTCCAAGAACCGCAGGCATTCCATGACCTTGGCCTCGTCGACAAGGCGGTTCTTCACCGCGATCTTGCCAAAGAGGACGTCCTCAGGTTTGGGCATGCTGTGCGCCTCACGCGCGGGCTGAAGCAGACGGTCCCCCCAACACTCACATCACGAACACCCGACGTCCGCAAGAACAGCGGAGCGGACGCCGCGCTGGAGCGGATGAGCCGTCCGAATTCGGGGAGACCTACCAGCCCTACAGGCTGCTGCACGACGTCGAGTCGGCCGCTCGAGCGCCGGGGACCATTCCTTACGTTTCGTCGTGGCCGAACGTGTCTATCATACGCTCCGGGAAGCGGTTGTAAACTCGGGTTTCAGAGGCCGAAGAGGCTCCCGAAACGCTCGAGGCTCAGCAGCCAGCGCAGCTTACGCAGCCGAGGGCCACCGCCGCGTCGGCGGGATCGACTCCGCACGGAGCTCCTGGAGGCCCGGGAGCGGTAGCAGGAGGGTCGCGCCCGAGGATGAGCGCGGACAGCGTGCTACTCGTCCCCCGCGTCCTCACCGAG
>CAYMRB010000181.1:0-18192 GCA_964392615.1 uncultured Planctomycetia bacterium | reverse complement strand
AGATCAGGACGATCGCGAAGCAGATGTACGGCGCGCGCCACGTGACCTTCACCACCGCGGTCACGCGGAGGCTCGAGCACTTCGCGGAGATGGGCTTCGCCAAGCTCCCCGTGTGCATGGCGAAGACGCCGATGTCGTTCAGCGACGATCCGAGGCTCACCGGCGCGCCGGCGGACTTCGACATCGCGGTCAACGATGTCATGCTCTCCGCCGGCGCCGGCTTCGTCGTCGCCATCGCGGGCAACGTCATTCCGATGCCCGGCCTGCCGAAAGTCCCGGCGGCGATGCGCATCAAGATCGACGACGAGGGCAACCTGCAGGCGATGGCCTGACGCGATCAATCCTCCGGGCGCTCCCCGCTCGGAGCCATCTTCACCAGGCGGGGCCAGAATCTCGCGAGTGGCTCGACCAGGTCGGCTTGCGCGGCCATCACCTCGTCGATGTTCTTGTAGACCATCGGCGCTTCGTCGATGCCCGCCGACATCAGGGTGACACGCGCCGCCGCGAGACGTCGATCAGCTTCCGACCAGTCCAGCGTCTTCTTCGCCTGCTTGCGACTCATCACCCGCCCCGCTCCATGCGAGGCCGAGTGCAACGACGCGTCGTTTCCCTTGCCACGCGCGACGTACGTCGCCGTCGCCATCGAACCGGGGATGATCCCGAGCACTCCCTCACCGGCGGGCGTCGCGCCCTTGCGGTGGACGATGAGCTCCTCGCCGTCGTGGACCTCCTTCCACGCGAAGTTGTGGTGGTTCTCGAGATCGAGCACCACGTCCGCGGCGAGGTGCTCCGCGACGTGTCGGTGGATGCACGCGTGATTCGCGGCCGCGTACTGTCTCATGAGCTCCATCGCGTTCCAGTACTCGCGGCCCTCTTCGCTGTCGAGATCGAGCCACGCCAGGTGCCGCAGCTCGTCGGGAAGGCTCGGCAACCGCTCGCGCGCCAGTCGGCTGTAGTGCGCTGCGACCTCGGCTCCCGTGCCGCGGCTGCCGCTGTGGCTCAGGAGAGCGAGGTAGCTTCCCGCCGCGAGGCCAAGCTCGTTGTCGCCATCGAGCTCGAGCACTCCGAACTCGACGAAGTGGTTGCCGCTGCCGCTCGTTCCGAGCTGCGCCCACGCCTTGTCACGGAAGCGCTGAGTGATCGGGCTGATGGTCCAGTCGGCGTCCATGACGTCGTGCTGTCGCCGGCTTCTTCCCTTCTTGAACTGCGCGCCGACTCCGAACCGCGTCTCCGTCTCGATCGCGGTCCGCAGTCGGTCGGGATCGTCGTCCAGAGTCGAGACCGGCAGGTCGAACACCGACATCTTGACGCGGCAGGCGATGTCCACGCCGACGGCGTAGGGGATCACCGCGTTCCGCGTTGCCAGCACTCCACCGATCGGCAGGCCGTAACCGCGGTGAGCGTCGGGCATCAGCGCGCCGCGCACGCTCACCGGCAGCCGGGATGCGTTCTCCAGCTGCTGGATGGAGGCAGGATCGAGATCCTCGCCCCACATTCTCCACGGCGCCGGCTCGTGGCGCGGACTCGTCGCATCGCACCGTTCGTCGATCACCCTGGCGAGCTCGCCGAAGATCTCGTCCTCGACGAAGTCCGCGGGCGACGCGACCACCGACGCGATGCGATCGCGCAACTCGTCGCGGCTCGCCCCGGCGCTCGCGGCTGCCGACAGGCACGCGAACGCGAGTCGCAGCGACTCGCCGGCGGGGACTCCCAGCTCGAGCAGTTCCTTGGCCTTCATGTCGATCGCTCCATTCGTGCGTGGGTATCAGCTTGATGTCTTCTTCTTACTCGCGCCGAACGTCGACGCGCCAGACGTCGTGCGCTTCCTCGACGAAGTCGATCTCGACGTCGAGGAACTCCCGGATCACCGCGGCGTTCGTGGTCGAGTGTTCGGTCGGCTCGACGGTGCGGAAGCTCCCGCCGCCCGCGAGGGCTGACGGCAGGAGCAGCTGATCGGCCAAGTACGGGCCGACCGGCACGCCCGCCGCGAGGTAGCGAGCCGCTTCGTCGATCGCTTCCCCCGCGACTTCCTCGGCGCCGATGCGACGACGTCCGAAGCCGGTGAACACCTCGGTGAGCGACGCGCTCTCGATCTCGAGCATCAGCACGTTTCCCGGTCCGTCCGAGTCCGTCACCTCGACGAGTTCGAGAGCCTCCCGCGGCCACTCGAGGCGCGACTTGACGCGCCGGAGCTCCCGGTGACCGATGTTCTCCGACAGGTTCGCGACGTAGGCCCGCGCCCGCTGCGCGACGATCTCGCCACGTTCCAGCAGCTCGAGCGGCTGCAACTCCGTCGCTGGCGCGACGCGCACCTCGATCACGCCGCCGCCGGCAGGGAAGAACCCCGGCCGCTGCAACTCGATCTCGACGCATGCGCCCATGCGGGCGAGCAGAGGCAGAAACGAGCTCGCGAGGAAGTCGTACGGCGGAGCGAACTGATTGTGCGTGCCACCCTCGATCCGGATCCGCGACGGCTTCTTGGCCCCAGCCACGGCGGGGAGCACCGTCTGCAGTACCAACGTGGTGCTCCCCGCGGACCCGACGGAGAACTCGTAGTCTCCGCCGCTCGGCTCACGCGGCTCGAATGTGAGCGCGGTCGAGCCGATCTCATCTCCGCTGACGCGTGCGGAACCCACCGCCGCCGCGGCGCGCACAGCGGTCAGGTGCTGTCGCATGAGCCCCGGCTTGGGGCGCCCAGCGCGCACGTTCTCGATGCGAACGGGCTGTCGCGTGATGAGGGAGAGCGCCAGCGACGTGCGCAGGATCTGGCCGCCTCCCTCGCCGCGCGAGCCGTCGATTCTCAGCATGTCCTTGCGGGTCGCCATGGGGCTCGCCTCTTCTTTCACTGCCGTGGGTCTCGCTGATCCACAGAGCCTATTTCACACGGTGTGCCATCTCGTCCGAGCCATCGCAGAAAGCCCGTAACCTGCTTCTACAGAATGCTTTACATGCTCCCTGCCTGGCAACCCCTCGGAAGACTCCGGCGATCATGATAGCCTGTCGTCTCGGACTCTATCCATCTGTATCGCTGGCTATGCCCCATGAGACGACGTCAGGTCGGCATCGGCCTCCTCGGACTCAAGCTGGACCAGGGCGCCGGGGCGAACCGCTGGGACCGTTGGCGGCCCACGGTGTCCCTCTTCCAGCACGAGGATCTGCTCTTCGATCGCTTCGAGCTCATCTTTCAGTGCGGGCACGAAGCGACCGCGGAGGTGGTCGCGCGAGACATCGCGGCCGTCTCGCCGCAGACGGAGGTGCGGTGCCACGGCGTGCGGTTCACCGATCCGTGGGACTTCGAGGAGGTGTTCGCGGCCTTCTACGAGTTCGCCAGCGGGTATCCGTTCGACACGGACCGCGAGTCGTACCTGGTCAACATCACGACCGGAACACACGTCGCGCAGATCTGCCTCTTCCTGTTGACCGAGTCGCGGCACTTCCCGGCACGCCTGATTCAGGCGGTGCCCTATCTGCCGCGAAGCTCTCGTGATCGCGGACGGTTCGAGATCATCGACCTCGACCTGTCGCGCTACGATCGCCTCGCCTCCCGCTTCCAGCAGGAGTGCACGGAGAGCGTCTCGTTCCTGAAGTCGGGCATCGACACACGCAACGAGCGATTCAACCGACTGATCGAGGGCATCGAGACGGTCGCCGTGCGCTCGCGCGAGCCGATCCTGTTGACCGGCCCCACGGGCGCGGGGAAGTCCCACCTCGCGAGGAGGATCTACGACCTCAAGAGAAGCCGCAATCAGGTGGAGGGCCAATTCGTCGAGGTCAACTGCGCCACGCTGCGAGGAGACGCAGCGTTGTCGACCCTGTTCGGCCACGTCAAAGGCGCGTTCACCGGTGCACTCAACGATCGACGCGGCCTGCTGCGCACCGCGAATCGCGGCATCCTGTTCCTCGACGAGATCGGCGAGCTGGGCGCCGACGAGCAGGCGATGCTCCTGCGCGCGCTCGAGGAGAAGCGCTTCGCGCCCGTGGGCTCGGACGCGGAGATCGACAGCGACTTCCAGCTCATCGCCGGAACGAATCGCGACCTGCTGCGAGCCTGCGCCGAGGGGCGCTTCCGCGACGACCTGCTGTCGCGAATCCACCTGTGGAGCTTCGAGCTTCCCGGATTGAGCGACCGACGGGAGGACATCGATCCGAATCTGAGTTACGAGCTCGATCGCTTCGCGCGTCGACACGGAGCCCGCGTGACCTTCAACAGGGAAGCGCGCGACGCGTTCCTGGATTTCGCAACGTCGACCGAGGCGACCTGGAAAGCGAACTTTCGCGACCTCGGCGCCGCGGTCACGCGCCTCGCCACGCTGTCGCAGAGCGGTAGGATCGACGTCGTGGGCGTGACCGCGGAGATCGCCCGCCTGAAACGCAGCTGGCGCGAGGAAGCGCGCGACGCCGACACCGGCTCCGACGTTCTGACGGAAGTGCTCGGCCGCGACGCGGTCGACGAGCTCGACCGCTTCGATCGCGTGCAGCTGGCCGACGTGATTCGCGTGTGTCGCCAGAGCCGCACCCTCGCCGAGGCGGGGCGCACCCTCTTCGCGGCGAGCCGGCAGCGGCGCACGAGCCCCAACGACTCCGACCGCCTGCGCAAGTACCTGAAGCGTTTCGGGCTGAGCTGGGACGCGGTGACGTGAGAGTCACTTCTCCGACGGGCCGATCGAGAAGCTCGTCACGAACGTCTCGACGCGGCCATCGGCATCGTACGTGACGCGGTAGACCCGGTCGTCGACGGTGATCGTCGTGATGCGGCCGACGTCGTCCCGCTCGAGCCACGCCCAGGAAATGTCGTAGCGGGCGTGCGGATATGGCTCGGGCACTCCGGTCGTGTCGTACAGCACGACCTTGTTGAGCCCGGCCGACTGGAAGTCGAGGAAGAGCACGACCTCGTCGACGCAGGCGTGCATCGGCTCGAGGCCGGACTCGACCGCGCGGCGCCAGCGATCGGCGGCGCCGATGAGCCGCGCCTCGGAGTGCGCGTGGTGGTGGTTCGCCTGCGTCGCGAGCGACTCCTGCGGCGCGCCGAGGAAGAACTGGATATTGAGCCGCATGCTCGCCAGCGCATTCCACTCGCCCCCCGGGCCCTCCTTCCAATAGCGCTTCCACGCTTCATTCCACGTGCGAGCGTCGCCATCCCAGTGCCCACGGCTCTTGAAGCGCTTGCGCGTCGCGTTCCGGTCGATCCAGCCGTCCTCGCGCCCGACGACATCGGGCCCTGCCGCTCGCACGAGCGTCTGGCCCCACCGTCGCGCCAGGTCCTTGTTGGCACGCGAGCGCACGTAGGCGTCGAGCGAGTGCGTCACCTCGTGCCCCATGACGAACGTGAAGTAGTCGCCGCGGTGGACCTTCTCGCCGTAGTGCGACTCGATCGCCGCAGAGAGGTCGGCCGCCCACTCCGCGACGTTGCGCCCCTGGCCGAAGTCGAACGTATTCTTCGCGCTGGTAAACGACGCGACGTGCCCGCCCCGACCGTCGCCTCGGTAGTGGTTCAGGGTCAGCAGCGTGTCCGGGAAGATCTCCGGCGGCACGTGCCGCATCAACGCGAGGACCGACTCGAGCTGGCCGCGCGTGCCGCGCTGGTTGTCGCCGACGTGGAGCGCCGCGGCCAGGTAGATCTCGCGATGTAGCCCGGTGAGCCCTGTCGCGCCCGCGACGTTGCGTCGATGCGTCGGCGTGTCGGGCAGCAGCTGGTGCATCGTCAGCAGGTTCTGTCCGGCGATGCCCGGCACGTGGTGGTACTTCTCGGTGTCGAGCGGTTTCGAGAGCTGCAGGAACGGGTACTTGCGCACGTGCTTCGCGAGCTGCGCGAACATCGCGCGACGCTCCGGAAGCGCCGCTGCGTACATGTGAGAGATGATGTTTCGCTCGTGATTCCGGATCGCCTCGAGCAGCTTCTGCCCATCGGCTTCGAGTGCGGCGCCGAGGTCGTCCCGGTACGCGTCGTAGAGCGCCTCGATCGCGGCGATGCTGTCGGCCGTGGTCACGGCCCTGCCGTACGCGATCAGGATCTCCGACCCCGCGTTGCCGCCGATGACGATGTCGAACACTCCATCGCCGTCGAGATCGGCAAAGTCGACGATCGCGCCGTCCGTCAGACGCTTCATGTCGACCGGGCGGCCATCGGCATCGGTTACGGTGATCCGGCCGCGGCGGTTTCCGAGGCCACCGGTCGACGGCGGATCGAACCAGAAGTCGATCGAGCCCCAGTTGATGCCGCGGACGTAGTCCGGCTTGCCGTTGCGGTTGATGTCGAACACGCGAGGCTCGAGGTTGTACGACCCCGACTCGATGACGGCGTAGCTCTCCCCGTCGAAGCGAGGCTTCTCGGCCGTACCGAGGTTTCTGTAGACGCGTACCTCGCCCGACCGCGTGCCGCTGACGATGTCCGGCAGCGAGTCCCCGTCCCAATCGGCGACGTCGAAGCGCTCGTCGGGCAGGACGAACGGACGGTTCGCCCCATCGCGCACGGTGACCTGCTGAACGATCGGAATGACGCCGCCGACGGCGCCGCTCTTGTAGACGCGAACTCGTCGTGACGCGTCGACGACGAAGAGATCGGCGACACCCGTCACCGCGATCGATGCCGACCTCGACAACGCGATCGGCTCGCCCCTGTCCTGCACCCGCACTCCAGCAGCGAACGACGGCCGCCGCGCCGTGCCCGTGTTCTCGTATCGCCACACCGTGCCGCCATGTCCGACGAAGAGGTCGTTGTCGCCGTCGCCGTCCGCGTCGAACGCGCGCGGCACGCGACGACCGCTGAGCGCAATCGTCCAACCGCCGGCCTCGACCGGCGCGCAATCGGTGAACGTCGTCGTGCGATTCGACGCGCTCGGCGTCGAAGCCCCCAGCACGACAACCTCGACGTCGGCCGTCGCGAAGCCGCCACGCCCGTCCTCGATCGTCACGCGGAAGGAGTCCTCGCCCGTGAATCCGGCGTTCGCGCCGTAAGTGAACGTGCCGTCGCCGTTCGACTCGACCTCGCCGTGCTTCGGAGCCCCATGCGCAACGACAGCCAGCTCGTCTCCGTCCGGGTCGTACGCGCGATACAGCACACTCTCCGTCGAAAACCGCGCCGCACTCGTCCCGCGCGTTCGGCTCGTCCAGATCTTCGGCGCGTGGTTGCTGACGAGCTGCTCGACCGTCCTTGCGTCGATGGCGCGGTCGAACACGTGGATCTGGTCCAATCGGCCGCGGAGGTGGAGCGAGGAGCCTCCCGCGGACTCGATGCGGCCGAGCGACGAAAAGGCACCCCGAACGGATCCGATGGGCCCCGTCGCCCGGTCGGACAGCTTGCCGTCGACCCAGAGCCGCACGGCACCGCGTTTCGCATCGCGCGAGATCGCAACGTGATGCCAGCGGCCGTCACTGATCGGAGCGGCCGAGCGTACCACGCCATCGGCCCCGCGAATCGACAACGCAATGCGCCCCCCGCGGTCGATCCATCCCCACTGCGCGCCTTCACCGTCGACGGACGCGACTCCCGTCACCCCCGGCGACTCGAGCCCCGAACGGCCACCCGTGCTCGTCGTGCGGATCCAAAACGCGAGGCTCGCGTCGCCCGCGAGCGACTTCGAGATCGACGTCGCGGTCTCGAGATAGTCGTCAGAGCCGTCGAACTCCAACGCGGTGAACTGACGGCCGGAGACCCAATCGCTCGCGTCCATGTTGCGCAGGGTCGCGTGAGCCGCGCCGACGCTATCGCGCGCGACGACGACGGCCGAGCGCGAACGAAACGCCGCGTCGTGCCAGTCCGGCCCCTCGTCGAGGTTCCAGTGGTGCACGAGGCCGTCGGGGATCGCGAGCAGAGGACGCGCGACGAAGACAGCTGACACGACCGACGCGACGAGGACGACGGTCGACCAACGCGAACGAGCGGTGCGGTCTCGGTTCATTTCATTCCTCCTGGGAGCCCGCGATGGTACGAAACGGATCCCTTTCGCGATAGCGCGCAGCGCACTTGCCGTTATACTCGCGCGTTCGCCCCCTCCTCCCCCGGCTCCCCCCGATGTCCCCGTACTCCGACCGCCTCTACGACCGATCCTTCTTCGCCGCGTTCGCGAGCATGGTCTCGTTCGTGATGGGGAACGCGTTGATGGCGCACTATGCGCGCTGGATCTCGTGGCTCGGCGGCGACGTCGATCGCATCGGCTGGATCATGGGCACCGGGGCGATCGCCGGACTCCTGCTGCGACCGTGGCTCGGCCAGTGGATCAACCGCGTCGGCGCGCGGACGACGTAGGGCGCCGGAATCGTCCTCTTCGCAATCGGCGCGCTCGGCAACCTGCTCGTCACCGACCTCGGCCCGCTGATCTGGATCCTGCGCGCGCTGTCCGTCCTCGGCCCGGCGTTCGTGTTCGCGAGCAGCCTGACGTACATCACGCAGATCGCGCCGCCCGGCCGTCGCACCGAGGCGATCGGATCGCTCGGCGCCGCCGGCTTCCTCGGGTTGTTCGCGGGGCCGTGGCTCGGCGACTGGATCCTCGGCGCGGGAGAACGCGGACGCGAGGATTTCGTCGCGCTGTTCCTGACGGCCGCCTGCGCGATGGTCCTGCCGATCGTGCTCCTGGCATTTCTGCGACCGTTGCATCCGGACCACCGCTCCGGGCCGACCCGCCTCGTCGACTTCATCCGCACCGCGCGGGCCCACTGGCCGGGAACAATCCTCCTCGTCCAGCTAGCGTTCGGGATCTCGATGGCGGTCCCGTTCGGCTTCCTCGCCGAGTTCGTCGACCGCACGCGTGCGCCGAACTCGTCGGACGTCGGCGTCGGGATCTACTTCCTCGGCTACGGCGGCTGGGGCCTCATCGTACGGCTGTCGCTGCGGCGAGTTCCGGACATCATCGGCCGACGCAAGTCGCTGATCGCTGGCTTCGCGACCCACGCCATCGGCATCCTGTCGTTCCTGTGGATCGACGCGGCAGACCCGTGGCAGCTGATCGTCCCGGGGCTCATCGGCGGCACCGGCCACGCGTTCACGTTCCAGACGATGATGTCGATCGCGCTCGAGCGCTTCCCGCGACACTTCAGCGGCACCGGATCGGCGCTGTCCCTGATGATGGTCGACCTCGGCTTCGTCGGCGGCGCGCCGGTGCTCGGCCTGATCGCTCGACACGCCGGGTTCCACGCGCTGTTCGCGACGGTCGGCTCGATCTCCCTCACCGCGACGGCGATCTTCACCGCGTCGAGCGTGCCGATCTGGGTCGCACGAGCTCGACAGCGGCGTGTGGATCGGTCGAGCGGTGCGGCTCCCGCGGCGAAGTCCTCCGGCGTTCCGCGACAGCCCGCCGCCGGGTCGCGGGAGCGTTGTTGACTCGACCCGGCCCTTGCCGGCACGATCGTGCCCACAAGCAAACCCGAAGGGAGGTCATGTCATGCCCGGTAGTGCGGTCCTGGACGAGATCAAATCGCACTTCGCGCTCTCACGCGCACCCGCCGTCTTCGAGCGTATCGCCGCGAATGAAGCCTACCTCACGACGAGCTGGAAGCGGTACCAAGCCGTCGTGACAGGAGGCGAGATCAATGCCCCGACCAAGCAGCTCATGGGTCTGGCCGTAGCGATCGCCAAGGCGAACGCGTACATGGTCACGTTTCAGAAGCGCGAGATTCGCCGCGCCGGACTGAGCGAAGGCCAGGAGCTCGAGGCGATCGCGGTGGCGGATTTCTTCGAAGGATTCGACAGCTTCGCTCACGCGCTGCACATCGATTCGGAGCTGCGCCCCCGCAAGCTCGCGGCCGGCGATATGTCGCTGATCGATCGAGAGGTCGACGTCAACGTCCCGTACGTCCTCGAATCGGCCGACGAGACGGTGCGCGGAGTCTACGACGAGATCCGATCGGCGATGGGCGTCCCGTTCGTGCCCAACATCTTCAAAGCCCTGGCCCACCAGCCGGCGATGCTGCGAGCGAAGTGGGACTCGTACAAGGCGATCATGGGCTCGGGGAAGCTGAGGAACCTGACGAAGGAGCTCGTGGCGGTCGCGGTGTCTGCCGTGAACGCCTGCTATTACTGAGTGGACGCCCATTCGACTGCCGGTCGGCAGTTCGGTCTGTCCGAGGCGGGTCTCGTCGAGGCCGCCGCCGTCATCGACCTCTTCTCCGGAATGTGCAGCGTCGCCACGAGCTTCGGCCTGACCGAGGCGGACGTCGAGTGGACGGCGGAGCTCACCTAACAGCCCTGACCATCCGATCCATCGGAGCGCGAGGGTGCGTGGCGGCCGACGAACGGCGCCCGCAGCAGTCGGCCGCCCAGCGCCGCCGCATCCTCGACCAGCGTCGCGGTCGACGGCAACAGCACCGCCGTCAGGAATGTCGACACCGCGATGCCGCCCATGATCACGTACGCCATCGAGTAGTAGTACACGCCGCCGAGCGACGGTCGCTGGATGACCATCGGCAGGAGGCCGAACAGCGTCGTCGCCGCGGTCATCAGGATCGGCCGCAAGCGTTCGCGGCCCCCCTGCAACATCGCCCGCGTCCGCGACATGCCGAGACGCTGGTAGTTGTTGATGTGCTCGAGCATCACGATGCCGTTGTTCACGACGATGCCGATGAGCAGCAACACGCCGACCGCCGCCGGCTGGTCGAGGTCGCTGCCGGTCAGCCACAGCGTCCAGATCGCGCCAGCGAGTGCGAACGGCAACGCGATCATCAACGCCACCGCACGACCGACAGACTCGAAGAGCCCCGCCATGACCGCGAAGACGAGCAGCAGGGCGAGCAGCAGATCGACGAGAAACTCGCGCGATTGCTCCTCGCGCCGCGCTTGCCACTGACCGAACGTCCACGAGTAACCCGGCGGGAACGACATCGACGCGACCACAGCCTCGACGAGCGGCTGGTACTGCTCACGCGTCCCCTCGCTGTACGTTGCGCCGACCCAGACGCTCTTCAACCGATCGTCGCGCTCGATGCGCTCCGGCCCCGGCAGCTCGCGAAAGTCGGCCAGCGCAGCGAGCGGCACGGTTCGACCGCCCGGCGTCCACATCGGCAGGTTGTGGAGCTGCGAAACGCTCTCCGTCTCGCGTTCGTCGAGCGCAAGCCACATCTCGCGTTCGCCGTCCGGCGTGCGGAACTTCGGCATGCGACGGCCGCGGAACGTCAGGCCGACGCGCTCGGAGACCTGCGTCGAGAACACGTCGTACCGCGCGACGAGATCGCGATCGAGCTCGACGTGTAGCTCGTGCTGCGAGTCCTGATTGCCCGCGTACGGCGATACGAGGCCGGGAATCTCCTCGATCTTCTGCCGCGCTTCCTCGGCAAGCTCGGCCAGCATGTCGGCGTCCTCGCCGACGATCTGGAACGCGATCCGCTTGCCGCGATTGCGATGCCACCTGCGGTGTCCGTCGCTGACGTCGATCTTCACGCCCGCGATCTCGGGCAAGATCTCCCGCAGCCGTTCCTTGACGCGATCGATGTTCTCCTGCGTCGCGTAGCCTTCCTTCAGATAGACGCGGGTCATCGTGAAGCCCTGGCTCCACCAGCTGTAGATCGAGTCCGCGTCGAACTCCTCGCGATACGGCCAGAGGTGATTCTCGACCCGCGAGATCGTCTCCTCCTTGCGCTTCAGGCTGGTCTCCTCGCTGAAGCGATAGTGCACCTGCGCGTACGGCGCGCTGCGTTGCTGATCGAAGTTGATGTCGACATGCAGGAACGGCCACACGGCCGATGCGGCGATCGCGAGCAGGATTAGTGGCGTCAGCCAACGGTGCTTGAGGTTGAGCTTCAGAAGCCGAACGTAACGATCCTCGATCCACGCCAGCCAGCGATCCTTCGGGCGACGCTTGACGCGAATGAACCACGACGTCGCGAGCGGAATCAGTGTCTGGCTGATGAACAGCGACGCGAGCAACGTCAGGCAGACCGTCACGCCGATCTCGCGCAGCCGGATGTTCATCTCGCTCGGCTTGTTGAAGATGATCGGCAGAAAGACGATGACCGACGTCAACGTCGCCGCGATCACCGCCGTCGACACCTCTCGCGATCCGAGCCGCGCCGCCTCCTTGCGCGTCTCGCCGCGCTCCTGGTGGCGGAAGATGTTCTCGATGACGACGACGGCGTTATCGACCAGCATGCCGACGCCGACGATCAACCCTAGAAGCGTCAACGTGTTCAGATTGCCGCCGCGAAACCAGATGACACCGCAGGTAGCGACGAGCGAGAACGGAATGCACGCCACCGAGATCAGCGTCGTCGAGAATCGCCGCAGGAACAGGAAGAGCACGATTGACGCGAGAATCGCGCCGAACACGCCCGCGTAGAACAGCTCGGCGAGCGTCTTCTTGATCTCCCGGCCCTGATTGAACCAGACGATGTGTTTGACGCCTTCGAGCTCCGGATCGTCCTCGAGTTGCCGCAGGCGCTCGTCGAGGGCGTCGCAGACCTCGACGGTGTTCGCCTTCGACTCACGGCTGACGGTGAAGCCGACGGCGAAGTTGCGATCGAGATGGCGACCGAAATCGAGCTCCGGCTCGTCGTACGTCACGTCGGCAATGTGGCGCAGGCGCAGGCCGTCCGCGCGGATGACGAGATCGCGAACCTCGTCGACCGTCGAGAATGCACCGATGGTACGCAGCGAGTAACGCGTCTCGCCGTCGACGATCTGTCCGAGCGATTGATTGAAGTTGCTGCTGCGAAGGAGGCGCGAGACATCGCGCACGTCGATCGAGTACAGCTCGAGATCGGCGAGCCGCAGGTTGATGCGCACCTCGCGCGGAGCCACACCGTCCAGGCGAACCTGCGCGACGCCCTTGACGCGCTGTAGCGGCTTGATCAGCCGTCGGTCGAGCAGGTCGAAGCTCTGCTTGAGATCCCGCTCAGAGCTCAACCGTCCCTCCATGACGGGATCGTCGGACTCGCGATTGTTCCAGTGCGTCCCCACCGTGATGTCGCCGATGTCATCGGGCAGATCGCGCCGCAGCCGGTCGATCTTCTCCCACACTTCGACTCGCGCGATGGGCAGGTTGACCGACCAGTCGAACTCGAGGCGAATCATGCCGCCGTCGTCGTCGCAGCGGGCCCACATGTGCTTCAGCCCCTTGACCGAGCCGAGGGCGTCCTCAGCCGGGCGAATGACCATCCGCTCGACCTGCTCGGGCGACGCGCTCGGGTACGGAAAGCGCACGAACAGCTCGGGCTCTTCAATGTCCGGCATGAACGCGAGCGGCAATCGCGTGATCGCAACCGCCCCGAGCACGCCGACGCTGACAAGGATCATCAGCGTCGTGACGTGACGGCGGATCGCCAGCTCGGGAAACGTCATGACGCGACGACCTCCCCGCGCGGATCGTCACCCGTATCGTCGCCGTTCTCTTCCGGCGCGACGCGGGACGGCACAGCCACGTAGACCGCGGGAATCACGACGAGCGTCAGCAGCGTGCTCAGCGCCAGGCCGAACGCGACGGTGATCGCGAGCGGCGCGCGCAGCTCGGCACCTTCCCCCCAACTGATCGCCATCGGCAGCAGGCCGAGAATGGTCGTCAGGGTCGTCATGACGATCGGCCGCAGCCGGATGTGGCCCGCACGAATCACGGCGGCGACCTTCTCCTCGCCGCGGCGACGCAGCCGGTTGATCGTGTCGATCAGCACGATCGCGTTGTTGACCACGATGCCGACCAACATGATCGTGCCGATCAGCACGATGACGCTGATCGTCGTGTCGGTCAGCAGCAACCCGGCGACCACTCCGACAATCGACAGCGGAATCGTGAACAGCACGATGAACGGGTGCAGGAACGACTCGAACGTCGCGGCCATCACGAGGTAGACCATGAAGACCGCGAACGCGAGCATCTGCATCAGACTATTGAACGATACCTGCATCTCGCGGTTCTGGCCGCCGAGCTCGATCGTCACACCCTGCGTCGAGGGCGTCGACGCGATCGCCGCTTCGACCGCCTGGATCGCCGCGCCGAGACTGAGGCCCTCGAGGTTCGCGGTGACGACGGCCGCGCGCTGCTGCTTCAGGCGATGGATTTCGGCTGGCCCGCGCCCGAGCTCGACGTCCGCGACGGTCAGCAGGTCGAGCAGCTTGCCGTCGGTGGACGGAATGACCAGATTGCGCACGTCGTCGACGGTCTTGCGCGCGGCCTCGACGTTGCGGACGCGGATGTCGATCTGCCGGTCGCTCTCTTGGAATTGGGTCGGCACGATGCCCTGCACGCGATTGCGCAGCGTCTCGGACGCCGTCGCCATGTCCACCCCGAGAGCCGCGAGGCGCTGGCGATCGAACACGACCTGGATTTCGGGATTGCCGGCCTCGAGCGACGAGCGGACATCGACGAGTCCGTCGACCTTCTCGATCGCACGCGCGAGCGCGAGGGATCGCGTGCGCAACTCGTCGAGCTCTTCGCCGTAGATGATCACCTCGATCGGTGTCTTGAGGCTGAAGTACGACGGCCGACCGAGCTTGATATCGAGATCGGGAACGTCGGCGAACCGGCGGCGCAGCTCGTCGGCAAGGCGCGCCTCGCCGACGCCGTCGGTGCGATCCTTCATGACGATGTTGAGCTGGCCGAGGTTCTCGGCGCGCGGATTGAGCGTCATGCCTCCGGAGACCAGGCGGCTGCCGACGGTCGAGTAATAGCGCTCGATATCGTCGCGTCGCGCGGCGTCCTCGAGATCGGCGATCGTGCGATCGGTCGCGGCCAGCGACGTGCCCTCCGGCAGGTTGACCTCGAAGAAGAACTCGCCCTCGCTGAGCGGCGGGATCAGCTCCCTTCCGACGAAGCGGATCGACCACACGGAGCCGAAGAACAGCGCGAATGCGATGACCAGCGTCAACCAACGGCTCGCGATCGCGGCCCGCACGAGTCTGTCGTAGAGCCGCGACACGACGCCGAGCGTCGCGAGTTCGGTCGACGCCACGCCCACGGGCTCGCGCCCGGTCTTCAGCGCTCTACCGGATCGACCGACCGCGCTGAGCATCGGGATCACGGTGACCGCGACGACGAGCGATGACAGCAGGCTGATCGTCACGGTCATCGCCTGGTCCTTGAAGAGCTGGCCCGCGATGCCCTTCACGAACACGATAGGCAGGAAGACCGCGACCGTCGTCAGGGTCGACGCGATGACCGCGGGGCCGACCTCGACCGTTCCGTCCACCACCGCGCGCACGATCCGCATGCCCTGCTGGCGGCGGCGATAGATCGACTCGAGGACGACGATCGAGTTGTCGACGAGCATCCCGATTCCCAGCGTCAGCCCGCCGAGCGACACGATGTTCAGCGAGATGTCGAGCAGGTACATGCACAGGAACGTCGCGATGACCGACAGCGGAATCGACGTCGCGATGATCAGCGTGCTGCGGAAATCGCGCAGGAATGCGAAGAGCACGAGAATCGCGAGGATGCCGCCGATGATGGCCGCGTTGCGGACCTCGTTGACCGCCTGCTCGATGAACTGTGATTGATCGAACAGCGCGTCGAGTCGGTAGCCGGGTGGGAGCTTCGGCTTCCACGCGTCGAGCCTCTTCCAGAGGGCCTTGGCGACCGTGACGGTGTTCGCGTCGCCCTCCTTGTAGATCGAGATCTCGACGGACTCCTTCCCGTTGACGCGCGTGATCTCCTCGCGCTCCTTCGCCCCCATGAACACGTTCGCGACCTCGCCGAGGCGCACGGAGGCCGGGCCGTCCTGCCAGATGATCAGGCGGCGGATCTCCTCGAGGTCTTCGAACTCGTTGACGGTGCGGATCAGATACTGGCGATCCTCGCCGCGCAGCGCGCCGCCGGGCAGGTTGAGGTTCGAGGCTTCGACCACCTGACGGATACGCGCGAGGGGAATACCGAGGGCCGCGAGGCGTTCCTGGTCGACCTCGATCTGGATCTCCTCCTCGAGGCCGCCCTTGACCTGTGCTGACGCGATGCCCTTCAGAGTCTCGAGGTCTTGCTTGAGGCGCTGCTCGCCGAAGTAGCGCAACTCGCGCAGGTCGCCGTCGCTCGACAGGGCGATGCGAACGATCGGGTCGAGGCTCGGGTCGAAGCGCAGGACGACGGGATCCTCGGCCTCCTCCGGCAGATTGAGACGATCGAGCTTCTCGCGCACCTCCATGGACAGGTAGTCCATGTCGGAGCCCCAATCGAACTCGAGCGTCACCTCGGACGTGCCCGAGCGCGACACCGAGTGCACCGTCTGCAGCCCCGGGAGGACGCCGACGACGTCCTCGACGTCGCGCGTGATCAGGTACTCGACCTCCTGCGGCGCGGTGTCCGGAAAGGCGGTCTGAATCGTGATCGACGGATAGGAGATGTCCGGGAAAAGCTCGAGCGACAGCCGCGAGTAGCCGACGAACCCGAAGGCCGTCACCGCGAGAGCCGTCATCGTGACGCTGACCCGCCGCCGGACGGCCAGGTCGACGAGCGCCCTCATAGCGAGTCCTGTGACTTCTTCTCGGAGTCCGTCGAGGACGACACCTCGCCGTCGGCGTCGTCAGCCCCCTCAGGACTGCCGGGCCCCGCGAGAATCTTGATCGGCGAGCCGTGGCGCAGCGAACGCTGCCCCTTGACGATGACGAGGTCGCCCGGGCCGATGCCGTCGCGAATCTCGGTGCGGTCGTCGTCGGAGAAGCCCACCTCGACAACGCGCCGCTCGGCGGTGCCGTTCGCGGTATCCGCGACGTACGCGACGCGCTCGCCCTTGTCGGTGAAGACGGCGGTCTTCGACACGAGGGTCGCGCTGGCGCGCTCCTCGGTGACGATGCGCACCTCGGCGAAGTCGCCGGGTCGAGTGTTCTTCGGGTAGTCCGGAATCTCGATGGTCACCTTGATCGTGCCGGTTTCCGGATCGATGACCGGGCTGATCTCGGTAATCGTGCCCTTCAGCGGCCCGGTGTCGGCCTCCGTCGAGCGCGGATCGATCGAGTCGAGCACGAGATCGACCGCCTGCTCCGTCGCGAGCTTGCCGAGTTGCTTCGCCGGCACGTAGACGCGCGCGAGAAGCGGGTTGAAGTCCGCGACCGTGAATAGAGGCGTGCCGACGGTGACGTTCTGCCCCTCGTCGACGAAGCGCTGGACGATCCGCCCCTCGAAGGGCGCGACGACGGTCGTGTACGACAGCTGCAGCTTCGCGAGGCCTTCGTCGGCCTTCGCCGTGTCGAGGTCGTTCTGCGCGGCCTCGAGCTCGTCGACGGACACGAGGTCCTTGGAGACCTTCAGGAGACGCGTGTACTTCGCCTCGAGGCTGACGCGCCGCGCCTGGGCCTGCTCGAAACGCAGCCGGTACTCGTCGTTGTCGATGGTGAGAAGGGGCTCGTCGACCGGGACGTCGTCGCCCTCCTCGTGGTGACGCTTCTCGACGATCCCCGAGACCCGCGCGAGCACCTGGGCCTCCTTCTCGACCTCGAGCGTCGCGGTCGCCGTGTAGAAGCTGGAGATCGAGCCGGTCATCGCCGCCTCGACCGCGACCGGCACCGGCGGCTGTCCGGCGAAGTCGCCGCCGCGGCGTGTGCCCGCGGCGCCGTTCGCACCGGCATCGCCGCCCGCATCGCAGGAGGTCAACGCGAGGGCGAGGGCTACGCAGAACGCGCCGACGACGCGACGGGCGTATGGCTGCAAGAGCGGGCGAGTTGGCAAATCGTGTGAGGTCGTCAGAACGGGTCGCGAGCTCCTGCACTGAACCCGGTGAATTCGGGCGACGGACAGGATGGTTCCGGAACCGAGCCCATAGTGGTAAACCGAGTCGAGGTGGAAGGAAAGGTCTATCTGCCGCCCGTACGAGACAGGCGATCGGAGAATCCCGGAGACGAAGGACGATGGCGAACCGCAAGAAAGGCCCGATCCGAGCGCGCTACGCACACGTCAACATCGTCGCGGACGATTGGCGCCGGCTGGTCGACTTCTACGTCGAGGTGTTCGGCTGCGAGCCGGTCGGCGTCGAGAGGGACCACCACGGCCCCTGGGTCGAAACGCTGACCGGCATCCCCGGCGCCTGGATCAACGGCATCCACCTGCGCGTTCCGGGTCACGGCGACGGCGGACCGACGATCGAGATCTTCCAATACGGCGAGAACGACCCGCGCCCGACGATGCGCCTGAACACGCCCGGCTTCCCGCATATCGCGTTCGAGGTCGAGTCGGTCGCCGAGGCGCGCGAACTCGTGCTCGAGAAGGGCGGCCGGGACGTCGGCGCGATGCACACGCGCGCCGTGCCGGGAGAGGGGACGATCGAGCTCGTGTACATGGCCGACCCGGAGGG
>CAYMRB010000180.1:9723-18225 GCA_964392615.1 uncultured Planctomycetia bacterium | reverse complement strand
CCGAGACCCTCGGCCGCGTGCGGCTCCACTCGGGCGCGACCGGCGAGCTCGTCTGGGAACGTATCGGCGATCGCGGCCGCGGCTACTTCGGCCAGGGGCTCGCGTACGTCGGCGAGACTGCCGGCGATGGCGTGCCGCACGTCGTCGTCGCGCAGCCGGCAATCTCGTTGGGCATCCGCGCGCGACTGTACCTCCTCGACGCGCGTACCGGCGACGAGGTCGCCGTGTTTCCCACTCCAGCGGGCCTGCCCGGTGTCGGCCAGAGCGGCGTCGTCGCGCTCGGCGATGCGGACGGCAACGGTCACGTCGAGCTCCTCGTGTCGTCGTCGCTGGCAGATTGGAACGGACGCCAGGACGTCGGCTGGACCGGCGTCTACGAGCTGCCGGACTTCGCGCTGCGGTACGAGCACCGCGGCCTGCACGTGCGGCTCGCGAACCGCTGGCCCGACGAGCTCGGTCGGCAGATCCGCGCCGTCGGTGATCTCGACCTCGACGGAGCGACGGACTTCGCTGTCGGCACCGACCGCTCGCCGTCCGTCGTGTCGACGTCGCTCGGCCGACTCTTCGTCCGCTCCGGACGCACGGGAGTGCTGCTGCAGGTCTACGACGGACTGCAGAGCCATGGCAGCGGATACCTCGCGACGGCTTCTGCGCTCGGCGACGTGACGGGCGACGGCCGCCCCGAGTTCGTCATCACCGCGCGCGAGGAATCCGACCACTTCACGCAGCGGGGCTACGTGCACGTGCTGCGCTTCGAGGACGAGAGGACTCCGTTCCTGCGCGGCGATGCCGACGGCGACGGTCGCCTGACGGTCGGCGACATCGTCACGATCCTCGCCTACCTCGTCTCCGGTGAGGTCGACGATGTGACGTGCCTGATGGCGCTCGACGTCAACGCGTCGAACGAGGTCGTCGTCGCGGACGCGATCGACCTCGCGATGTACCTGTTCCGCCGCTCGCCGCGGCCGCCGGAGGCGCCGTTTCCCGAGTGCGGGCGCTACGCGCGGCTGCGGCTGGCCGAGCCGCTATCGTGCGAGGGCTACGACGCCTGTCCGTAGTCACTCGCCCCCCTCGGGGCACGGGCTCTCGATGCAGCACAGCGCGTCGCGGCTCGGGTCGCGGCCGCAGAGCGGGAACGGCGGGCGCAGGGCCTCGCCGCCCATGAACAGGTGATTCAACGTGAAGACCGCGTCGGCGAGGTCAACCGCGCCGCTGTCGTTCGTATCGTGCGCGTCGAGACAATCGTGGAAGCCGAACTCGCCGCCGAAGAGGAACGTCAGCACGCCGATCGCGTCGGCGAGGTCGAGTCGGGAGTCGAAGTTCACATCGCCGCGCAGGAAGTCGATCGCGCGGCTGAACACGTGACACGGGAACGACGCGGCGAGCTCCTCGGCGAAGAAAGCAGTCCGGGGCTCGTCTGGATCTCCCATCGCCGCGTTGACGCCGAGTAGCTCCTCGAGCAGGCTGCTCGCATCGTCGACGCCGCGCGCCGGCGCGCCTTCCAGCGCCCGATTGGTCGCGATCCAACGGTACAATAGCCGCGCGGCGACTTCCGGACTCTCGAGTCTGGGCCCTTCCGCAATCTGCCACAACCGCCAGAACCCCACCGCCGCGAACGCGCCGAGCTTCGTCTGGCGCTCTTCGACGCTCTCGCCCTCCTCGGGCGCTGCGAGCTCGTCGAGCGATCGGCCGAGGTCGCGACCGACGGGTCCCTCGACGAGCTGCTCCGGATCGTCGTCGACGCGCTGGAAGCCGATGCGCGGCTCCTCGAGCGCGTACGCTCCCAGCGCGTCCGCGATGCCCTCGCCGACCGGGTTCATCGACAGCGCGCCGGTGATCTCGCGCATCAGGTGGTGGCCGACCTCGTGCGCGATGATCGTCCCGTTGACGCGATAGCTCGGCCCGGCGGCTCCGACGAGCGGCGAGTAGCGAAGCCATGCTCCGTCCGCCGCCGCCTCGACGCGCGGTGCGCCCTGCGGTGGCCCTTCGGACCAATCGAGCGGCTGCAGGCGCAGCAGGCCGAACCGGCCGACGTCCGGCAGGTCGGAGTCGATCACGGCGCGGGCCGCACGCAGCACGCGGTCGGCGTGGTGGTAGTCGTGCAGCCATCCCGACGTGACCTCCTCGAGCCACGCCGCGAGCTCGGGCGTCTCCGCGTCCTCGAACATCGCGACCGCATTGAACACGAGGTCGAACGAAAGCTCGGCCACCTCGTCCATTTCGACGATCGGCTGAAGGGTCGGCCCGGCGAACCCGTCGTCGCACACCATCAGACAGCGCAGGCGGTCATCGTGACTCCAAGGCAGCACGAGCCCGAACGTGGGAACGACGAGCGGCGTCAGCAGGAGCTCGGGACAGACGTCGTCGAGCCGCGAGCCTTCGTCGCCGGCGCACGGCAAGCGCTCCGGTGACTCGCGGCTCGCGAGCACTTCGAGACACGATGCGTCGCTCGTCGTGTCGCCAGCGACGACGACGCGAAGCCGCGAGAGCCACTCGGACGACTCGATCAGCACCCGGCCAGTTCCAGGCCCGTCCGTGCCATCCTCGCACGAGACGACGGCCACCGCGGTGTCGCCGCGATCCCGCACGATCGTCGGCCGAAAGCCCTGCGGCACCTCGACGATCTCCTCGCGCAACGCGAACGGATCGGTCAGATCGGCCGTGCGCGCCGCGAAGCGCGCGGTGAACTCGAAGTGCTCGACGAGATCGCTGCCCGCGAGCACCTCACCCGTCGCCGCAGCGCGCAACTCCTCGCGCAAGACGCCATCCGTCGCCGCGAGCTCGACCGCCCACACCGGCGTCAACGCCAGACGATCGCCGTCGTCGACGTCCGCGTCGAGGAAGACGAGCTCGCGACGCAGAGCGTGCATCGTCGCGCCATCGTCACCTTCCTCCGCACGCGCCTCGCCGACGGCCCGCTCCCCCACCGCGTTCGCATCGAGCCACACGATCGCGTCCGCGCCCGAGTCGTCGTACCGGCGCTGCGCGCCTCGAAGCAGATACGCCTTGATCCAGACGAGACGCCCGTCTCCAGCGATGTACGCGCGAAGCGCCGTGCCGCGCACGGGCAGGGAAGCCAACGGTGTTTCCACGCGCTGCGCGAAGACGACGACGAGGCCGTCGCCGATCGCAAACGTCGTCGCATCGTCGGGAGGCGACAAGGCCGCGGCCGTCACGCCGAACAGGCCTGCGTGCGCGTCGACGAATCGGCGCACCGCTACGACCGCCTCGTCGCGGCGCCGGACGACGTCGCCGCCGGGCACGAGCTCGATCGGCTCCGGTGAACGGGGCGCGAGAAAGCGCGGCGTCGCGAGAAGGTCGTCCCAGAAGAGCGTCCAGTCCGCACCCTGCGCGTCGGCGAACTCGCGCACCGGTGCCGGCAACGCGGCGCGTCCGCCCGGCTGGGCGGCGTCGAGGTCGAGCAGCCGAGACGGCGCGAACGGCACCAGACCGCGACGGCGCGGCAGCTCCGTCACCTCCTCCGCGCGCCATCGCGACGCTGCCTCCCCACCGAGGAGCGTAGCCAGCAGCGCGAGCACGACAACCCCGCGCGCTGTGCACACTCCGCCACCCCTGCAGACGATGCGCGAATGACGACGCATGGCGACCCCTCCATGTCGATCACGCCACCCCGACCGCAGGAAACCCATCGCCCACGGTCCGCAGAACCACAGGTGGCAACGTCGACAGGTTAGTCACGATGGTTCCTAGAGTCAATACCTTCCCCCGCATCACAGCCCCCCCCGGCGCGCCGCGGCCCCTGCGCGCCGCGCCGTCGGCAATACGCGAGTCGGTCAGGCCGCCAGCAGCTGACGCGCGATCTCGACCGCGCTGGCCGCGTCGGCAGCGTAGCCATCCGCACCGACGCGATCGGCGAACTCCTGCGTGATCGGCGCGCCGCCGACCATGATCTTCACGCCGGCGAGATCCGCGGCCTTGATCGCCTCGACGATGTTCTTCATCGCGGTCATCGTCGTCGTCAAGAGCGCCGAGAGACCGACGATCTGCGGGCCGTGCTCCTGGATCGCCGCGATGAACTGCTCGGCCGTGACGTTCGTGCCGAGATCGACGACCTCGAAGTTCGACCCACGCCACATCATCGCGACGAGGTTCTTGCCGATGTCGTGAAGATCGCCCTGCACCGTCCCGATCACGACCTTGAACTCGGGCTTGATGCCGGCTGCGACGAGCTCGGGCTCGAGGACCGCCAGCGATTCCTTCATAGCGCGAGCCGCGATCAGCATCTCGGGAACGAAGGCTCGTCCCTCCTGGAAGTCTTTCCCGATGCCGTCCATCGCCTTGACCATCGCATTCAGGACCTGCTCCGGAGGCACCGACGCCGCGATAGCCGCTTGCGTCTGCTCGATCGCCTCGTCCTTCTTGCCGGTCTTGACCGCTTCCGTCAGTTGCGCGAGATCACTCATTCTACGAAATCCTTGCTACGTCGAGTCTCACTATTGTTCGCCGGCGCATCAGCGCCGCGGCGCGCGCCTTCGAGGTCAGAACGACAAGAGGCACTGCCAGATATACATGTTTCCGAACCCGTCGAGTTCCTCCCAGATCCGTTTCACGAGGGCTTCGTCGCCCGAGATCGGCGGCAGCTCCGACTTCTTCCGCTCCCACGGAATGCAAACGCCTGGAGCGACGCTCGACCGCGACCACGCCGAGTCGTCGATGCCGCTCGGAGGCACATCTCCCTTGGCCTCACCGGACGCCGTGCCGCCTGTCGAACCCTGCGAGTAGACGCCGTGCTCGCGAGTGAAGTCCGTCATCGCACGAACGTTGTCGACCTCCGAATCGTTCTGCATGATCGCGCTGGCGTCCATGATATACCCACCGTCGCCCGCGACGCCATCGATGACCTCCTTGCAGCGCGCCCGCACTTCGTCCGGCGTCCCGAACGCCAGCGTCACGTTCGGAATGCCTCCGGACAGACAGAACTTGTGCCCGATCTTGCGGTGCGCCTCGAAGATGTCGGCCTGATCGATGTGGTAGACGATGCTCGCGTCCGGCAGCTCGGCGAACGCGTCGAGGTGCGGGTTCCAATCGCCCTCGGCGTAGAACAGCGTCTGACGCCCCTTGCCCCAGAGTTCGAGGACGATCGGCTTGAGCGTCGGCCAGTAGATCTCGTTGAAGATCTCGTAGGACACGAACGGCACACCGCCGCGGTGCATCCACAGACCGACGGGTACGGTGCCGGTCGGGTCGCCGCTCGTGAGGGCGACGTTCAAGAGGTGCGGCGCGAGCGCCTCGCACGCCGCGAGCACCTTGTCCCGCTGCGTCTCCAGGTCGCTGAGCAGGCCGAGATAGCCGCGCAGCTTGTCGGCGATGATATCGAGCGGCGCCTTCAGGATGCCCGCGATGCACGAGACGGTCCCGCTCTCCTCGCGAAGACGCTGAGCTTGCGTGCCGAAGCCGTAGAAGTAGCTCAGCATCGCCATGCTGCCCTTGACGAAGGACAGGTTGTTCTCGTAGGTGTTCGGCGCTCCCGGCGCGCAGACGGTCGAGGTCGCCCGCGGTAGCCACTTGTTGTAGAGAAACGCCGTCGGGTCATCGATGAGCTCGTCGTACTCATCGGGCAGCATGTACGCGTCGTCTTCCGACGGCTCGCGGTATTGGAAGCCGGTGTCCGCCGGAACATCGATGCCGGGAATCGCGTAGTACCGCAGCCCGATCGCCTGCGTCAGCCCGGTCCAGACATAGACCATATTGCCGACGACCGCGTCCCAGTCGAAATCGGCCGCACACTTGCGCGCCGCGTCGAACGCGAGCTCGTAGTCGTGCGTGACCTGTTGACAGTCGTAACCCGCGTACTTGGCGGTGAACTCGGCGACGAAGGGACGAATCGGCACCTTGTCGGGCTTCTCGTTCCGCATCGCCGTCGTGTAGCGACGCAACCGCTCGTCGTAGAGCTTTTCCATCTCTGCGGACATATCACCTCCGTCGTAGAGTCGTCCATCACCGCGAGAGGGGGCAGGATTGTCAAGACACTAGGCCCTATTGCGGCGATCTCTTTCCGTGACAAGGGACACGTCAGCAGGGGGTGATAACGGGATTCCGCGCCCTGACGCGGGTGACTCGAAACCGGTTGACCCGCGGGCCGGAGACCGGGGACAATCCGGCCGTGCGCCTGAAACTCATCAGCTGCGACGTCTTCCAAACGGAGATGGAGGCCCTGCTGCCGGACTCGCGCTCCGATGTCGAGCTCGAGTACCTACCCATGGGCCTGCATGAGCTCCCCGTACGCAATATGTGCGCACGGATCCAGGAGGCGATCGATCTGACGCCGGTGCCACCGTTCGACGCGATCGCGCTCGGCTTCGGACTTTGCAGCGGCGGGCTGTCGGGCCTCCACGCACGGACCACCCCGCTCATCGTGCCACGAGCGCACGATTGCATCTCGCTGCTGCTCGGATCCGTCAGGCGACACGTGGACTGCGTGTCGGAGCATCCCGGCACTTGCTTCCGGTCGTGCGGCTGGATCGACCGGCCGGAGAACTCGCAGGAGATCCAGCAGAACTCGATCCGGCGCCAGATGGGCCTCGACTTCGAGTGGGAGGAGCTCGTCGAGCGATACGGCGAGGAGAACGCGCGGTACATCGCCGAGCAGCTCGGCCCGGACCCCTTCACGCGCGTGCTCTTCATCGAGACCGGCGTCGAGCCCGGCAAGCGCCACGAAGAGTCGGCCCGCCAGGAGGCCACGCAGCTCGGGCTGACGTTCGAGAAGACGGCGGGCGACCTGTCGTTCCTCCGTCGTCTCGTCGAGGGCGTTTGGGACGACAGCGAGTTTCTCGTCGTTCCTCCCGGCCACAGCGTCGCCGCGACTTGGGCTGACGACCTCGTCGAGGCGCGAAAGACGAATACACCATGACGGGCCCCGCGATCCGGGAAGAGGGAGACGGACGAATTCGCGTCTCTCTGCGACCGATCGGCGCGGACTGCGAGATCGCACGCGGCGCCGCGCTGCACGAAGTGCTCTTTCCGCACGGCGTCGAGTTCCCGTGCGGCGGCCACGGGCAATGTCGCGGCTGCCGCGTTCGTGTGCTCGAAGGATCGCTGCCGATCACGGCGGCGGACCGAGAGCGTCTCAGCGACGCCGAGATCGACGCGGGCTGGCGCCTGGCCTGCCGCGCGATCGCGACGGAAGACCTCGCCCTCGAAGTCGCGCAGTGGGAAGCGGAGGTGCTCGGCGACGACGGCGCGTTCGAGTTCGAGCCGCGGCCGGGTGTCGGCATCGCGATCGACCTCGGCACGACGACGATCGTCGCTCAATCGGTCGATCTGCGCACGGCAGAGGTGCTCGGCGTGCGTACGGCGCTGAACCCGCAAGGCCGCTACGGCGCCGACCTGATGAGCCGCATTCACTTCGCGCTCATGGAGGACGGCGAGGACTTGCTGCGGGAACTCGTGCGCGAGACCGTCGGCGAGCTGACCGCGGAGCTCGCCAGCGCGATTCCCGCCGACCGCGGCGACCTCCGCGATATCGTGCTGGTCGGCAATACCGCGATGCACCACATGTTCTGCGGCATCTCAGTCGAGCCGCTGTCGCGGTATCCGTTCGTCACCGAACGCGATGGGCTCGAGGTCTTCCGCGCGACAAGCCAGCTCGGTTGGCGAACGGGCGACCGCGATCCTCGCGTACGCTTCCTGCCGTGCCTGGGCAGCTTCGTCGGTAGCGATGTCCTGGCCGGAATCCTCGCGACCGGACTCGATCGCTGCCCCACGCCCTCCGCGTTGATCGACCTCGGTACCAACGGCGAGATCGTCGTCGCGGAGGGCGGCGACAACGGCGAGCTGACCTGCGCGTCGACAGCAGCCGGCCCGGCATTCGAGGGCGCGCGAATCACGATGGGCATGCGCGCGGCGACCGGCGCGGTCGCGGAGGTCACCCCTCGCGATGACGGCGGCATCGACGTCGGCGTGCTCGGCGGGGGCAGGCCGACGGGGCTTTGTGGCAGCGGCCTCGTCGACGCCGTGGCTGCGGGCCTCGACCTCGGCACGATCGACGCGTCCGGGCGTTTCACGTCGACCGACATGTCGAGCTGGACCTTGCTCGGCTCGGTCGAGCTGACGCAACGCGATGTCCGCGAGCTGCAGCTCGCCAAGGCGGCGATCGCGGCGGGAGTGCGGCTGCTGACGGCGAGGGCGGGCATCGGCCCCGAAACCCTCGAGAGTTGCTGGCTCGCGGGCGCGTTCGGCAACTCGATCCGCCGCGCCAGCGCTCGCCGCATCGGCCTCATCGAGGCGCGGCCCCGTCATGTGACCTCGACCGGCAACGCGGCGCTACGCGGCGCGAAGATGGCTCTCTTCTCGACGGGAGCCGACGACCTCTGGCGCCGCATCGAGTCGATCCAGGAGCGCTGCGAGCACGTGGAGCTGTCGGCGGACGAGCGCTTCCACGACGTCTATGTCGAGGCGATGTACTTCCCGTGACGGTTTTGGGGGGGGGGGGGGCCGGCGGGCCGCCGCCGCGCCCCCGCGGCCCCCCCGCGCCGCCGCCAG
>CAYMRB010000180.1:0-9713 GCA_964392615.1 uncultured Planctomycetia bacterium | reverse complement strand
TTTTCGGGCTTGCGGCTGGGGCCCCCGGGGGGGGGGGCGGCGGGGCCCGGCCAAAACGCGTCATCAGGAAGAGGGAAGAGAAGAGCGAAGATCAGGCCTTCTTGGCCTTGGCCGCCTTGCCCGCCAACACGATGTCGCCCGACATCCGTCCGAGCCGGCGCGGAAACGCGAGACGGGCCGCCGCGCTCGCGTCGTCCTTGTGCACGGCGATCTCGTAGTCGCCGAAGTGCGCGCGCCATCGCGCGATGCCGTCGCTGCCGGTACGCACGGTCGCGTCGGTCCACCACGCGCGGCGCACGAGGTCGTGCAACACGCCATACGACGGCTTCGGCGACAGATCGCGCCGCAGGAAGCCCGCCGCGGCCCCTTGCCATGCGCCGCGGTCGGCGAAGTCCCACCACGTGACCGCCTCGACCGCCGGGTGGCTGAACAATGTCGTGTAGAAGCTCGCGACGCCGCGCGCCTGCCGCGCCTCGAGCGCCGGCTCGGTCGGCCCCCACCGACGGGCTTGCGCGCGCGGCCCGCTGACGATCGTCGTCTCGGTGAAGTGAAGCGGCACGCCGAAGCGCGCGAAGCGGTCGCAGGCTCCCCACGCGCGCGCCGGCGACCACACGCCGCCGTGCATGTGGCTCTGCATTCCGATCACGTCCCAGACGGGCTTGTCCTCGTGCTTCAGGCGCTCGATGAGCTTCTCGTACGCCTTGTCCAGGCGGTAGTCGTTGATCAGCAACGTCGCGTCGGGCTGAGCGCGGCGCGCGGCGAGAAAGGAGCGGATCGTCCAGTCGATGACGTCGAGCTCGGCCATCGCGACCGTCATGCGGTTGCCGTCCTTGAAGCGCTCCGGGGCGACGGCCTCGTTGACGACGTCCCAGATGCCGATGAGCCCTTTGAACTGCTCGACGCAATCGACGACGCGTGCCTCCGACAGAGCGCGGATCTCCTCGCTCTTCTCCGGCAACCAGCCCGGCACGCCCGCCGGATGGTTCCAGACGAGCGGATGCCCCTTCGTCGTGATGCCGTTGTCACGACACCACTCGGCCACGGCTTTGCGGCTCGCGTGCTCGGGCTTGCCGCGTTCACGCTCGTATCCGTTCCAGTAGAACGGCAGCGTCGCGAAGTTGAACAGCGCCGCGAATCGGGACCGATACGCCGCCTCATCCTCGGGCTTGTCGAACCGGCCGTGCATGAAGATGTTGCAGCCGAACAGAAACTCGTGACGCAGCTGGCGAAACGTCACGTCGGCGCCCTCGACGGGCTTGCCCTTCTCGTCGACGACGCGCACGACGAGCGGCCCTTTGCGGTGCGCTTCGATGCGCGCCGGCGCGTCACGAAGGACCTGCTCGTCGTCCTTGACCCCGTCGAGCGGTGTCAGCCGGACGTCGAGCACCTCGATCTTCATCGTCTCGAACTGCGCTCCAGCGTGGATCTGGAACCCGACCCGGCCGTGCGACGACAGACCGTCGCGAGCCTCGCCGACGCGGATGCCGTTGAGGTCGACCGACATCTTGTCGCCGCGCGCGACAATGCGCATCGTGTTCCAGCCCTCGCGCCGGACTGTCGACGGATCCTTGTTCGTCGCGATGAACATCTTGCCCGGACAGTAGAGCGTGCCCGACCAAGCGACCGGGTTCTTGTACTCGAGGATGTCCGCCTGGTAGGTCTTCTGCGCTTCCTGATAGCGGAACCAGATGCCCGAGTTCGCCGGCCACGTGATGCGGTACGTGACGGTGAGGTCGAAGTCGGTGTAGTCCCCCTTCGACAGCAGATCGCCTGACTCGCCCTTCGGCCCCTGGATCCCGACCAAGACGCCGTCGCGGACCTCCCAGCGCGCGTCGCCGGAAACCTCCCATCCCGTCAGGTCCTTGCCGTTGAACAAGCGCTTCGAGGGACGCGGTGGAGTGCGCACGGCATCGCCCGCCATGCGACGCGCGGCCCAGCGGATCGAGCGCGCGACGATCGTGCGGTAGCTCGGATGGTTGTACGCCTTCGCGTCGTGGCCGGACTGCAACACGACGACGCGCGACTTCGCGTGCCTCTTGCACCAACCGATGACGGGCGTGCTCGTCTTGTGCTGCGTGCGCAGCAGCTGGTGAACGCCGGGCTCGACGAGGTATCCGCCGTACGTCTCGTCGTTCATATCGAAGTCGGAGAGTCCGCGAACGATGGGGTGCGCCGGGTCGGCGATCTCGATGCGCAGGTCGACGTCGTGGCGGTAGGTGGACCCGGGGATCGTGCCCGTCGCGGTCTTCCGCGGCCCGACGAGATACCGACCGCCGATGATCTTCTCGTAACCCGGCCAGTCCGGATAGCTCGCGAGCGCGTGGTGCATCACGACGAGCCCCTTGCCCTTGTCGAGAAGCGCGGCGAAATCGGCGCGCGCCTTCTGCGGCATCGGCTTGGTGTACATGTCGTACAGGACGAGCACGTCGAACGAGTCAGCGCGATCGGCCGCGAGCTCGGCAAACGCCTTGGGGTGCGCGGCCTTGCGATAGGTGATGCCGGGGTGCCCCTCGAACACGGTCCAGAAGCTCTTGTCGAAGCCGTGACCTCCCGTGACGACGAGGGCGCGAATCGGCTTCGTCGCTGGCTTCGCGGCCTTCGCGTCGTCTGCAGCCACAGTCGTGGTGCCTCCGACCACGACGCAGAATGCGACGATCGAAGCAGCGACGAACAGCCCGCGACGGCGAGCCGGAGGAATCGAGTGCGTCATACCTTATCTCCAGTCATTCCGTTGTCTCCTGACCCTGTCCTCGGCCGTCGCGATTGACTTCCCCGTCGAAACGGCCGATTCTGCGTTAGCAGTCCGTCCACCACAGCGTGCCACGAGGAATCGAACGATGGAACGGCTCTTCTGTCTGCTCGCGATCGTCGTCGTCTCTGCGCCTCTGGGAGCCGAGCCGCCGGAGCAGCGCTACCTTTTCTCGTACTTCATCCGCAACGGAGAGGATGGCCTGCACCTGGCCTACAGCGAGGACGGCCTGAAGTGGACCGCTCTCAACGCGGGCAAGTCGTGCCTGAAGCCGACGGTCGGCAAGGACCGTCTCATGCGGGACCCGAGCGTCGTCCGCGGACCGGACGGCACGTTCCACATGGTGTGGACAAGCTCGTGGAAGGATCGGATCATCGGCTACGCGAGCTCCCGCGACCTCATCTCGTGGTCCCCGCAGCGCTCGATCCCGGTGATGATGCACGAGCCGAAGGCTCGCAATAGCTGGGCTCCGGAGCTGTTCTACGACCCGGCCGGCCGCACGTTCTACATCATCTGGTCGACGACGATCCCCGGCCGCTTTCCGGGAACCGCTGGAAGCTCCGAGAGCCAGTACAACCACCGGATCTACTTCACGTCGACGCGCGATTTCGAGACGTTCACCCCGACGCGCCTGTTCTTCGATCCCGGTTACAACGTGATCGACGGCTACCTGGCAATGCAGGGGAAGAAGTACCTTCTCTTCTACAAGGACGAGCGCAAGTTCCCGACCGCCAAGAAGGAGATCCTCGTCGCGACCAGCGACCGCGTGACCGGGCCGTGGAAGGTGCCGGAGAAGCCGATCTCTCCTCGCAATTGGGTCGAGGGGCCGAGCGCGATCCAACAGGATGGCACATGGATCGTCTACTTCGATGCCTATACGAGAGGCCGCTACGAGGCCGTTCGCTCGAAGGACCTCCGGACCTGGGAGGACATCACCGAGCGCATCCGTTTCCCGCGCGGCGCGCGACACGGCACGGTCCTGACGGTCGACAAGGTGATTCTCGATCGCTTGCAAGCTCACTTCGAGGACGAGAAGAAGTCGGGCAGCAACAAGGCACGGTAGACCGTGAGGTATCGAACGATGACACGGATCGTCTCCCTGATCGCAATCGTTGTCGTCTCAGCACCCGCTCGCGCCGAATCGCCCCGCGGGGTCAACCTGGCGGAGCTCGGTGCGTGGGATATCGTCACCGCCGAACCGACGACGCCCGCGCTCACCTACGCAGCCGGCGAGTTCCGCGATCTGTTCGAGAAGGCATCTGGCGCGCGACTGGCGATTGTCCACCGCACCGACCGACCCGACCGCCACGTCTTCATCGGCTCGTCCGACGCGATGCGCGCGAGCAACGTCGGCTTCGCGACGGATGACATCGGCGACGAGGATCTGCGCATCGTCATCCGCGACGGCAACATCGCCCTCGCCGGCGGCGGGCCGCGCGGCACGCTCTACGCCGTCTACTCGTTTCTCGAGAACCATGTCGGCGTCCGTTTCCTGACCGCGGACCACACGCATGTGCCGCCGATCGGCCCGTGGCGAGTCGTCGGCCCGATCGACCGCACGTTCCGCCCGTCGTTCGCGATGCGCTGGAGCTACTACGGCGAGATCAACCGCAACGCGACGTTCGCGGCGCGCATGCGCGTCAACACCGTCACCGCCGCAGAGCGCCTAGGGGGCAAGTCCGGGATCACGAATATCAACCACAGCTTCTTCCGGCAGATTCCGTCGCAGAAGTACGGCAAGGAGCACCCGGAATACTTCTGCCTGATCGACGGCAAGCGCCGCGCGATCGTCCGCAACGACGGCTACGAGAACGAGCCCTGCCTGACGAATCCCGACGTCCTGCGGATCGTCACCGAGTCCGTGCTCGCCGAGATCGCGTCGCGCCCGCACGACGCGAACGTCTCGGTCAGCCAGAACGACAACGACAAGTACTGCCGCTGCGAGAAGTGCGCCGCCATCGACAAGCGTGAAGGCACGCCGATGGGGTCGCTGCTGACGTTCGTCAACGCGGTCGCCGACGAAGTCGCCAAGAAGCACCCTGACGTCAAGGTCGGCACGCTGAGCTACTGGTACACGCGCAAGCCGCCGAAGACGCTCGTGCCGCGTCCGAACGTGCAGATCCAGCTCTGCAGCATCGAGTGCTGCCTCATTCACGCGATCGATGATCCGAGCTGCCCGCGCAACGTCGACTTCTGCGCCGACATGCGCAATTGGGGCAAGATCTGCAGCAACATCTCGATCTGGAACTACAACACGAACTTCAGCAACTACCTGCTGCCGTGCCCGAACCTGCGGGTCATCGAGCCGAACGTCCGCTTCTTCGTCGCCAACCAGGCGCGGGGCGTGTTCATGCAGGCGGCGGGCAATGCGTGGGCCGCGGAGCTGTCCGAACTGCGCAACTACGTGATCGCGAACCTGATCTGGGATCCGAGCCGCAGCGCCGAGCCCCTGATCGACGAGTTCCTGCGCCTTCACTACGGCAAGGCAGCGCCGCCGATCCGGCGCTACGTCAACCTCGTTCACGATACGGCGGCGAAGAGCGGCGTCCACCGCAACTGCTTCGCGCGTCGCGCGAAGGACTTCGGCATCGACGCGTCGGTCGCGCCGCGCGCCCTGGCGCTGTTCGACGAAGCGACGAAGCTCGCCGATGACGCCACGGTGCGCCAACGCGTCGAAAAGGCATCGATCGCGGTGTTCCGCCTCGCGATCGATCCCGTCTGGTACGCGAAGGATCCGAAGTCGGTCGACGCGAAGCTGCTCGCCGACATGCGACCGCTGATCGCGAAATTCCTCGAGCTCTGCAAGGCCCACGGCATCGACCGGGCCAGCGAGCACACCGGCTTCGCGGTGGACCGCGGACGGCTGGAGGGGCTGCTGAAGACGCAGTAGCGAGACCGTAGCTCTGCCGTCTGCGGCGCACGAAGGCCGCGGACGGCAGGGCTCGAATCAGAGCACGATCTTCTCGCTCGCCGCGTCGAACGTCGCGACCTTGCAACCGCGCATGCCGAGCATCGCCATGTGCATGACGGTCTGCACGCGATAGGCGAGGTCCATCGGGCTGTACGTGTTCTTGTCGCGCTTCTGACAGCACTCGATGAGCTTGCCCCAGTGGCGATTCATGCTCTCCGGGGCCTCGATCCGGATGCGCTGCGGCTTCTTCGCGCCGCGCCTGATCGGCGTGAACACGATCTCGTTGCGGTCGATCGTCAGAGAGCCGTCCCAGCCGCGGATGATCGGCACGCGCTGACCGGCGCCGCGGCGTCCGGTGCCCTGGAAGTCGTTGCCCTGCGTACCGAGCATCGAGATCGTCACCTTCTCCGGATACTCCGCGAGCAGGTTGAACGTGTCGGGCACCTCGCGCAGCTCGTACGCGTAGCGGTGGATGCCGCCGGTCGCGACGACCTTCGCCGGGAAGCCGACGCCGAGGATGTCGGCGACCTGCGTGAAGCTGTGCGGGTAGAGGTCGGTGACCGGTCCTCCCGCGTAGTCCTCGAAGAGGCGCCAGCGGAAGAAGCGATCGACGCTGAACTCCCGCTTCGGCGAGTCGCCGAGGAACGCCTCCCAATCGAGGTCCTTGCCGGGCCGCGCGTTCTTGTCGGTGATCGGCATGCCACGCTCGCCCCAATCACCGGTGCGGAAGAACCCGGTCTCGCCGAAGAGGGGCTGGCCGATGAGACCCTCGCGGACGAGGCGCTTCATCTGGTGCCACACCGAATCCGACATCGCTTGCGTGCCGAGCTGGAAGACGCGATCGGACGCGGCGACCGTCTCGGCGAGCTTCTTCGTGACGTCGAACTGACGCCAGTGCGTGACCGGCTTCTCGCAGTAGACGTCCTTGCCGGCCTTGACCGCGTCGATCGCCTGTGGGCCGTGCGCGTGGTCCGGCGTCGCGATGCAGACAAGGTCGACCGCGGGGTCCTCGAGGAGCTCGCGGTGGTTCATGAAGCCCTTCTCGACCCCGAAGCGCTTCTTGCCGCGCTCGATGTGACCGCGGTAGACATCGGCGATCGAGACGAGATCGATCGGGGTGCCGCCCGCCTTCATGCGCGCGAGGATGCCGAAGTGCGCCGAGCCTCGGCCTCCGGCGCCGATCAGCGAGACGCCGAGTCGCTCGTTCGCGCCCAACACGCCGGCCGCGGGCAGCCCGAGAGTGGTCGTGGCGAACGCTGCCGCCGCCGTGCCGGTTGTCGCCTGGCGCAGGAATCGACGACGCGACGGTGGAATGCATGCCCCTGGTTGCTTGTCGCTGTCTCTCATCGTTCAGTCTCTCACGTGGCTCTCGGTGGTGCTTCGACGATCCTTCGCCATCCGCCGGTCGGTCTCCCCACCGATGCTTCCTCCTCGTCGTGCGGATGCAAGAGCGGGCCGCGAACGGATTGTTGACGACTCGTTGACACTACGCTCCGCAGCCCCGACGATCTTGCGAGATGTTCCACTGGAAGATTTTCTACATCGGCGAGGAGCTCCGGAGACATCGATCCATGTCGAGCCGAGCCGCGGTCTTCGACGCCCCCGAAGGGGCCTGGGTCGCCGACACCTGTGACGCCCTGCGAGACGCGTGGCAGCGCGGTGACGTGACGCTCGAGGCGCTGGCGCGGGGCACGTATCCCGGCCGTGCGCTGCCGCGAAAGGCCCTTCCTGGGCTCAAGACCGTCGGCTACTGGGATGCGAGCCGAGATCAGACGTGGCACCTGGACTGGCACCGCAACGAGGGCATCGAGCTGACGTTCCTGGCGCGCGGCGGCCTTCGGTTCGCGGTCGGGCGGCAGTCCTGGCAGCTCCACGACGGAGATCTGACGATCACGCGGCCGTGGCAGCGCCACCGCGTGGGCGAGCGCTGTGTCACGGCGAGCCGACTGTTCTGGTTGATTCTCGACGTCGGTGTGCGGCGGCCGCATCAGCCGTGGAAGTGGCCGAAGTGGCTCGTCCTGTCGCCGGAGGACCTCGCGCGCCTGACGACGCTTCTGCGTCACTGCGAGCAGCCGGTCTGGCACGCGGGCGAGTCGATCGCTCACCCCTTCGAGCGCATCGCGGACGTCCTGCGCGCACCGAAGTACGACGGCTCGGTCGAGACGCGGCTGACGCTCGCGATCAACGAGCTCCTCGTCGCGCTCCTGGACCTTCTCGAGAGCGAGGCGATCGATCTGGACCGCCACCTGTCGACGACGTTGCGGACGGTCGAGATGTTCCTCGAGGAGGAGCTTCCGTCGCACGTATCAGAGCGCTGGGACCTCGAGTCGATGGCGCGCCAGTGCGGCCTCGGACGCACGCGCTTCGCTCACTACTGCCAGAAGATCACGAACATGACGCCGATTCGCTACCTGGCGAGCTGCCGTGTCGAGCGTGCGTGCGAGATGCTCGTCGCGGAGCCGCAGAAGAGCATCACGCGCGTTGCCCTCGATTGCGGCTTCGACTCCGGTCAGTACTTCGCGACCGTGTTCCGGCAGGTGACGGGCGCGTCACCCCGCGAGTTCCGGGAGCGGCGGCGATAACGACCGGGCGCGAGAACGAACGAGAAGGCCGTGGATCACTCCGGCGGCCGCAGCAGCGTCAGCCGACGCCCGTTCATCTCGACGAAGCCCTCGCGCACGAGGTGCGACAGCCGTCGCGACACGACCTCGCGCACCGTGCCGATCGCGCTCGCGATCCGCTCGCGCGTGGGAAGCGCCTCGATGACGCGCGGGAACTCCGCGCCGTCGGGGCCTTCGGACTGCTCGACGAGGTAATGCCAGAGCCGCGACGAGGTGTTCTCGAAGGAGACCTCCTCGAGGCAGCCGACGATCTCGCGCTGGCGCGCGACGAGCCCACCGAGGACGGCGAGCGTGATCTCGGCTTCGTTGGCGAGCATCCCGAGGAGATCGTCGCGGTGGAACTCGAGGAAGCGGCTGTCCTCCTCGGTGACGAGCGTGCACGGATAGGGCTTGCGGTCGAAAAAAGGCACGAGGCCGGCGATGTCACCCGCCAGCAACACGTGCAGCAGCCGCTCGCGGCCGTCCTCGGACAGAAGGAAGACCTGTGCGCGCCCCTCCATGAGGAAGTGCAGGCGGTCGCAGGTCTGACCGGCGGAAAAGAGCCGCTCCCGGGCCCCGAGCGACCGGACTCGACCGAGCATCGTGAGCTTGTCCAACGCCTCGTCTCCGACGTTCGCGAAGAACGAGTCGGACTCGAGGAACTGGCGGATCTCCGTCTGGAGCTCGGAGGCGCTCTCGTCTGGGTAAACGGGCATCCCTTCGGTCCTATCCCGGTCGAGGCCGGCTCCGCGCGATCCGTTCTCGGACCCTCGACGTCCGAAAATCTACCGTATCGGCGGCCGGCAGCGACTCGCTGGCGAGCGTGACGCTGGTCATGGCCGTCGAGCGGCCCGTCCCGCATCATAAGGGGTTCCGACCTCGCCGTGGCCAGGTCGAGTACCTGGGTAGAGATATCACGCACTCGGCGCGCCGACAAGCCGATTGCCGCCGGCCGCTGAAGTTTCCCCGACGGGCCTCTCTGTGCTGTTCCCAGAATCCGGCCCGCCCGCAGGCTCGTGAGACATGACCGATATGCCGTCACGTGACGCTCGAGGTCACGCCAAGCGACCAGACTCCCAGCAGCTGGCCACACAAGGCTGGACGTCGCGCAGCGCCCGGCTCGTGACGCTCCTGCTGCTCGTTCTCTCTGCAACCGGACTCTGGGTGTACCTCGCCCCGTTCTCCGTCGCCTCGCAGCTCCAGGTCGCCGTTCATGTCACCGCCGGCCTCTTGCTGGTGATTCCGTGGATGGTCTACCAGTGGAAGCACCTGCGAACGTGGTGGCGTCAACGACTGACGGCCCTCGCCGTCCTGGGCTACCTGCTGGCGCTACTCGTCGGCACCAGCGTCGTCAGCGGTCTCGTCCTGACCTGGCACGCGGGCATGGGGCCGCGCCTGTCGCCGACCTGGGATCTGGTCCACCTGATCAGCGGAATCGGGACGGCCGCCCTCG